>DAHUYF010000104.1 GCA_027315365.1 Rhodospirillales bacterium | reverse complement strand
TATGAGTTCGACGCGACTCTGGCCGGCTATTCCGACGTCAAGAGCGTCATCGGACACCACGAGCGCGCCAAGCCGCTGGTGAGCCCGTTCTATCGGGCGCTCTATGACCTCCGCTCCGGCGTCGTCCTGCGCATGGTCTGGACGATGGAGGGGGTGCTGGAACATCACGCGCGGTCATTCGGCCTCGACCTCGCCGGGTTTGCGCCCTATCAGCTGCTGCGCAGCTCCTACGCCGATCTCGACCCGCGCGGCCAGTCGGTGGCCTATTTGCGTGCCGCGACCGAACAGGATCCGGAACTCGCCGAAGCACATTATCATCTCGGCATCATTTATCGCGAGATCGGGCGCCACGAGGAGGCGCTGACCCGCTTTCGATCCATGCTCGATCTGGCACCGACCATCCGTCGCGGGCCGCACGAGGCTCCTTTGGCGGCGCGCGGACATTATGAGTGCGGCATCGTGCTGCGGCAGCTCGGCCGTTACGATGAGGCGCTACATTGCCTCGAAAAGGCAGTCGCGGCGTTCGACGACTTCGGTGACGCTCATCGGGAACTGGCCAAGGCGCTTCGGCGTGCAAAGAGATACGCGGACGCCGCCGAACACTTTCATCGCGCCATGTTCTATCGCCCGAGCCTTCCGATGCTGCCGGCCCTCCCGGCGCGCCTTGGGCCGGCGCCGGCGGCCGGCCGCGAGATCTTTCACCAGCCCGAGATTAAGGACGTCGATCGAAACTTCCCCGTTCCCATTCCTCGGCTCGACATCGCCAAGCACTCGCATTTTCTCGTCTTCAGGCTTTATGGCCATTGCTACGCCGTCCTGTCAGCGGATCGCACCGTCAGCTATCCTCGCCTATTGGCGCGCGATTATCCGGCCATCTTCGCTGACCGCGATTGGAACACGGTGCTTCGCCGCGTGGATGAATTCTGGAAGCGCTAACGCTACGGCACGATCGTCTCCGACAACAAGGCTTGCTGCGGCTCCGCGGTGGCCGCGTTGTTCCCGAAGCGGGATAGCTCATTGAATTTCTTACAGTTTGACCGGTAGCGTGCGGTAGCGGGTCGGGTCGATCTCTGCAGCCCGCGCGAAGTGACAAAATCAGGGCGCAGCGCCATTTGGGTTGGCGTGAGTGGGATTTCGCCAATGTTGCAATGCCAAACGCGCCGAGTCTATAACTCATAGGGTTCCGCTTCTCAGGGGCGGCGGAGCGGGTTGGGCACGACCGGGGCCAAGGCTGGGCACCGGCGGGACAGCGATGTAGGGGGTTCGATGGTCAGTGCTGCGCAGGGCAAGCCTTCTTCACGCGTGTTGATCACCGGCGGCGGCGGCTATGTCGGCAGCGCCTTGACGCCGCGCCTCCTCGCCGCGGGCTACGAGGTGGTGGTCTATGACATGATGTATTTCGGGACCGACCACTTTCCCAAGGGCAATCCGAAGCTGACCCTCATCGAGGGCGACATCCGCGACACGGCGACGTTCCGCCGCGCCTGCGAGGGGGTCTGGGCGGTGATCCATCTCGCCTGCATCTCCAACGATCCCAGCTTCGAGCTCGACGAGAGCCTGTCCAAGACCATCAACTACGACTGCTTCGAGCCGATGGTCGTCGCCGCCAAGGCGGCCGGGGTGCGGCGGTTCATCTATGCCTCGACCAGCTCGGTCTATGGCGTGAGCGACGCGCCGGAGGTGACCGAGGACCACCCGCTGGTGCCGATCACCCTCTACAATAAATACAAGGGTATGTGCGAGCCGCTGCTGTTCAAGCACCAGGCGGACGACTTCACCTGCGTGACGGTCCGGCCCTCGACGGTCTGCGGCTATGCGCCGCGGCTGCGCCTCGACCTCACCGTCAACATCCTCACCAGCCACGCCATCACCAACCGCAAGATCACCGTGTTCGGCGGCGAGCAGATGCGCCCCAACCTGCATATCGACGACATGTGCGACCTCTACGAGCTGCTGCTGACGCTGCCCGGCGAGAAGATCGCGGGCCAGACCTTCAATGCCGGCTATCGCAACATGAAGGTCGGCGACATCGCCGAGGTGGTGCGCAAGGTGGTGCAGGAGGAGTTCCCCGAGCTGGGCCCGATCGAGATCGTGCGCACGCCCTCCAACGACATCCGCTCCTATCACGTCAATTCCGACAAGATCCGCAAGGCGATCGGCTTCACGCCCAAGCGCTCGGTGGAGGACGCGGTGCGCGATCTCTGCCGCGCCTTCCGCCAGGGTCTCATTCCCAGCACGACCGACGACCGCTACTACAACGTGCGGACGATGAAAGCGGTCAACGCGCGATGAGCGCGGCGAGGCCCGTCGCGATCGTCACCGGCGGCGCCGGCTTCATCGGCAGCCACATGGTCGACGTGCTGCGCGAGCGCGATTTCCAGGTGCGGGTGATCGACAGCCTGGTCGGCGGACGCGAAGCGAACCTCGCCCATCACGGCGCGGACGGATCGGTGACGCTCGACCGGCGCGACATCCGCACCGTCCCGTCGGACGACGCGCTCTTCGCCGGCGCCCGCTACCTCTTCCACTTCGCCGGGATCGGCGACATCGTCCCCTCGATCGAGAAGCCGATCGAGTACATGGAAACGAACGTCATGGGTACGGTGCGCATGCTGGAAGGCGCGCGCCAGGCCGGGGTGCGGAAGTTCGTCTATGCCGCCTCCTCCACCTGCTATGGCATGGCCGCGGTGCCGACGCGCGAGGATCACCCGATCGATGCCAAATACCCTTACGCGCTCAGCAAATACCAGGGCGAGCAGGCGGCGTTCCACTGGCACAAGGTCTATGGCCTGCCGGTGAACTCGGTGCGGATCTTCAACGCCTATGGCACGCGCTCGCGCACCTCGGGCGCCTATGGCGCGGTGTTCGGGGTGTTCCTGCGGCAGAAGCTCGCCGGCAAGCCGTTCACCGTGGTCGGCGACGGCAGCCAGACCCGCGACTTCCTCTTCGCCAGCGACGTGGCGCGGGCGTTCCTCGCCGCGGCCGAGACCGGCCATGTCGGCGAGGCCTACAATCTCGGCGCCGGCAAGCCGCAATCGGTGAATTATCTCGTGGAACTGCTGGGCGGACAGAAGGTGCATATCCCCAAGCGCCCGGGCGAGCCGGATTGCACCTGGGCGGACATCGCCAAGATCACCCGCGATCTCGACTGGCGGCCGCGCCTCAGCTTCGAGGAAGGCGTCGCCACGGTGGTGGCCAATATCGAGTACTGGCGGGAAGCGCCGCTGTGGACACCGGAAACGATCGCCGCGGCGACCTCGAGCTGGTTCCGCTATCTGGGCTCCGAAGGGAAGGCGCATGCCTAGCTCGCCGGTCCATCCGGGTCAGGCCTCGCATCTGGGCGGCCGCGCCACCGCCCCGCCCGAGGCGCGCAAGAAGATGAAGACGATCGACGAGCTCGCCGAGATCGCCGCCAGGATGCGGGCGGAGGGGCATGTCGTGGTCATGGCGCATGGCGTCTTCGACCTGCTGCATATGGGGCATGTGCGGCATCTCGAGGAGGCGCGCAGCCATGGCAGCAAGCTGATCGTCACGGTCACGCCCGACCGCTACGTCAACAAGGGGCCGGGGCGGCCGGTGTTCAACGAGGCGATGCGCGCCGAGATGCTGGCGGCGCTGGCCTCGGTCGACTGGGTGGCGGTCAACGGCACGCCGACGGCCGAGGCGGCGCTGGAGCGGATCCGGCCGGACGTGTTCGCCAAGGGCCCCGACTACGCCGATCCCGGCCAGGACGTCACCGGCAAGATCCAGGCCGAGCAGAAGGCGGTGGAGCGGCACGGCGGCAGGCTGGTGATCACCGACGACGTGACGCTGAGCTCGTCCGAGCTGATCAATCGCCACCTCAACCCGTTCGAGCCCTCGGTGCGCGCGTTTCTCGACACGATGCGCGGCAACGGCGAACGCGATACCATCCTGGGCCTGCTGGAGAAGGCGAGCCGGATGCGCGTCCTGGTCGTCGGCGAGACGATCATCGACGAGTACCGCTATGTCCTGCCGATGAGCAAGACGCCCAAGGAGAACCTGATCGCGACGCTGCATCAATCGCGCGAGCTGTTCGCCGGCGGCGTCATCGCCACCGCCAACCACGTCGCCAGCATCTGCCGCGAGGTCGACGTCGTGACCGTGCTCGGCGCCGAGGACGACCATGCCGAGTTCGTCCGGTCGAGCCTCAAGCCCAATGTGCGCCTGCACGCGCTCAGCCGCGACAACGGGCCGACGCCGCTCAAATGCCGGTACATCGACCCCGGCCATATGCGCAAGCTGTTCGAAGTCTATTACATGGACGACGCGCCGGCGACGCCCGAGCAGCAGGCGCGGCTCGATGCCAAGATCGTCGAGCTGGCCGCCGGCCACGATCTCGTCATCGCCAATGATTTCGGCCACGGCATGATCGGGCGCTCGACCGTCGACACGCTCATCGGGCATGCCAAGTTCCTCGCGGTCAACACCCAGACCAACAGCGCCAATTTCGGCTACAACCTGATCTCCAAATATCCCCGGGCCGATTACGTCTGCATCGACGGCCCCGAGGCGCGGCTGGCAGCCGGCGACAAGTTCAGCGCGATCGAGACGCTGATCGCCGAGAAGGTGGCCAAGATGGTCGAGGCGCCGCACATCGTCGTGACCCAAGGGCAATATGGCTGCACCGCCTATGCCGAGAACGAGCCGCCCTGCCAGGTGCCGGCCTTTGCCGACAAGGTCGTCGACACCGTGGGGGCGGGCGATGCCTTCCTGGCGATCACCGCGCCGCTCATCGCAGCCGGCGGCGCCATCCGTCATGTGGCGTTCATCGGCAACGTCGCCGGCGCGCTCAAGGTCAATATCGTCGGCCACCGCCAGTCGATCGACAAGGTCTCGCTGACCAAGGCGATAACCGCCCTGCTCAAATAGCGCGCGGAGGGAGTCTCGAGATGACCGCACCGGTAGGGGCCTATTTCCGCGAAATGCACCGGCTCGCCGCCGCGGCGCAGGCGACGGACCGGCGCGGCGAGAGGCTCGGCCTCGACGCGGCGATCGCCTGGGCCGTCGACGCGATCCGCGCGACCCAGGCGCGCGGCAACAAGCTGATGGTGATCGGCAATGGCGGCAGCGCGGCGATCGCCAGTCACCTCGCCACCGATTACACCAAGAACGGCGGCATCCCCACCCAGGCCTTCAACGACGGATCGATGCTGACCTGTCTCGGCAACGATCTCGGCTACGAGAACGTGTTCGCCAAGCAGATCGCCATGTTCGCGCAGAAGCAGGACCTGCTGATCGCGATCAGCAGCTCCGGCAAGTCGCCGAACATCCTGGCCGGGGTGGCGGCGGCGCGGGCGG
Organism: Rhodospirillales bacterium; assembly: GCA_027315365.1. GTDB lineage: Bacteria > Pseudomonadota > Alphaproteobacteria > ATCC43930 > CGMCC-115725 > DAHUYF01. The sequence goes on along the minus strand of DAHUYF010000104.1, from coordinate 702 downwards.
CCGGCTGCGCGGTCGCGACCTTCAGCGGCTTCACCCCGCAAAACCCGCTGCGCGGCACGGGAGACGTCAATTTCTACGTCGCCTCCGACCAGTACGGCTTCGTCGAGATCCTGCATCTCGCGCTGTGCCACGCCATCCTCGACATCCTGATGGGCTGGAAGCCCGCCGCCGAGCACGCGCCGCTTGCGACGGCCTCGGCCAAGGTCTAGGACCGGGAAGCAGAGATACCGAAGCAGCGCGCAAGACCGTCGCCCCACCTCGCCCCGGCCCTCTCCGCCCCCGGGCGGAGAGGGAGGGTGAGGTGGGGCGACGGGCGGCGCCACATTAGAGTCAGGGCATGAAATTCCTCAAGCGCAGCCAGCGCTCCACGCCCCGCGTCAGCCTCATCCTGCTCGACTGGAGCGTGCGCGAGAGCTTCCATCTGCTGCACTACCTGCGCCAGCAGACGGTGCCGCGCGACGCGTTCGAGGTGATCATCATCGAGTATTACGACCGGGACTCCGCGGCGCTGCGGCCCTTCGCCGACGAGGTCGACACCTGGCTGCTGCTCGAGATGCCGCACGACTGCCTCTATCACAAGCACCTGATGTACAACGCCGGCATCGTGCTCGCGCGCGGCGACATCCTGATGATCGGCGATTCCGACGCGATGGTCCGCCCGGGCTTCATCGCGGCGATCCTGGAGGCGTTCGAGCGCGACCC
>DAHUYF010000090.1 GCA_027315365.1 Rhodospirillales bacterium | reverse complement strand
GATCCATTACCCCATTACGCCGGGCCACGAGGTCGTCGGACGCGTTGCCGAGGCTGGCCTGTCGGTCACGCGCTTTCATCCGGGCGACCGGGTCGGGGTCCCCTGGCTCGCGCAGGCCTGCGGTGTCTGCCGCTATTGCCGTGCGGGACAGGAGAACCTTTGCGAGCACGCGGGCTTCACAGGCTATACCGTCGATGGCGGCTATGCCGAGGAGATGCTGGCCGATGCGCGGTTCTGCCTGCCGCTGCCGGGCGATACGCCGGCCGCGCAGCTCGCTCCGCTCCTCTGCGCGGGCCTCATCGGCTATCGCGCCTACCGGGCCGCCGGCAGCGGCGAGAATCTGGGCCTCTACGGCTTCGGCGCCGCCGCGCACCTCCTGGCGCAGGTCGCGCGCGCCCAGGGGCGGCGGGTGTTCGCCTTCACCCGGCCAGGGGACTTGGAGTCGCAGGCCTTCGCCCGTGAGCTCGGAGCGGTCTGGGCTGGCAATTCCGACGAGGCGCCGCCCGAGCTGCTGGATGCCGCGATCCTCTTCGCGCCCGTGGGCGCGCTGGTGCCGGCGGCGCTGGCCGCAACCGAGCGGGGCGGCACCGTGGTCTGCGCCGGCATCCATATGAGCGACATCCCGAGCTTCGCCTACCGGCTGCTGTGGCAGGAACGGGTGCTGCGCTCGGTCGCCAACCTGACGCGGCGCGACGGCGAGGAATTCCTGGCGCTGGCGCCGCGGGTGCCGGTGCGCACCGTCACGCAGGCCTTCCCGCTGGCGGAGGCGAACGAAGCGCTGCGGCGGCTGCGCGCGGGCGAGATCGAAGGCGCGGCGGTGCTGGTGCCCTGAGCCCGCCGGTTCAGCCGGGGTCGAGCCGCAGCGTCCAGTCGCGCAGCGCGACCATGAGCTGGGCGACGATGTCGCGGGTCTGCTGGTCGGTGAGCCGGCCCTGGGCATCGAACTTGTTCGGCGCCTGGGCGATCATCACTTCGGGCTTGTTCACCGGAAACATGTTGAGGAAGACGAAGCACTGGCGCAGATGGTATTGCGCGCGCGTCGTGCCCCACAAGCCGCCGGTCGCGCCCATGATGCCGGCCGGCTTGCCGACCAGCGGCGGGTCCGGCGGGCGCGAGGCCCAGTCGATGGCGTTCTTGAGCACGCCGGAGATCGAGTAGTTGTATTCGGGCGTGGCGAACAGCAGCGCGTCCGCGGCCGCGATCTGGTCGCGCAGGCGCTGTACCGCCGGCGGATAGCCGAGCTGGCGCACGTCGTCGTTATAGAGCGGGATATCGCCGATATCCGCGATCTCGAGGCTCATGCCGTCAGGCAGCAGCTCGGCCGCGGCACGCAGCGCCGCGGTGTTGAAGGAGCCCTTGCGCAGGCTGCCGGAGATGCCGAGCGTCCTGACCACCCGCGACTGAGCCATGTTCCCTCCATCCCCCCGATGCCGCAGCCAATAGAACGCGCGCGCGGCACCCGCAAGCGCGATCTTCAGCCGCTGTCGCAGGCGGCGGCGCTCGGCATCGGTCCGTCGCCTGCCACCGCGAGCATGCAGGCGCCGAAGCGGCGCAGGAAAAGCGCGCCGTCGTCGGCGGAGTGGCCGGATAACCCCCGGGGACGGTCGATGACGAGGTGCGGCACGCCATGCGCGGCCAGCAGCTCCTCCGAGCGGGAAGCGCGGCCGCCGGGATCATAAGGGTCGTCCGCGAAATAGGTGATCATGATGCGGCCGCGACGGATGGCGTCGAGGTGATCGAGCAGAATGAAGCCGTTCTTGAGATTGGCGGGATGGCCGCTGCCGTAATAGGCCGGCGCGTCGGCGATGACCGCGTGGACGTCGCCGCTTTCGCCGGCCGCCATCAGCGACAGCCACGCGCCGGCCGACTGTCCGGCCAGCACGATGGCGGCATAGCCCTGCCGCTTCAACCGCGCCGCCGTGGCCGCGACCGCCGCGGCCGAGCGACGCGGCTCCTCGCTCATGCGCGGGCGCAGCAGGCGGAACACATCCCAGCCGGCGGCGCGAAACAGCGTCAGGAAGACCGGCAGCGGCGCATCGGCGGCCTCGCTGCCATAGAGGAAATTCATCGCGTGGTTCCAGACCACCGCCCCCTTGGCAGCGGCGGGTCCGCGAAGCGGCATCGCCGGATAGGCCGGCTCGAGCGTCAGCTCGGCCGCCCCGGCAATGCCCGGCACCAGCGCGAGCGCCGCCAGCACGAGAGCGAGGAAGCGGCGCGGCGCACGGAGGGTCATGGCGGCCACTGTGCTGAGCCGCTTCGGCGATGACAAGCCCGCATCGCCGAAGCCGGCTTCGGCCGGTCCAGGCGTCGCGGTTGCGGCGCCGGCGAGGTCGCGTCATGGTGCGAGCGACCGAGGGAGGCAGGCATGGCGCTCAAGGATATCCTGGTGCAGGTCGATGACGGCCGTGGGCATCGGTCGCGGCTCGCGCTGGCGGCGGAAATCGCGGCGCGGTGCGGGGCGCATCTCACCGGCCTCTTCGTCGTCGACACCATCAGCTTCTCCGCCCTCGCGGCGCCCGGCGGACCGGATTTCGCCGCCGCCGACGCGTTCCGGGCGATCCAGGAGCAGCATCGCGCGGCGCGGCTCCAGGTGGGCGAGCGATTGGCCGCGCTGTTCGCCGATGCCGCCCGCCGCGCCGGCGTCAACAGCGAATGGCGCATTGCCGAGGACGATCCCGCGAGCGCGCTCGCGCTGCAGGCGCGCTATGCCGACCTCGCCGTGCTCGGCCAGGCCGATCCGGACAATCCGCCGCCCGGCGCCGATGCGGTGGAGACGGTGCTGCTGAACTCGGGCCGGCCGGTGCTGGCGGTGCCCTTCATCGGCGCCGAGAGCGTCGGCCGGCGCGCGCTGGTGGCATGGAACGCCACGCGCGAGGCGGCGCGGGCGATAAACGATGCGCTGCCGCTCCTCGCGCATGCGGATGCGGTCACGGTCCTGTCGATCAACCCGGTGCGCGGCATCGCCGGCGACGGCGATGTTCCCGCCGCCGACATCGCGCTGCATCTGGCGCGGCACGGGGTGACCGCCGAGGCGGCCTACACCGTGGCGGAGGATATCGGCGTCGGCGACCTGATCCTGTCGCGGGCGGCCGAACTCGCCGCCGACCTCATCGTCATGGGCGGCTACGGCCACTCGCGCGCCCGCGAGTTCGTCCTCGGCGGCGCCACCCGCACGCTGCTGCGGCACATGACGGTGCCGGTGCTGCTGTCGCATTAGGCTGGCGACCGGTCACAGCCTGAGACCGAACACCTCGTCGAGGCCGCGACGCCCGGCGGCGGTGATGGTGAGCGCGCGGCTGTCGCGCTGGCGCTCGACCCAGCGCAGCGCGAAACAGCGCGCGGCAAGCGCCGCACCAATGGCGCCACCGAGATGCGGACGCCGCTCGGTCCAATCGAGGCAGGGGCGGCAATAGGCGCGCCGGCAGCGGCGCGCCTCGGCAAGATCGAGACCGAAGCCCGACAGGAACTCGATCCCCGCCTCGGTCACTTCGCCCGCCTCTTCGGCGAGCACGAGATGGCCGCGGGCGCCAAGCGCCTCGGCGAGGCCGACGCCGAGCCGGCCGGCGAAATGGTCGTAGCAAGTGCGCGCGGTGCGCAGCGCCGGATCGACCTTGGAGGCCGGGCGGTAGCGCTCGGGCGCCGCGATCGCCACTTCCATGATGCCTTCGATCATCCGCCCGACCTGGGGGGTGGCGAGGCGGTAATAGCGGTGGCGCCCCTGCTTGTGCAGCGCCAGCATGCGGCTCTCGGTCAGCTTGGCGAGATGGCCGCTGGCGGTCTGCGGCGAGACGCCGGCGAAGTAGGCGAGTTCGCCGGCGGTGAGCGCGCGCCCGTCGAGCAGCGCGGTCAGGATGTTGGCGCGCGCGGGATCGCCGACCAGGGCGGCGATCTCGGCAAGGCGCGAATCCTCTTTCATGCCCGCGAGTCTAGCGCGCGCCGGCGCGCGCGGCAGCTATCGACGCTTCGGCCGCGACCGAAGCGTGGCCGGCACGGCTTTATCGGCGAGACGCGGCGCTACCAGGTACGGACGCGGCCGGTATCGACATGGACGAAATTGGAACGGGGATAGTAGCCCACGCCACCGCGCCGCAGCGACAGCGCCGCGGCGCGCACATGCCGGAGGCGGCGGCCGGGAACGCGGATGTCGATCGCCATGCCGTCGAGATGCAGGCTGTTTTGCGCCACGCCGTCGCCGAGGCTCGCCAGCATGGCATTGGTCTGCGGCGAGCGGTAGCCGGAGATCACGTGGAACGGCTCCCGCGTCTCGAGATGCCCGTGGAGATCGGCGAGCAGATCGAGGAGCCGCGGATCGATGGCATGGACCTGCTCGGTACGGAAGTCGCGCAGCAGCCACTCGATGTGCTGCATCGCCTCGGGCAGGTAGCGGCCCTCGGCGAAATAGACGGTCTTGAGCGATTCGCCGGTATGGAGGTTCTGGAAGGCCAAGGTGCGCGGCGCGAGCAGCCGACGCGCCGCCTCGGCCGGCCAGGCCAAGCCGCCGACCACGACCGCCCCGGCGATCCCCAGGAACCGCCGACGGTCCAACACCCCTCCGCCCACCATCCTACCCCCCAGCAACCACGCACCCCGGCATTCGTGTTCCCCGCCCGACGGTTACTAGAGCATCGGATGGTTAACGACGCAACCCAGGATGTCGTTCAAACGTTACGGAACCGTTAGGAGGGGCTAGTTTGCCATGGTTTTTGTTGCGAGCGGTCCCGGCGGGGACGGCAGGAGGGGGGCGGCGAGCCGCTCCTCGGCGTCGCGCGCATCCATGGCGGCGGCGAGTCGCAGGTCGCGGCCATAGATATCGTTGCGGAATTCAAGGGCCCCGTCGGGGTCGACGAAGGCGGTCCAGTAGAGCAGATAGACCGGGATGCTGTGCGCCAGCGGCACGCGGCGCGTATCGCCCTCGGCGATGGCGCCGTCGATGTCGTCCAGGCTCCAGCTGGTCTTGCCGCCGGCGAGGACGTAGAGCGCCAACTGGCGCGGCTCCTCGAGCCGGACGCAGCCATGGCTGAGCGTGCGGATCACCCGGCTGAACAGCGGATGCGTCGGGGTGTCGTGGAGGTACACGTCGTAGACGTTGGGCAATTCGAACTTGATCCGTCCCAGCGCATTGTCCGGTCCCGGCAATTGGCGCAGCGCCGAACGCCCGGGCTGGCCGACATAGACGTAGTGATTGCGGTCGAGATAGTGCGGATCGCGCTGCATATGCGGCCGGATTTCCTTGCGCACGATCGAGTCCGGGATGTTCCAGGGCGGATTGAACAGCACCGCGTTCATGCGCGCGCGCAGGACCGGCGTCGGGTGTTTTTCGGCACCGACGATGGCGCGCATGGAAAGGCCGGGCTCGCCATGCTCGATGACGGTCAGCCAGGCGGCCGGGACGTTGACCTCGATGCGCGTCGCCGGCCATTCATGCGGCATCTCGCGCCAGCGCTCGAGGTTGTCGCGGATCTGTTCGAGCCGGGCGGCGGCGGAGACGTTGAGCGCGTCATAGGTGTCGCGGCCGACTTGGCCGTCCACGGCGATGCCGTGCAGTGCCTGGAAGCGCTTCAGCGCGGCCTCGAGCACGCCGTCGAACTCGCGGCTGGCGGCGTCGGCGGGGAGGAAATCTTCGGCAACGAGCCGGCGGCGCAGCGTGGCGACTGCCGGGCTGGCATCGCCGCGCGCGAGCTTGCCCACCTGCGGCACGCGGGGCCAACCGCCGGCCGCGACGACGGCACGATAATGGACGAGCGCCGCCTGAAGACCCTTGTATCCCGGCGTCGCCGGCGCGAGCGAGTCCAGGACCGCGGCCGGGTCGCCGCGGACGGCGCGGTCGAGCGCGGCCGGGGCGTCGAAGCTCGGCACCGGCACGGCCCAGTCGCTCTCGATCACCGCCGGGTTGACGAGGCCCCGGGCGAGCGCCGAGGCATAGCGCAGGAAGGCGTCGGTGAGCAGCAGCTCGCGCTCTTCCGGCTTGGCCTCCGGCACGGCGAAGACGGCAGGATCGAGCCCGTGCGCCGCCGCCCCGGCCAGCGCCTTGACCAGCGCCGCCTCGCGCTCGGGCGCGGTCACCCAGATCGGCTGGTTGTCGCGCGCGCCATAGATCTTGGCGAGGACCGGCCGGTCGAGCGTGCGGCCGGCAAGCTCGAGCGCGCCATCACCCGCCAGCACGCCCTGAAGGACCATGCCCAGCGAGTCCTGCGGCGCCGCGGCCGCCGCGGCGCCGGACGACGCGCCGCCGGCCGCGACAAGCACGGCCAGCAGCCAAGGGACGAGCAGGGTGCGGAGCATGATCGTGGCGCAGTATACAGCCTTCGCCACAAATATGCTCCACCGGCGATTAACGAGTAGTTCACATCCGCTTCGCCGGCCGCGGATTATATTTCCGGCTACCCCCAGACCTCGCGCGCGGTCTCGACGACGAGGCGGAGCTTGGCCTTCTCCTCCTCGAGGCTAAGGGCGTTGCCCTCGACGGTCGAGGAAAAGCCGCATTGCGGGCTGAGGCAGAGCTGATCGAGCGGCACGTACTTCGCCGCCTCGTCGATGCGGCGCTTCAAATCGTCCTTCTTCTCCAGCACGCCTTTCTTGGTCGTCACCAGGCCAAGCACCACCATCTTGCCCTTGGGAACGAAGCGCAGCGGCTCGAACCCGCCGGACCGGGCGTCGTCATATTCGAGGAAGAAGCCGTCGACCTGGAGCTGGCCGAACAGCGCCTCGGCGACATGGTCGTAGCCGCCCGAGGCCACCCAGGAGGAGCGGAAATTGCCGCGGCACATATGCGTGCAGACCGTCATCTCCGGCGGCTTCTTGGCAAGCGCCGCGTTGATGACGCGGATATAGGTCAGGTGCTGCTTCTCGCCGACCCCGCCGAGCTTGGTGATGTACTCGCGCTGCTGCGGATCGTTGAGATAGGCCAGGCTGGTGTCGTCGAGCTGCAGGTAGGTGCAGCCGAGCTTGCCCAGCGCCGCGATCTCATCGGCATAGACCCGGCTGAGATCGTCCCAGAACGGCTCCAGCGTAGGGTAGAGCTTCTCGTCGATGGCGGCGCGGCCGCCGCGATAGTGCATCATGCTCGGCGAGGGGATGGTGAGCTTGGGCGTCGCCCTGGTCGTCGATTTCAGGAACTTGAAATCCTCGGCGAAGATCGGCTTGGCCAGGCGGAGCCGGTCGGTGACCTTGAGCGCGGCGGGCGCGAACTCGATGTCGCCCTTCTCGTTGTGGAACTTGACGGCGAGATTGTCCTGCACCTTGACGACGCCGCCGATCTGGTAGAGGAAATCCATGTGCCAGGAGCCGCGGCGGAACTCGCCGTCGGTGACGCCCTGGAGGCCGATCTCCTCCTGCAGGCGCACAGCCTCGGTGATCGACTCGTCCTCGATGCGGCGCAGCTCGGCGGCGCCGATGCGCCCCGCCTTCATATCCTCGCGCGCCTGGAGCAGCGCCCTCGGACGCAGCAGGCTGCCGACATGATCGGCGCGGAAGGGCGGCTTGGTGCGGTGGGCCATGGCGGCATCTCCTCCTGGATTGTTGCTTGCCTAGCGTCAACCTGACGCGATCGGCACGCGAAATCCAGTATCTCCTGCGGCGAGATCGATCGCGCCGCCGGCCGCCGCCGTGAGCCAGCGGGCGGTGCGGCGCACCCCGCCGAAGGTGAAGAAATGCAGCCCGGCGACGGCTTCCCCGACGCCGTCGCCGGCCAGGCCGTGGATCACCGTCTCGGGCCCGGTCTCGGTCAGCAGCCGCGCCAGGGCGGCATGGCCGGCGGTGAGATGGCGCAGCGAGCTGCCGATGCCGCAGCGCACGGCGAATTTCGCCAGCGTGGCGATGCTGGCGGGACCGGCGAGCCCGACATGGACGGGGGCCTCGCCCCCCGCGGCGCGGCAGGCGGCGACGAAGTCCAGGATCGGCGCTGCGGCGAAGCCGAACTGGGTGACGATGAAGGGCTCGAGCCCGGCCTGGCGCGCCAGGCCGAGCTTCAGGCGCAAGGCATCGGCGAGCGCGCGGCTGCCGATCCTGGGATGGCCTTCGGGATATCCCGCGAGGCCGACGCGGCGGATGCCGTGGCGCTCGAAGAGCCCGGTCGACAGTATCTCGAAGCTGCTTGCGAACGGCCCCACCGGGCGGTCGAGATCGCCGCCGATGACCAGCGCGCTGTCGACCCCGGCCTCGCCGGCGAGCCGCGCGAGATAGTCGTTGAGCTGGGTGAAGCTCGCCAGCGGCCGCGCCGCGACATGCGGCACCGGGCGGAAGCCGGCGCGGCGGAGCCGCGTCGCGGCGGCGACCATGCCGTGATGCGTATCGCCGGGGGTGATGTTGATGAAGACGGCGCTGCCTGCGGCGACCAGCCCGGCAAGGCCCTCGCCGGCCAGCGGATCGCGGGCCGAGACCTCGAGCGACGCGCCGCGCATCAGTTCGAGGATGCGCGGTCGCCGGCTCATGCCGAGTCGCGCTTGCGCGAGATGACGTAGGATTCGTCCCAGAACCAGAGCCCGCCATGCTGCTGCAGCACCTCCTTGGTGGCCTGCAGATAGGCGCCGCTGCTGATCGCCTCGGACAGCCGCTGGTCCTCGATCTGCGCGACATAGATCGCGGCGTTCCAGGCGGCGAACAGGGTCGAGGTGCCGATGGTCTCGCTGATCTCGCTGGGCAGCGTGTGCATGTCGTAGCGGAACAGCGAGCGCGCGTCGGCATAGGCCGAGAAATTGAGGTCGCGCCCGGCGCCGCCGAGTTCGGCCTTGGCGGTGCGCAGCAGCTGGTGGCGGTCGGTGGTGAAGGGGTTTTCGCCCGGCCACACCTTCTGAATGATCTCGAGGCCGGGATCGTTGCCGTGCGAATGGATGGCGATCAGCCTTCCGCCGGGCCCGAGGCTGCGCGCCAAGGGGGCGACGATCTTCTTCGCCTTGAACTCGACCGAGGCGCGGGCGCGATAGGGCTGCGAGGCGATGACCAGATCGTAATCGGCGCGCGCCGCGCCGCGCCGCGGCCGCACCTGATCGAGCAGGAATTTGTGGTCCTCGCGATAGAGCACCAGCACCACCGGCTTCTCGTAGAGCGGATTGCCGGTGGCGGCGCTCGAGCGCGCCCGCCAATGCTCGGCGAGGAAGGGATGAAGCTCGCCGATCTGGCGCTCGAAATCATGCGCCGTCGTACCAGTGAGGCCGACCTCCTGCCACACCAGGCTGGTCGCGGCGGTCACCGAATTGGGCGCCAGCCACGGCGCCTCGGAGTAGTACATGTTGGTGATGATCAGCATGGTCGCGGGATGCTCGAACAACCGGTCCGGCATCTTCTCCAGCGCAAGCCGCACATCCTCGAGGCTGATCTCCTTGCCGACGATGTAGAACGGCATGGTCGGGAAGCGGTAATGCATGGCGCGCATCACCCGCGACAGCACGGTGCCGTCGCCGATGCCGGCGTCGAAGACGCGCAGCGCCGGCGGACGCGGATGGAGGTTGGCGAGCTCCATGGCGACGCGCTGTGCCACCATCTGCTTTTCGCCGCAGGTGGTGACGAACAGCAGGTATTTCTGACGGTTGTCGTAGAAGCGGAAATTCCGCGCGCCGCCGGCCTCGGCCGCGACCGCGGGCGGAAGCGCCGGGCGCGTCGCGATGCCGTTGTTCAGCGGCCCGCGGCCGCGCCGCCCGATCGGTCCCTGATGATGCCGCTCGATGAAGCCGCGCACGCGTTGCACCGTCTCGGTGGTGACCCGCCCGCCGACGCGCAGCCGACTCACCAGCTTGCCGTCATTGACGGCGAGCCGGCCAAAAGTCGATTCCGCCATCCCGACGCGGCGGCAATAGCCCGAGATTTCCCCGAGGAGCGAATCGTTGTCCATCGCCCTTTCCTCCCTGGCCCCCATTCCAGGGCCGGGTGGGCGGAAAGGTCAACCACAAACATGCCCACTACGTTAGTGGGCACGACAGTGGGAAATATCCCACTTCAATGGGCAGACGCTATGCCCTGGTGCGCCGCGCCTCGTGCACCTGAAGGTTGGCCAGGGCGATGCGCAGCAGCGGCACGTCCCCGACGTTGCGCCGGTCGGCGCGGCGCACCAGGTCGCCGATGATGTGGTCGCCCTCGGTAGCACCGCCGGCGACGAGATCGCGCTGCATCGAGGCGGTGAACGGCGAGCCGCGGGTCGTCAGCATCTTGCGCGTGCGCACCAGCGCCTCATGGCTCGGCGGGTGGCCGTCAGCGGCGGCGACGCGCGCGCACTCCGCCAGCGACTCCAGCACCAGCCATTCGCCCAGCGGCGCCGCCAGCATCTCACCGACATTGGCGCGGGTGAGCGTGCTCGCCGCGGCCAGCGAGGCCAGCATGACGAACTTGTCCCACATCGCCTGGACGATGGTGTCGCTGAGCGTGGCATTGATCTTGGTGGCGGCGAAGATCCGCGCGATGGCGTCGCAGCGCGCCGAGCGTTCGCCCGACACCTCGCCGAAGGTGAGCCACTCCATGCCGCCGACATGGCGCACCTCGCCCGATGGCTCGAGCAGCGCGCCGATGCCGCAGCAGCCGCCGAGCACGCGTTCCCCGCCGAAGCGCCCGGCCAGCACCGCCATGTGGTTGATGCCGTTGAGCAGCGGCAGAATGGCGCCGTGCGGCCCGACCGCCGGCGTGATCGCCTCGATCGCGCCGTCGAGGTCATAGGCCTTGCAGGACAGCAGCACGAGATCGAAGCTCTCGCGGACCGCGCCCGCCAGCACCGTCCTGACCTTGCGCTCGATGTCGCCCAGCGGGCTGCGGACGACGAGGCCGCGCTCCGCCAGGCTCTGCGCCCGGCGCGGCCGCACCAGGAAGGTCACGTCGGCGCCGCCTTCCACCAGCCTGCCGCCGTAATAGCCGCCAATGGCGCCGGCACCGAGCACCAGGATGCGCATCCCTTCCTCCGCGTTGTTGCCGTCCATGCTAGCGAAGCCGCGCCGCGCCGCGCCAGCCTGGAAAATTCCGGGATGCGGCGCGACCGTCCTCTGTTAGCCTCGGGGGAGAGGGACGCGGCGATGAAGCATATCGAGGTCAAAGGCGCCCGGATCCCGGCGATCGGGCTCGGCACTTGGCAGCTCGGCGGCCGCGGCGGCCGCGACGCGGTCCGCCAGGCGCTGGAACTGGGCTATCGCCACATCGACACGGCGCAGATGTACGGCAACGAGACCGAAATCGGCGCCGGGCTGCGCGACAGCGGCATCCCGCGCAGGGAGGTCTTCGTCACCACCAAGCTGGCGCCGGGCAATCTCGGCGCGGCGGCGGTGCGACGCACCGCCGAGGAGAGCCTGAAGCGGCTGGGCCTCGAACAGGTGGATCTGCTGCTGATCCACTGGCCGAGCGGCGAGGCGCCGCTGGGCGAGACGCTGGCGGCGCTCGCCCGGCTGCGCGAGGAGGGCAAGGCGCGCTTCATCGGCGTCAGCAACTTCACCGCGACGCTGCTGCGCGAGGCGGTCGAGACGCATGGCGCCGACATCCTGTGCAACCAGGTCGAGTACCATCCCTTCCTGTCGCAGCGCGCGGTGATGGCGGCGCTCGGCCGATACGGCCTGATGCTCACCGCCTATACGCCGCTGGCGCAGGGCCATGTCCAGCGCGACGGCACGCTGGCCGCGATCGGGCGCAAATACGGCAAGTCGGCGGCGCAGGTGGCGCTGCGCTGGCTGATTGACCAGGAGAACGTCGCCGCCATCCCCAAGGCCGCGAGCCCGGCGCATGCCGCCGCCAACCTCGACATTTTCGATTTCACGCTGGCGGATGATGACCGCGCGGCGATCGACGCGCTGCGCGGCAATCTCCGCCTCGTCGATCCCGGCTGGGCGCCGCGCTGGGATCCGCCGTGACCGAGCCGCCCCGGGAGGGCGGTGGTTACCGCTCCGCTTCGAGCTTCTCGACCAGCGCCGGCAGCACGCGCAGATCGTAGCCCCTGCTCGCCGCCTCGGCGACCAGCTTGAGCGGGCTCTCGCCGTCGAAGAGGGCGCGGCTCGCCGCCCATATGAGATAGCAGCGCGTGCCGCTGCGGCAATGCGCCAGGATCGGACCCGGGCTGCGCAGCAGCAGCTTCTGGAACTCCGCCACATTGGCGCGGCTGATGTCGCCGGTGACGATCGGCTGGTAGTGGTAGGCGAGCCCCTGCTTCTTCGCCTCGGCCTC
>DAHUYF010000075.1 GCA_027315365.1 Rhodospirillales bacterium | reverse complement strand
GGCGAGGAAAAGGCATGAAACCGGAGATCGTCCTGACCGTTCCCATCTATGCCGGTGCGGTGGAGCAGCTCGACCGGCTCTTCACCGTCCATCGGCTGTGGCAGGCGAAGCACCGCTCGGCCTTCTTCGGCGGGATCAGGGAGCGTGTACGGGGCATCGCCACCGCCGGCGGCTTTCGCGTCGACGGGGCGCTGATGGACGAGCTGCCCAAGACCGAGATCATCTCGACCATGAGCATCGGCGTCGATCACATCGACCTCGCCGCCGCCAAGGCACGCGGCATCGCGGTGACCAACACGCCCGACGTGCTCACCGAGGATGTCGCCGATATCGGCATGGCGCTGGTGCTGGCGGTGGCGCGGCGCATCGTCGCCGGCGATCGCCATGTCCGCGTGGGTAAATGGCTCGATGCCAATCTGCCGCTGACCGCCAAGATCGGCGGCGCCCGGATGGGCATTCTGGGGCTCGGCCGCATCGGCCTGGCGGTCGCCAAGCGCGCCGAGGCGTTCGGCATGACGATCGCCTATCACGGGCCGCGCGCCAAGCCGGAGCTGCCCTATCGCTACTACGCGAATTTGTCCGAGATGGCGCGGGACAGCGACTACCTCATGGTGAGCTGTCCCGGCGGCGCCGCGACCCGCAATCTGGTCGACGCCGAGGTACTGGCGGCGCTCGGCCGGAAGGGCGCGGTGATCAACATCGCCCGCGGCTCGGTGATCGACGAGCCGGCGATGGCGCGGATGCTGCAGGAGGGCGATCTGGGCGGCGCCGGCCTCGATGTCTTCGTCGAGGAGCCGCGCGTGCCCGAAGCGCTCTTCGCGCTGGAAAACGTCGTGCTGCTGCCGCATGTCGGCAGCGCCACCCACGCCACCCGCGCCGCCATGGGGCAACTCGTCGTCGACAATCTGGTGGCGCAGTTCGCCGGCAAGCCGCTGCTCACGCCGGTGGCGTGAGGACGCGGGGCTGGAATTTCTCCGCGCCGGACTGCCGAACCGGGTCCGGGAAGTCACGGTAGAGCGCGAAGGTAGCGTCTTTCACCATTGAATTTACGGCAACATGCAGCCCTTCGACGGGCTCGCGATGCGCCGCCGCTCGAGCGAAGGCGCTGTCGAGCTGCGCCAGGTCGTGGACCTCGATCATGATGTGGAACTCGCCGAGCTCGTGCGGCCCCAATCCGAGCTTGCGCCGCGTCAGGCGCCAGCTGGCGATCAGCCCCTGCTCCCTGAGATGGCCGAGATAGGCGCCGAGCCGCTCGCTGAACTCGGCGTCGCCGAGTCCGGGGTTCAGGTTGCACCAGACGTGATAGATGTCCATGGTGATGCCTCCTTCGCCGGGCACATCGGGTTCATTGCCGCGCGGGAGTCCGCAAAAAGCAAGGCGGCGCCAGGAGACCCGGCGCCGCCAAGAGTATCAGTAGATGCTACGCCAGCCTTAGAACGGGAAGGAGAAGCTGGTGTAGTAGAAGTTGGTGTTAGCACTGTTCTGGGCGGATATGCCGAACAGCGCCTTGGCGTCGATTTCGACCGGTCCGAAATTGTAGCCGACCAGCGGACCGATCATGATGCGCTGCAGCTCGTTGCAGCCATTGAAGTTTCCGCTGCCCGAGTCGCAGGTGAACTGCTGCGTGAAGTTGCCGCCGGCGCCGACGACCCACTTGCCGATGTTCTTCGCGGCCGTCAGGTCGAGGTAGAAGAGATTGCCGGTCTGGTAGTTCGTGGAGTTGTCATTGGTATTGAAGTCGAGGACGACATGCGCCGTGAAATCCCACCCGTTCTGGAGGTAGGAGAGCGCGACATCGGGCTCGAAGGTCCAGAAATTGTCAGCGGTGGCCGACCCCGAGGCTTGCAGATGGCCTTTGGCCGGGCCGGTAGCGGCCAACACAGTCTGCGTGTACCCGTCATCGGCATAGACGGTGAAGCCGGCCTTGAGGAAGAACGGCTTGAAATCCCAGCCGAGGTTGATCGGCGAGAAGATCGTGTTGAAGGCGCCGTTCGAGTTCACGGCGTTGTCTCCAGTAATGGCCCCTGTTGCAGGATTTACCCCGCCAGCAGCCGTCGCACCATTCAGCACATAGGGCTGGGCCAGCGACATGACGTAGGTGCTGGCGCCCAGGATCTGCCAGCCGGTGGACCACGCGATGCTCGGGATGTTCAGGTAGGTGCCGGCGGCAACACCGGCCCTGTAATTGCCGGCGCCATCGTTCAGCGGGCCGTTGTTGATGATGACGTTGATGTCGCCGAAGTAGAAGCCGGGAGGCGGCAGCGCGCCGGCAGGTGCGCCGACCGAGACACCCGGCAGGTACGGCGTCGATGCCTCGATCGCGAGGGCCTGGCCGGCCCAGGCGGTTAGGGCGGCCGCGCCGGCCGCGGTCATGAGTTTCGTGAATTTTGATGTCATTGTTACCCCACCTTAGCTTGCGACCCAGGCCGAACCGGTTCGCTCGACCTCTGGTCAAATGATCACCCCAACCATCCACCGAAGCCGCGGGGCAAGGCAAGCAAAGGGTGGGTTTTTTCCTTTGTTTTCCGGGTCGTGTGACCGAATTGCAACAATTGCTATGCTGCATTGCACAATAATCGCGGCGGCGCCCGTCGCGGAGACGGTCAGCCGGCGAGCTTATAGCCGTTGTTGCGCAGGCATTGGTCGACCACCGCGTTTTCCTCCGGCGGTTCCTGCACCTGGATGGCGCCGGCGGCGGTGCCGGCGACCAGGCCGGACAGCGCGCCATAGCTCATTGCGAGCCCGAAATTGTCGCCGATGAAAGCCCCGCCGACGGCCCCCAGTCCGGCGCCCAGCCCGGCGCCGACCAGGGCGCCGGCGAGCACCGGCCCATAGCGGTCGCGCTCGGCGACCTTCTTGCAGTCGCGCAAATCGGTCTCGTAGCGCGCCGGGTCGAGGCCATCGAGATCGACGGCGGGCCGATAGGGGCTCGCCGCCGCGCAGCCGGCCAGCGCGCAGAGCAGGAGCAGGGGAGCGAGGCGCATCCCAAGGAGTCTCCCGCAACCCTCGCCCCTCGTCAATTCAGCCGGAGCCGGCGGAGCGCCGCGCCGGCTCAGTAGGTCGCGCGGCCGCCGGAGAGGTCGAAGACGCCGCCGGTGCTGAAGGAGCATTCCTCGGAAGCCAGCCAGGCGATCATCGCCGCGATCTCCTCGACGCCGCCGAAACGGCCCAGCGGGATCTTGGACAGCATGTAGTCGATATGCTGCTGCGTCATCTGCGCGAACATCTCGGTCCGCACCGCCGCAGGCGTGACGCAATTGACGCGGATGCCGGTGCGGGCGAGCTCCTTGCCCAGCGATTTCGTCAGCGCGATCACCCCCGCCTTGGCGGCGGAATAGGCGGCCGCGTTGGGGTTGCCCTCCTTGCCGGCGACCGAGGCGATCGCGACGATGCGGCCGTAATCGCGCTGCTGCATCCCCGGGATCACGGCACGGCAGGCGAGGAAGACGCCGGTGAGGTCGATGTCGATCACCTGGCGCCAGGCCGCGGGCGGGTACTGCGCGACGGCGGCGTTGGGCCCGGTGATGCCGGCGCCGGCGACCAGGATGTCGACCGGCCCGAGCCGGCGCTCGGTCTCGGCCAGCGCTGCGGCGATCGAGCGCTCGTCGGCGACGTCGACGGTGCAGCCGATGGCGCCGGGAAGCCGCGCCGCCGCAGCTTCGGCGCCGGCGACATCCCACAGCGCCGGCCTGGCGCCGCTGCGCCCGCAGCGCTCGGCGCAGGCGAATCCGATGCCGCGGGCGCCGCCGGTGATGACCGCGACGCGGTCCCTGAGATCGATCTCGTTCATCGCTCCTCCGATTGCTTGTGGGCGCAGCGCCGCGCTGTAAGATAAGCCAACGCATCGCGGCGGGACACCCGGGCCTGGTTTTCGCCGCCAAACAGCGATCGATCACGGAGGGAAAGATGCCGGACGATGTCGGGACCAAGAAGCTGCGCAGCACGCGCTGGTTCGGCGACGCCGATCGCGACGGCTTCGTGCACCGCTCCTGGATGCGCAACCAGGGGCTGCCGCCGCACCTGTTCGACGGCCGGCCGGTGATCGGCATCTGCAACACCTGGTCCGAGCTCACCCCCTGCAACGCGCATTTCCGCCGCATCGCCGAGTTCGTGAAGCGCGGCGTCTACGAGATGGGGGGATTTCCCGTCGAATTCCCGGTGATGAGCCTCGGCGAGACACTGATGCGCCCGACCACCATGCTGTTCCGCAATCTCGTCAGCATGGATGTCGAGGAATCGATCCGCGCCAACCCGATCGACGGGGTCGTCCTGCTGACCGGCTGCGACAAGACGACGCCGGCGCTGATGATGGGGGCGGCGAGCTGCGACCTGCCGACGCTGGTGGTCTCCGGCGGCCCGATGCTCAACGGCAAGTTCCACGGCACCGACATCGGCTCCGGCACCAATGTCTGGTCGATGAGCGAGGATGTCCGCGCCGGCAAGATGTCGCTCGCCGACTTCATGGATGCCGAGGCCTGCATGTCGCGCTCGGCCGGGCATTGCATGACCATGGGCACCGCGTCCACCATGGCGAGCATGGTCGAGGCGCTGGGCATGGGCCTGCCGAGCAACGCCGCCATCCCCGCCGTCGACAGCCGACGCTACGCCCTGGCGCATATGGCGGGCCGCCGCATCGTCGAGATGGTGCGCGAGGACCTGCGCATGTCGACGGTGCTGACCCGCCGGGCGTTCGAGAATGCCATCCGCGTCAACGGCGCGATCGGCGGCTCGACCAATGCCGTGGTGCATCTGCTGGCGCTTGCCGGGCGCGTCGGCATCGAGCTCGAGCTCGATGATTGGGACCGGCTCGGCCATGACATCCCGCTGCTGGTCAACCTGATGCCCTCGGGGCAGTTCCTGATGGAGGATTTCTATTATGCCGGCGGCCTGCCGGCGGTGATCCGCGAGCTCGGCGACCTCCTCCATCGCGACGCGCTCACCGTCAACGGCCGCACCATCGGCGAGAACACCGCCGAGGCGCCGTGCTACAACCGCGCGGTCATCGCCGCGCTCGAAACGCCGTTCAAGCCGGCCGCTGGCATCGCGGTGCTGCGCGGCAATCTCTGCCCGGACGGCGCCGTGCTGAAGCCCTCGGCGGCGACGCCCAAGCTGATGAAGCATCGCGGCCGCGCCGTCGTGTTCGAGACTATCGAGCATTTCAAGGAACGCGTCGACGCACCCGATCTCGCCATCGACGAGACCTCGGTGATGGTGCTGAAGGGGGCGGGACCCAAGGGCTATCCCGGCTTTCCCGAGGTCGGCAACATGCCGATCCCGCAGAAGCTGCTGAAGCGCGGCGTCACCGACCTCGTCCGCATCTCCGATGCGCGGATGAGCGGCACCGCCTATGGTACCGTGGTGCTGCATATCTCGCCCGAGGCGGCGCTGGGCGGACCGCTGGCGCTGGTGCGCGACGGCGACATGATCGAACTCGACGTGGCGGCGCGGCGGCTGCATCTCGACGTCGCCGAGGCGGAGATGGCGAAGCGCCGGCAGGCGTGGAAGCCGCCGGCCGCCGCCTATGATCGCGGCTATGCCAAGCTCTATGTCGACCATGTGATGCAGGCGCATCGGGGCGCCGATCTCGATTTCCTGATCGGCAAGAGCGGCGCCAAGGTGGCGCGGGAGTCACATTAGCGCGACGCGGACAAACGCGCCTCGCGCGTTTGCCTAGCGCGCGACGGTGTCGGCGACATAGGCGCCGCGGCGGCCGATCGGCTTGGCCGGACGGTCAGTGGTGTCGCGCAGGGTCTGGTGCTCCATCTCGGCGTCGAGTTCGGCGCCGAGCAGCACCGCATAGGCCGAGAGCCACAGCCACATCAGCAGGATGACCACCGCGCCCAGCGAGCCGTAGGTCTTGTTGTAGGTGGCAAAGCGGTCGACATAGATCGAGAACAGCGCCGAGCCGGCAATCCACAGCACGGTTGCCGCCGCGGCGCCCCAGCTGACCCAGCGCCAACGCGGCGCGTTGCGCGACGGCGCATAGCGATAGATGACGCCGAGACCGGTGGAAAAGAGGATCAGCAGCACCGGCCAGCGCAGCACGCTGACGAGCGCGCGGCCGTAAGCGCCGAGCGGCAGCCAGCCCAGCACCGCGGGGATCACCGCGATGAGGAGCAGCGCCAGTGCGCCGAAGATCACGCCGCAGACCGTGAGCACCAGCGCGCTGCCGTAGTAGCGCAGCAGGCTGCGCTTCTCCCTCTCGCCATAGGCGACGTTGAGCGCCGACATCAGCGCGCTGGTGGAGGAGTTGGCGCTCCACAGTGCGATCAACAGGCCGAGGATGACGCCGGCGCCGAGGGACGAGGAATGCGCCTGGACGATGGCGGTGAGCTCCTCGGCGACCAGCGTCCGCGCCTCCGGCGGCACCAGCCCCTCAAGGCTCGCGACCTGCGCCTGCACCGCTGCGGGATCGGCGACCAGGCCATAGAGCGCCACCAGCGCCGTGAAGGCCGGCGCCAGCGACAGCAGCCCGTAGAAGGCGATCCCCGCCGCCATCAGCGAAACATTGTCGCGCCCGATATCTGCGAGAAAGCGCTTCAGGATGTCGCGCCAGCCGGCGAGCGTGATCTGCTGCGGCGCGTCGGCGAGGCGGCCGCGCCCGTCATTGGCGACATGCTCGATGGTGCCGTGCCGCCGCCGGCGCCGTTCGGCGGCGACTGCGTAAAGCATGAGCCCTGCGGCGATCGCGGCGCCGAGCAGGGGCTTGCGCGTCTCTGTCATGTCGAACCTTCTCCCGGCGGACAAACGCGCGACGCGGCCCACCCTCCGCGGCAAAACCCGCAGGCTGTCCGGCGGCCGATGTGATCGCGCAACGGTGGAACCATTGACGCCGGGGCTGCGTTGACCGGCCGGGTTTTCCGATCCGTCCTCACAGAGGAGAACGCCATGCTTGCGAGCGAAGGAAGCCTAAGGCTGGGCGCAACGAGCCTCGGTTCGCTGCATCGCCGGCCTCGGCCGGAGGTCGGACGAGCCGATGCGCGCTTGACCTGGCTCGCCAGGCTGCTGCGGCGGCGGCAACCGACGACCTATCACCGCTGTCTTGCCATCCACATTCACTTCGCCGGTCCGCGCAGCGCGCTGTCCTGATCCGGATTGGTGCGCCGGGTCGGCAGCGGCCGGCCCGACGCGGTGATGAAGCCGCCCGCGGCGAGCGCGGCGAGGATGATGCGGAAGTGGTTGGCCGCACTCGGCCGCTCCGCCCCTTCGAGCCAGTTCTGGTCGAGGAAGGAGGCGAGGGCGGGCTGGCCGAGCTCTACCTCCCACAGGATGCCGAGCAGCGAGGCCATCGCCTCCTCGCGCTCCGCGGCCAGTCCGTGAAGACAAGCCGCGGCCGCGGCGGCGGCCCGGTTGCCGGTCTCCGGACCGGGACCGAGGCCGAAATCGATCCGCCCGCGGCGCTCGGGTGCGGCGAGCTGGAAATGAGCCGCCTCGTGCAGCAGCACATAGGCTTCGGTGTCGGCGCGGAGCACGTGGCCGTCCCAGCTGAAATCCTGCTGCGGGCTGCCCGGCCGCGCCGCGATGCCGAACGCCGTCAGGAGCCGCAGCGCCGCGGCGTGATGCAGCGCCGCGCGCGTGCCCTGCGCCCGCTCTTCGCCGCCCGGCTGCGCGATGCGGCCGAACACGAGCCGAGCCGAGCCCTCGCCCAGATGATCGGCGAAGCGCGCCAGCACCACGGGCAGGCGATCGGGTGCGATCGGCGTCAGGATCATGCGGTTCCTCCAGCCCGCGCACCATAGAAAAAGTTCCGGTCGGCGCCAAAAAGATAGCGGTTGCCGATCGCTGCCGGCCGCCGCAGGCTCGACGCTTCTGCCGTGTTCCCTGACGCCGATCGCCTGCCGGCCGCTCGCGCGTCGGGGGACGGGCGGGGCCTGTCCACCGCCGCGCCGGGGCGCGGCCTGCCACTGACGAGGACACCGCGATGGCCGTCGGCAAGGTGAAATGGTTCAATCTGAGCAAAGGCTACGGCTTCATCAGCCCGGAGGATGGCGGCGCCGACATCTTCGTCCACGTGACCGCCGTCCAGCGCGCCGGGCTGCGGTCGCTGATGGAAGGGCAGCGCGTTGCCTACGAGGTGGTGCGCGACCGCGGCAAGCTCGCCGCCGCTAACCTGTCGTCGACGGCGTAAGGCGCTCATATGCACGCTGCGCGGGGCGGCCGAGAGCCGCCTCGCTGGTTTGGGCAGGAGGCACCCCTCCGAGCCGTTTTGTTCCGCTCTCGCTATGGCGTGCGGCAGGTGATCGCGATGTTAGTTCGGACATGACCCGGCATTTCACCATCCTCGTCGTCGAGGACGAAACCACCGTACGGGACTTCGTCCTGCACTTGCTGACGGACAAGGGGTTCATCGTGATCAGCGCCCAGGATGCCTATGAGGCGATTCGCGTCATCGCCGAGCGGCATGTCGACCTGCTGTTCACCGACATCGTCATGCCCGGCGCCGACGGCTTCGATCTGGCCGCCCAGGCCAAGCTGATCCGTCCGAGCCTCCGGGTGCTCTACAGCACCGGCTTCGCCGACCGGGCGAAAGGGCGCTGCGGCCCGCGCTATGGCAAGCTGCTGGAAAAACCGATCCGAGCCGATGCGCTGGTCGCGGCAATCGAAAAGGCGCTCGGCGAGGATGGCTGAGACGAGGCGCCGCCCCGGCCCCCGGCGCCGTTGAGCGGATGCAGCCGCACCTACTAGCGCGAATCGGCGATGGGGCGTGGCGGCGCCCGCGCCGCCCGATGCGTCCCGCCGCGGCGCGGGCGTTCTTCCACCAGAAAATCGCCATGCACCAGGGACCGCCCCCGCGCCGCCAGGGCGAGCGCGCCGCTGCGACTTCCGACTGTATTAGATCGCACCAAATACAATGGCTTGCCGTTTATTTCTCGCACTTTGGATACGCTCGTGGCGACACCCTGCCGGCGCAGGTCGCGGCTCAGTCGCGCCGCCCGTTCGGGCTGGACGAAAGCGGCGAACTGCACCCGATAGCGCGGCTCGGGCGCGGCGGCGGGATCGCCGCGATGCAGCAGGGCGGCGACATGAACCGCCTGCCGCGCGGCGCCGGCGGCTTGGCGCGCGGCGGCGAGGTCGGGCAGCACCGCCGAGCGCACCCGCATCAGCTTTTGCCGGTGGCGGCCATGGGTCGCAACGACGACCGCCGCGATTCCCCGGCGCGCCAGCCTCTGCTGGAGGCGGCGGGCATGGCTCTCCCCGACGAAAACCCCATACTCGACCCAGTAGGCCGGCTTTGCCGCGGTCGCGGGCGAAGGAGCGGGCGCGATGGCGGTGACAGGCGGCGGCGCGGGAGCGGCGGCCGGAGCAGCGATCGGCGGCGCAAGCGCAACCGTCTCTGCCGGGCGCGGCGGCGATGATGAACCGGCCCGCGGCTCTATCGCCGCGAGCGCGACCGCCGGCGGCGGCGCTGCCGGCGTAGGCTGCGCGGCAGCGGCGGCGGTGGGGTCGTGCACCGTCGCCGGCGGCACGGCCGCGGTTTGCGGCACGGGGGCAGTGATCGGCGGCGAAGGGTTCTCGAGATAGAGGGCGGTAGCGACGCCGAACCCGACCACGCCAACCGCCAGCGTAAGTGCCAGCATGTTGGCGACGCGAGCCCCGATCGTCGCCCGCCTCGTGAAGAGTCGCGTTACCGGCCTTAGCTCCCGCCGCGCCATCTTCCGCCCCCGCCGCGGCGCCGCTTTCTCGCGTGTCGTCCGCCGCCGAACCATAGCACGCGACACGCGAATGTCACGCCGCCCGCATGTCGCGCCGGTGAAAAATGGTGGCCCGCCGTCGGCCTTCGGCGCGTCGCCGATGGGGCCGGCCGCCGGCGACGTCTTACGAATTGCGACGAAATGTTACGGGGAGGAGCGTGCCGCAGCAGGGTTTACGAAGGTAGAGCGACAGGAAGGGCAGGATCATGAGGGATGCCGTCAAGCAGCAGCCGAGCCGGGTGACGGCGATCTTCGAAGAGGCCGCGCTGGCCTTCAACCTGCCGCGCAACGCCACGCTCGAGGAACTGGCCGAGGAACTCGGCGCGCTCGGCGAGATCTATGGCGGCCTGCCGCTCTACGTCGATATTCGACTGCCCGCCTGAGAGCCCGAAGCGCAGGGCATCGGGACAGCCCTCGACTGCCATTTCGGCATGGCCGGCGTACGCGAACGGGTGTTGCGGAGGGCACCCCGATCGGGCACATTACGCTGCCGCGTCGTCGGCTGCCGGATGCGGAAATCCGGGTGCCGCGCCGGCGGGAGGGCGCATGGCTGCCACATCATCCGGAACGACCGAGCGGGCGAAGGCGGATCGGATCCGCTCGCTGGCGCAGCGGTGCCGCGATCTGTCGGAACAGACGGCGGTTCCCGACGTGTCGCGGGAGCTGGTCAGCATCGCCGACGCGCTCGATAGCGAGGCCGAGCTGGTGGCCGGCGATTAGGTCTTGCGCAGGCGAGATCCCGGAGGAGGCGCTCATTGGATCCCACGGATATACGCGTACCCGACTATTTTCATAAGGTCGTGGATTGTCAGTGGGCATGCCCGTCCCACACGCCGGTTCCCGAATACATCCGATTGATCGCCGCCGGCCGCTACACCGACGCCTACATGGTCAATTGGGCGTCCAATGTCTTTCCCGGGATTCTCGGCCGCACCTGCGATCGGCCCTGCGAGCCCGCTTGCCGCCGCGGCCGGGTCGAGAAGGAGCCGGTGGCGATCTGCCGCCTGAAGCGCGTCGCCGCCGACAACAAGGGCGAGATCAAGCGCCTGCTGCCGGCCATCCCGGCACGCAAGAACGGCAAGCGCGTCGCGCTGCTCGGCGCCGGGCCGGCATCGCTCACCGTGGCGCGCGACCTGATGCCGCTGGGATATCACTGCGTGCTCTACGATGGCGACGGGCGGGCCGGCGGCATGATCCGCAGCCAGATTCCGAAATTCCGCCTGCCGGAAGCAGTCATCGACGAGGAAGTCGGCTATATCACCGATATGGGGGTCGAGCTGCGGCTGGGCCGACGCGTCGACAGCCTGAAGGCGGTGCTCGCCGAGGGCTATGACGCGGTCTTCGTCGGCACCGGCGCGCCGCGCGGGCGCGATCTCGACATTCCCGGCCGCAAGGAGGCCGCCGCCAACATCCACATCGGCATCGACTGGCTCTCCAGCGTCTCCTTCGGCCATATCGACAAGATCGGCCGGCGGGTGATCGTGCTGGGCGGCGGCAACACCGCGATGGATTGCTGCCGCTCGTCCAAGCGCCTGGGCGGCGAGCAGGTCACCGTCGTGGTGCGCAGCGGCTTCGACGAGATGAAGGCCTCGCCCTGGGAGAAAGAGGACGCGATGCATGAGGGCATCCCGATCCTCAACTATCTCGTGCCGAGGGAGTTCGTGCTGCGCGACGGGCGGCTCGCCGGCATGCGCTTCGAGAAGGTGGCGGCGCACTACGACGGCACCGGCCGGCGCAGCCTGGTGGCGACGGGCGAGCCCGACCTGCTGCTGGACTGCGACGACGTGCTGGTGGCGGTCGGGCAGGAGAACGCGTTCCCCTGGATCGAGCGCGACATCGGCCTCGACTTCGACAAATGGGGCATGCCGAAGGTCGATCCCCGGACCATGCAGTCGACCTTGCCGAAGGTATTCTTCGGCGGCGACGCGGCCTTCGGGCCCAAGAACATCATCTGGGCGGTGGCGCATGGCCACGAGGCGGCGGTCTCGATCGACAAGCTGCTGAGCGGCGAGCAGGTCAAGGACCGCCCGCCGCCGCTGGTCAACCTCGTCAGCCAGAAGATGGGCATCCACGAGTGGAGCTACGACAACGACGTCTCGCTCGACCTGCGCTACAAGGTGCCGCACGCCGAGCAAGCGGTCGCGCTCAAGAACATCAAGGTGGAGGTCGAACTCGGCTTCGACCGGAAGCTGGGCTATCTCGAAGCCGAGCGCTGCCTCAACTGCGACGTGCAGACCGTGTTCGCGGCGCCGCTGTGCATCGAATGCGACGCCTGCGTCGACATCTGTCCGATGGACTGCATCACCTTTACCGGGAATGGCGGCGAGAACGAGCTGCGCCCGAGGCTGAAGGTGCCGGCCAACAATCCGTCGCAGGATCTCTATGTCTCGGCGGCGCTGAAGACCGGCCGCGTCATGGTCAAGGACGAGGATGTGTGCCTGCACTGCGGATTGTGCGCCGAGCGCTGTCCGACCGGGGCGTGGGATATGCAGAAGTTCCTTCTCGAGATGACACAGGCGGGCCCGGCATGCCGAAGCCGATAGCAGCGGTCAACGATTTCGTCGTCAAATTCGCCAACGTCAACGGCTCCGGCTCGGCGAGCGCCAACCAGCTCTTCGCCAAGGCGATCCTGCGGATGGGGGTGCCGGTCGCGTCGCGCAACATCTTTCCCTCCAACATCCAGGGCTTGCCCACCTGGTTCGAGGTGCGTATCTCCGAGGCGGGCCATCTCGGCCGGCGCGGCGGCGTCGATCTCATGGTGGCGATGAATCCGCAGACCTGGGACCAGGACGTGAAGAGCGTCGAGCCCGGGGGATATCTCTTCTACGATTCGACCAAGCCGATGCCGCTCGCCCGCTTTCGCGACGACATCCAGATCATCGGCATGCCGCTCACCGAAATCTGCAACCGCCAGTACACCGACGCGCGGCAGCGGCAGCTGTTCAAGAACATCATCTATATCGGCGCACTGTCGGCTCTGCTCGATATGGACATGGCGGCGATCGAGACGCTGATCGGCGAGCAGTTCAAGGGCAAGGACAAGCTGATCCAGCCCAATCTGCAGGCCCTCCATATGGGCCGCGACTATGCGCTGGCGCATCTCTCCTGTCCGCTCGGCATCAGCGTGCGGCGCTCGGACGCGGTGGGCGACCGCATCTATCTCGAAGGCAACAGCGCCGCGGCGCTGGGCGCGCTCTACGGCGGCGCCACCGTCTGCGCCTGGTACCCGATCACGCCTTCGTCATCGCTGGCTGAGGCGTTTGCCCGGCACTGCCGGCGCTACCGCGTCGATGCCGCTACCGGCCGCAACCGCTTTGCCATCATCCAGGCCGAGGACGAGCTGGCCTCGATCGGCATGGTGATCGGCGCCGCATGGAACGGCGCGCGCGCCTTCACCGCGACATCCGGGCCGGGCATCTCGCTGATGCAGGAGTTCCTGGGGCTGGCCTATTTCGCCGAGATTCCGGCGGTGATCTTCGACGTTCAACGCGGCGGCCCCTCTACCGGCATGCCGACGCGCACGCAGCAGGCGGACATCCTCTCCTGCGCCTATGCCTCGCACGGCGACACCAAGCATGTGCTGCTTTTTCCCGAGGATCCGCGCGAGTGCTTCGAGATGGGGGCGCTGGCCTTCGACCTCGCCGACCGCCTGCAGACGCCGATCTTCGTCATGCTCGACCTCGACATCGGCATGAACGAGTGGCTGTGCGAGCCGCTGCGCTGGGACGAGGCGCGGCGCATGGACCGCGGCAAGGTGATGACCGCCGCCGATCTCGAAGCGGGCAAGGAGTTCGGCCGCTATCTCGACGTCGACGGCGACGGCATTCCCTACCGGACCTATCCGGGCACCCATCCCGCGCGCGGCGCCTTCTTCACCCGCGGCACCACCAAGAACCGGCACGCCCGCTACAGCGAAGAGGGGGCGGATTACGTCGACAACATGCAGCGGCTGCTCAAGAAGTTCGACACCGCGAAGACGCTGGTGCCGAAACCGGTGGCGCGGCCGGCAAAGCAGCCGACCGGCCATGGCGTGCTCTATTTCGGCTCGACCACACCGGCGATGCACGAGGCGCTGGACGCCCTCGAGGCGCAAGGCATTCATCTCGACGGGCTGCGGCTGCGCGGCTTCCCATTCGGGCAGGAGGTGCTCGATTTCGTGGCATCGCACGAGCAGGTCTTTGTCGTCGAGCAGAACCGCGATGCGCAGCTACGCACGCTGCTGCTGAGCGAGGCCGGATTCGATGCGGCGAAGCTCACGCCGGTGCTGCATTACGACGGGACGCCGATCACCGAGCGCTTCATCAGCCACGCCATCGCCGAGCGGCTGCGCGCGCTCAATGTGACGCCGCTGAGGAAAACCATATGACCTATATCGCCAAGCCCAAGCTGCACCATCCCAAGCTGCCGACCAACAAGCTGGGATTTACCCATCGCGACTACGAGGGCGCGGTCTCGACGCTCTGCGCCGGCTGCGGCCATGACAGCATCAGCGCCGCCATCGTCCAGGCCTGCTTCGAGCTCGACCTGCCGCCGCATCGCATCGCCAAGCTTTCCGGCATCGGCTGCTCGTCGAAGACGCCGACATATTTCCTCGGCGCCTCGCACGGCTTCAACAGCGTGCACGGCCGCATGCCCTCGGTGCTGACCGGCGCCAATCTCGCCAATCGCGACCTCATCTATCTCGGCGTCTCCGGCGACGGTGACAGCGCTTCGATCGGGTTGGGCCAGTTCGCCCATTCGATCCGCCGCGGCGTCAACATGGTCTATATCGTCGAGAACAACGGCGTCTATGGTTTGACCAAGGGGCAGTTCTCCGCCACCGCCGACAAGGGTTCGAAGAACAAGCGCGGCGTGATGAACACCGACAGCTCAATCGATATGGTGAGCATGGCGCTGCAGTTCGGCGCGAGCTTCGTCGCGCGCAGCTTTTCCGGCGACAAGGACCAACTCGTGCCACTACTCAAGGCGGCGATCGCCCATGACGGGGCCGCCTTCCTCGACGTCATCAGTCCCTGCGTCGCCTTCAACAACCATCTCGGCTCGACCAAGAGCTTCGACTTCGTGCGCGAGCATAACGAAGCGGTCAACCGCCTCGACTTCATCACCACGCGCGAGCCGATCCGCGTCGATTACCAGCCGGGCACGGTCGAGGTGGTGACGCAGCATGACGGCTCGGTGTTGCGCCTGCGCAAGGTCGCCGCGGATTACGACGTGCACAACCGCATCGCCGCGATGAACTATCTTCAGGAGCGCGGC
The DNA here is from genome assembly GCA_027315365.1 of Rhodospirillales bacterium. Taxonomy (GTDB): domain Bacteria; phylum Pseudomonadota; class Alphaproteobacteria; order ATCC43930; family CGMCC-115725; genus DAHUYF01. The sequence goes on along the minus strand of DAHUYF010000075.1, from coordinate 12,861 downwards.
GCGGCGGGCGAGGTCGTCACCGGGCTGCTCTACCTCGACGCCGAGGCGCATGATCTGCACGGCTATCTCAATACCGTGGAGAAGCCGTTCAACGAGCTCGGCGAGGCCGAACTGATCCCCGGCAGCGAGTCGCTCGAGCGCTTCAATCAGTCGCTCAGGTAGCGCGGTCGCGCCGCGTGCCGTTCAATGACGGCGGTCAAGGGCGCTGACGGGCTGCGGTGCGGTCTGGCGCCAAGGAGGCGGCGACGATTAGGTGGTTGCCGAGGCGGTTATTGGCGGCGCTCATGGTCCTTGGCGCCGCCTCTTGTGCCCATGACACGTCGGAGGTCGCCGACTGCGCCAATTTCGTCATGTCGCCCTCGCAATATGTCGGGCAGATCCGGGGGCGCCTTGGCGCGATGGAGAATGAGGAGCTTGCTTTCGTTTGCCGTGCCGCCGCCTATGGCCGCGCCCAAATAATCTTCGCGAGAATGGCAGAGCAGCGATCGGCAAATCCGACTTTGAAGCGGTTTGCCGGAAAGACCGTCGATTCCCAACGGAAGCTGAGCCGGCGATTGAATCAGATTGCCATACAGCACGAGGGCATAACGCCGCCGCCGGGCCTCGTCCCCAGGGACATCGAGGCGCGCGATCGGTTGGCGCAGCTTTCGGGCGACGACTTCGACCGCGGCTATTTGCACGACACCGTCCGGGAGGGAAGAGCGGCGATCGCGCTGTTTCGCGCGGGAGGCACGCTGCCGGAGCCGTTGATCAGCCAGTTCGCCAGCCGCGCGCTCCCGGTTCTCGAGCGGCGGGTGAGCGAGGCGCAAAGCTTGCTCCAAGAAACAGACCGCTCATCCGGCCTCCCCGCGCCCGCAGCGATCGGCTGGGCAACGGCGATGGCAGGGCGTCGGCAATAGGTGCCGATGCGGGCGCGGCACCGCCGAAGCTGTGAAAGATGTAACCTGCCATTCCCGCGGCCGCGGCGTTTCCTGGGATATCGCTGCAAGGTTCGAGATGCGGCGCCGCACGGCGAAAGGTGCTTTCATGGTGCGCAAGGCGAGTGGCTTATACGGACTGGTTCTGCTCGTGCTGGCGGGGTGCGCCTCGGCGTCGCAGGCGGACCTTGCCAAGCCCGTACCGCCCGGCCAGGCGCGCTTTGTCGTTTACCGCAATGACGGCGTGTACGAGAGCCTTCAATGGGTTCCCGTCACGTTGAACGGACGCGAGGTGGGCGGGGCCGGTCCCGACGCCGTCTTCTCTCGCGACGTGCCGCCGGGCTCCTATCGCGTCAGCGTGCTCAGCCAGGCGCTGTGGCCGGGGCAGACGAAGACGGTGGCCGCCACGGCCGGAGAGACCATCTATGTCAAGATCGGCGTGTTCCAGGGTCCGTCGAACGCGCGCGCGGAAGGTTTCGGCACCGGGCCGATTTTCGTGCCTGAGATCATGAATCCCGCCGTCGCTCGCCGTGAACTCGGCGAACTCTCTCATGCCGCCGCCCTGATGTGACGCCTTGCCGGCGATGCTCGGGCCGCATGGCGCGTGCTCTTGCGCGCAGGATCGCTCCGCGGTCGTTGATTGCGGGAATTTCGTCATGTCGCTGTCACAGTACGATCAGCGGGCAGGCGTCGTAGACCGACCACATCGCCGGGCAACGCCAGCGCCGCATCGGGCGAGGGGACGTTACGGCGGCTTGCGGTTACCGTGCCTTCCACACGATATCGTGGCATACTGCCGTCGAGCGATCTGAGCAGGACCGCTCGTCGCAGCGGAGGATCGTCCGATGACGCGCAAGGCGCGATGCCTTTACGGTCTGATCATGTTGGCGCTGGCGGGTTGCGCTTCGCCGGGCTCGCAGGCGGACCTCGCAAAGCCCATTCCCCCGGGAGAAGCGCGCATCGTGGTCTACCGCAATGACGGCATCTATGAGAGTCTCGATTGGGTTCCCGTCACCTTCAACGGACGTCAGGTCGCCGGCGTCGGCCCCGATTCGTTATTCTCCCGCGACGTAGCGCCGGGTCCCTATCGCATCGACGTGATCGCCCAGGATTTGTGGCCCGACACCCCCAAGACGGTGGTCGCCGCCGCCGGAGAAACGATCTACGTCAAGATCGCCGTGTTCCGCAACCCGAGTTCGAACCGGTCGACCACCGATTCGGCCGGACCGGTGTTCGTGCCCGAAGTCATGGATCCCGCTGTCGCGCGCCGCGATATCGGCGAGCTCGCGCGCGGCGCCGGATCGCAGTGATCGCTTGATCGGTTCGCTGCGCCGTTCTATATCGATGGCGCGATCATTCGGGCCATGAACGTCGGCAGCGAGTGGAACGCCGGCGCGCAGGTGCCGCGGCAGTAATGGTTTTCCAACAGCATTGATCCGCGTCGCCGGACGGATATCGTGGCCTCTGCGCCGCGGCGCCGGCTGGCGGCGATAACGAAGGAGGCCGGCGATGAGGCGCGTCCTGGGGTGGATGTTGGCGACACTTGCCGTTATCGGCGCGTCTTCCTGCGCGCAGCATCGCGCGGAGCTCGTCGACTGTAAGAATTTCGTCATGTCTCCGTCGCAGTACATGGAGCAATTCGCCGGCCGACCGGGCCAGGAGACGCAGCAGGAGCTCAACTTCATCTGCCACGCCGACATTTATGGCCGGGCGCAAATGATTTATGCCGGGATGGCGCAGCAACGATCGGCAAGCCCGGCGGTGAGGGAATTCGCAGCGCAATCCGCCGCGGCCCAGCGGGAGATGATCCAGCGGCTGAATCAGATCGCCATCCAGCAGGAAGGCGTGACGCCGCCGCGCGGCCTCGATGCGTCCCACTTGGCGCTGCGCAACCAGCTGGCCCAGCTTTCAGGTGCCGCCTTCGATCGCGCCTACCTGCAGAGCGCGGTGCAGGATGGTCAGGCGGCGATCGCCCTCTTCAGGAGGGCGGGCTCCGGCATGGAGCCGATCCTGGGACAATTTGCCTCCGGCGCGCTCCCCGGGTTGCAACAGCGCGCGAGCCAGGCGCAAGGCCTGCTCCAGCAGGCGGGCTATTAGGGAAGCCGGGCCTGCGCGTCAGAACGTCATGCGCAGCCCGCCATAGATGGCGAGCGGCGGTGCCGGGCTGACGAAGCGGTTGTCGACGCCGACCCCGTTGGTCGGGACACCCGGTGCGCCGACGCCGGTGGGATCGCCATAGATGCCAAAGGTCGAGTACTGCGCGTCGAAGACGTTCGAGACGTTGACGAACAGCGCGGCGTTCTCGTTGATCGAATAAGTGCTATGGAGGTTGACCACCGCGTAGCCCGGGATCGGTTGATTGAGGTTCGCCTCGTCCCCCAGCAGGTATTGCGAACTGAAGTAGGTGAGCACGCCGCCCACGCTCCAGCGCTGGCTCACGCGGTAGTCCGCGCCGACCTTGAGCTGATGCTCGGGGATGTTGGGCAGGTAGTCGCCGGGATGCACCGCGATATTGCCGGCGGCGTCGGCGGAGGGGTTGCTGGGCGACGGCACAGTGAACGAACTCTGGAACGTGGCCTGGACCAGGCTGTAATTGCCGTACACCGACCATTTATCGTCCTGATAGGAAAGCCCGGTCTCGATCCCCTGGCGGCGGGTCGCGCCCACATTCGCGAAGAAACCGGAGCTGATCGAGGTGGTGATGCCATAGATGTCATCGGTAAGGTCGGTGCGGTAGAGGTCGAAATTCCAGGTGAAGTGGCCGGGGACGAATTGCGGCAGCGCGAAATTGCCGCGCAACCCTGTCTCGTAGGTATGCGACACCACCTGCTTCAGCGGCGGATCGGAGGAGAGACTGGATGGCAGCAGGCAGGGCGCCGTCGGGCTCGCGCATTCGAGCTCCATCGGCGTCGGCGCCCGGTTGCCTTCGGAATAGCCGGCATAGCCGGTAAGGTTGCTCAGGATTTTGTAGGTGAAGCCGGCCGCCGGATTGAAGCGGGAATAACGGTTGTTGCCGTTGAGATTGGTGCCCCGCAGGTCGAAGAGGTCGACCTGGGCGAGGTTGTAGCGACCGCTGAGGGTGAGCGCGAGGGCGGGGGTGACGTTGAAGGTGTCGGTGGCGTAGAGGCCGTAATAGCGGTTGGTGGCGGCGAGGAAGACCGGCGTGGCGCTGAAGCCGGAGTTCTCCGGCGTGTCGACGAAGAAGCCGGAATAGGAGAGCTGCAGCGACGGGTTGAACGTCCCCACCTCAGCCGTGGAGTTGAAGCTGATGTCGTCATGGTCGTAGCTGCCGCCGACCACGAAATTGTTGTCGCGGTCGAAGATCTGGCCGGCGTAGCTCGTCTGCATCGAGCCGCCGGTGCCCACCGTTCGGATCGTCTCCATGTCGTTTTCGCCGATCGGTACGGTGCCGCCCCGGGAGAGATCGGGAATGGAGCCGCCGCTGGTGCTGGTCAGCGGCGTCGTGCCGTCGGACTGGCAGAGGAAGCCGTTGCCGCAGGAGGTGTAGTTGGTGGTGTTGGCGTTGCTGACGAACTGATGGAACTCGCGGCGATAGGCATTGCCTTGGAACGACAGGTCGTCGGTCGCCTGGTAGGCGGCATTGGCGCTGAAAAAATCGAGCTGGTTGATGTCTCCCTGCGGCGTGGTGAAGACCAGCGAGCGGCCGGCGGCGAGTTCCTGCTCCGGGGCGGCGCCGGCGCTGAAGAGGCGGTTGTTGGCGCCGGTGAAGTTGAGGTCGACCTGCAGCTTCTGCCCATGGGCGCCCGCTGAGGCGTAGAGCTGCTGCAGGTCGTCGGACGCGAACTGCCGCCAGCCATCCGATTGATAATAGCGGCCACCGATGTAGCCGGCGAAGTCCCCCACCTGCTTGCCATATTGCAGAATCTGGCTCGCTTGGCCGAAGGATCCGCCCGCCGTCTCGCTGGAGAAGCCATGGAAGGTGAAGCCGTTCTTCATGGTCACCACCGCCGCCCCGCCGAGCGCGTTCAACCCATAGACCGGGTTGTTGCTGATCATATCGAAGCGGTCGATGGCGAAGTCGGGGATCAGGTCCCAGTTGACGGTATCGCCGAAGCCCTCATTGACGCGCACGCCGTTCTGGTAGACGGCGAGTCCCTGCGGCGTGCCGAGCACCGGCGAGGCCGTGAAGCCGCGGAACAGCAGGTTCGGCTGAAACGGGTCATTATTATTGTTGGCGAAGCTGACGCCGCCGAGTTGGTCGAGGGCACCGGTGAGCAGGCTGGGCGAACCCTCGCGGCGAAGGTCGCCGCTGGACAGGCTCTGCACGTTGGCCGGCACCTTGTCGGCGTCGATGCCCGTGCCGGGGAGAGGCGTCGTGCCGATGACGGTGATGGTCGGCAGGTTGGCATAGGGCTGGTCGGCCGCCCCGGCCGTCTCTGGAGATTGTGCCAGCGCCGCCAGCGGCACGAGGAGGCCGGCAAGCGCGCCGAGCCCGATCCGCCCGATCCCTGACATCTCCGCCCCGCGCCGGTTTCTTGCGTCTTTGACCGGCTATTAAAGAGCGGCACCGGGCGGCCCTTCCAGGGCGGTTTGTCCCTATTTTCCCGGGAATTTTTCCCGTTCGATGCGGCCGCCCGGGCGGGCGGCCGGGCCGGCCGGTTGTCGGCCGGTTTTGCATCCGGGCCGGACCGTGGCATCCTGCCGGGGCAAGGATGGCACGCCAAGGAGGGCGCTTGCGTACCGGAGGAAGCCTGTGGAGCACGCTGCTGTCGCTGCGCCTGCGCCTGATCGGGCTGGTGGCGGTGGTGTTTGCCGCGAGCCTGGCGCTGGGAGGCACAGTGGCCTGCCTCAACGCATCGCGCTCGGTCGAGGCGGAGATGCGCTCGGCGCTGGCGGTGGGACAGCAGATCGTTGCGCTCGGCGTCGCCGGGCTTGACCGGTCGGATGATCCGCCGCGTGCTCTCGAAGAGCTTGTCGCGTCCTTCCGCGGCAACCGGCATCTGCGGGTGACGCTGACCGGTGCGGAGCGCGCCGTGGCGGCACCGCAACGCGACGCTCCGCCGCTCGCCGCCGCACCGGGCTGGTTCGAGCGGCTGATCGGCGTGACGCCGAGCCGCGTCCTCATCCCGGTCAGGCTCGACGGTCGCGCCTATGGCGAGATCGCCCTGGAAACCGTGCCGCACAACGAGGTGCTCGAGATCTGGAACGAGTTCGGCGGCAGCCTGCTGCTGCTCGCTTTGTTCTCGGCGCCGACCATGCTGCTGATCTATGTCTTCATCGGCCATGCGCTGCGCCCGCTGGACCGGCTGGCGGCGGGGCTCGCGCGGATCGGCGGCGGCGACTATGCCGTGCGCCTCGAAGAGCGCCTGCCGCCGGAGCTGTCGCGGCTGCGCGACAGTTTCAACCGCATGGCCGGACAGCTTTTCGCCATGGCCGCAGTGAACCGCACCCTCAACCAGCAGCTGCTGAGCCTGCAGGAGCAGGAGCGGGCCGAGCTTGCGCGCGATTTGCATGACGAGGTCGGCCCGTTCCTCTTCGCCATCAACATCGATGCCGCCAACATCCGGCGACAGGCCGAAGCGAACGGTCTCGCCACGGTTGCGGCGCCAGCTGCGGCCATCGCCGAGGCCATCGGCCATCTGCAGAAGCAGGTGAAGAGCATGCTGGGGCGGCTTCGCCCGATCGGCCTCGCCGAGTTCGGCCTGGGCGACGCCATCGCCCATCTGATCGAGTTCTGGCGCCGGCGCCATCCCGAGATCGACTATCGCCTGGCGATCGCGCCGGAGGCGGAAGGGAGAGGCGAGCTGATCGATACCACGCTCTACCGGATCGTCCAGGAATGCCTGAGCAACGCGATGCGCCACGGCAAGCCTGCGGCGATCGCCATCTCGATCGGCTGCGAGGATGGCGCGCTGGTGGCGCGGGTGCGCGATGACGGCTGCGGCATGAGCGCCGATGCCGGCACCGGATACGGCCTCATCGGCATGGGCGAGCGCGCCAAGGGGCTGGGCGGCAGCCTCGACATGGCGAGCGACCCCGGTGCGGGAACCACGGTGACGGCACGGCTGCCGCTGTCGGAAGGCGTGCCCGCGGCCGTGCTATGAGGGTGCTCATCGTCGACGATCACGCCATCGTGCGCGCCGGGCTGCGCCGGCTGCTGGCCGAGGAGGCGGGGCTCGAATTGCGCGAGGCGGCAAGCGGCCGGGAAGCGCTCGCCCTCTGCCGCGAGTGGCGACCCGACCTGATCATCCTCGATCTCAACCTGCCGGGCCTCGGCGGGCTGGAGCTGATCAAGCGGCTCGGGATGGAGGAGAAGGCGCCCCGCATCCTGGTGCTGAGCCTGCACGACGATCCCCTCTACGCGATGCGCGCGCTCGAAGCGGGGGCGGCCGGCTATGTCAGCAAGAACGCCGCGCCGGCCGAGATCCTCGAAGGTATACGGCGCGTCGGCGACGGGCAGAGCTATGTGGCGCCGAATCTGGCGCAGGAAATGGCGCTGTTCAGCGTGCGGGCCCCCGCCCATCGTCTCAACGATCTCACGCGCCGCGACCTGGAGATCCTGCGGCTGCTGGGCGACGGCAGCAGCCTGCAGCAGATCGCCGACGCGCTCGGCCTCAGCTACAAGACGATCGCCAACACTTGCGGCCAGATCAAAGCCAAGCTCGGCGTGCAGCGCACCGCCGAGCTGATCCGAATCGCCATCGAGAACAAGATCGCCCCGGGGGCATAGTGTTGCGGCTTCGACGCCTGATCCCCGATCAGGCGTCGAAGCCGAAACCCAACTCTTTGAGGCGGCGGGATGGCGCCGGTCCGCCGTATCCGGCCATTCTCCGGTCTTGAAGACCATAGAATGCTACAGCATCTCTGCCGTCATCGTCTCCACGCCCGCGGTCGCTTCGGCTAGAGTGCCGACGGAGCAGCACGAGAGAGGCGATCGCGTGTTCAGGTTTTTCGAAGGGCTGCTGGATCCCACGGCGGCAACGCCCGAAGCGGCGCCACCTTCCGGGCTGCTCGCCTTCTATTGGTATTACGCGAAGCAGGTGCGCGGCCTGATCGCGCTGCTGTTCGTCGCCGGCTTCCTGGTGGCGGAGTTGGATACCACCATACCGGTCTTCATCGGCCGCGTCGTCGGCCTGCTGTCGAACCATCCGCGCGATCGCCTGCTGGGCGAGGCTTGGCCGCAATTCCTTGTCATGGCGCTGGTCGTGCTGGCGCTGCGGCCCGCTTGCCTGCTGTTCCGCAGTCTGCTGACCAATCAGGTGATCGCGCCGGGCCTGACCAACATGATCCGGTGGCAGACCCATTGGCATGTGGTGCGCCAGAGCTGGACTTTCTTCCAGAATGATTTCGCGGGCCGCATCGCCAACCGGGTGATGCAGACCGGTCCGTCGCTGCGCGAGAGCGTGGTGCAGAGCGCGAACGCAGTTCTCTACATCATCGTCTATGGCGGCAGCGCAGTGGCGCTGCTCTCCTCCAGCGATATCCGGCTGGCCTCGCCCATCCTGATCTGGTTTGCGTGCTACGCGTTTCTGCTGCGCGTGTTCGTGCCGCGGCTGCGCGACCGCTCCAAGGAGCTGTCCGAGGTTCGCTCGATGCTGACCGGCCGCGTGGTCGACAGCTACACCAACATCCTGACGGTCAAGCTGTTCGCCCGGCCGCGCGATGAAGACGCATTCGTGCGCGAGGCGATCGACGAGCACACCAAAGCCTTCCGGCGACAGTTGCGGCTGATCAGCCTGTTCGGTTTCGTTCTGTCCATCGTGAACGCGGTCATGGTCGTGGCCACAGGCGCCGTCGCGCTGTGGTTGTGGTCGCGAGGCGGCATCACGGTGGGCACCGTTGCCATGGCGTTGCCGCTGTCGTGGCAGATGGTCAATATCTCCGGTTGGGTCGCCGACAGCGTCACCGGTATCTTCGAGAACGTCGGCACGGTGCAGGACGGCATGCGCTCCATCGCGGTACCGCGGCAGATGCCGGACAAGCCGAACGCGGCGACCTTGCAGGTGGAGCGCGGCGCGGTGTGCTTCGACGCGGTGCGCTTCGGCTATGGCTCCGCCAAGGGCGTCATTCACGGCATCGATCTATCGATCGCGCCGGGCGAGCGCGTGGGGCTGGTGGGCCGGTCCGGCGCCGGAAAATCCACGCTGGTCAATCTTCTGTTGCGCTTCCACGAGGTGGAAAGCGGCCGTATCCTGATCGACGGGCAGGATATTTCCGGCGTCACTCAGGAGAGCTTGCGCGCCAGCATCGCCATGGTCACCCAGGATACCTCGCTGCTTCACCGCTCGATCCGCGAGAACATTCGCTACGGCAACCCCGGAGCCGGCGTGGAGGCGGTGCTGGACGCGGCGCGGCGCGCGCATGCGCTCGATTTCATCGAGGGGCTGGAGGATTGGCGGGGACGGCACGGCTTCGATGCTCATGTCGGCGAACGCGGCGTGAAGCTGTCCGGCGGCCAGCGCCAGCGGATCGCGCTGGCACGCGTCATTCTCAAGGACGCGCCGATCCTGGTGCTCGACGAGGCGACCTCGGCGCTCGACTCCGAAGTCGAAGCCGCCATCCAGGAGCAGCTCGACGGGCTGATGAAGGATCGTACGGTCATTGCCATCGCGCACCGCCTGTCGACGATCGCGCGGATGGACCGGCTGGTGGTGCTCGATCAGGGGCGCATCGCCGAACAGGGCACGCACAGCCAGCTGATCGCCGCCGGCGGTCTCTACGCGCAGCTCTGGCGGCGGCAGTCCAGCGGATTCCTCGACGAAGGCGTCGCCGCCGCCAAACTCGCCGGCGCGGCTTAGGCCGCGGCGAGCCGCAGCCGCATGCCGCAGAGCGTGAGCTGATTGCCCGCGGTGGGACAGCCGCGCCGCCGCGCTGCGGCAAGCATCGTCGCGGGGTCGACGACGGCCAGGTCGAGCCCGGTCAGGCCCTCGCCGCGTCCGTCTGTCTCGGCGACGAACCGCAGCGTGCCGAGATCGAGCGAGATCTCGCCGGTGCCTCCTGCCCCCGTCGTGACCTCGCGCTCCAGCACCTTCGCCCAGCGCCGGGCAAGGGTGGCGGGATCGCCGCTTTGCAGCTCGGCCGCAAGCAGCGAGCAGGTAGTGTCGCGGCGGCGAAAGCGTTGCCAATGGGGTCCGGCGGGGTGGTAGGGGCCGTCGAGACTGTCGCCGCCCGGCGTGTGGTTGAGCTCGAGCATGGCGCCGCCGGTGTCGCGGGGATGGAGCTGCAGGCCGATGTAATCCTCGTAGCGCAGCGGGTTGGCGATGCGCACGCCGATCTCCGCCATATGCTTGCGGCGGCGCTCGATATCGTCGCAGTCGATGATCACCATGTAGCCGCCATCGCCGCCGCGCCGCTCGAGATAGCGTCCGGCGGCGGTGCCGGGGCGGGTCGGCGCCACCACCTCGAGAAAGCTGTCGCCCAGCGGCAGCAGCGCGTTGACCAGCCCATAGCGCGCGACATTGGCGTCGCGATGGCAGATGGCGAGGCCGAGGATCCCGGCGAACTCGGCGAGGGTCGGCTCGAGGGCGCCCGCCACCAGGCAGATCTGGCGCAGGCGCAGATAGCTCATCAGCGCTCCTTGAACACCGGCGCGCGCTTCTCGACGAAGGCGGCCGCGGCCTCGCGATGGTCCTCGGTCTCGCCGCAGCGCGTGTGGCGCAGCGCCTCGGCATCCATCAGCTCGCCCAGCCCGGCGCGCTCGGCGAGGTTCAGGTTCTGTTTCATGTAGCCGAGCGCGATCCGCGGGCCGCGCGCCAGCGAGAGCGCCAGGGCGCGCGTCTCGGCCTCGAGCGCGGCATCGGCGACGCTGCGGTTGACCAGCCCCAGCGCCAGCGACTCGGCGGATCCCAGCACGGGCGAGGTGAGATAAAGCTCGCGCGCCTTGGCCGGCCCGACCAGCCGGGTGAGAAACCAGCTGCCGCCGAAATCGCCGGAGAGCGCCACCTTGGCGAAGGCGGTGGTGAGGCGTAGCGTATCGCCGGCGATGCGGAGATCGCAGGCGAGCGCCAGCGACAGGCCGGCGCCCGCGACCGGACCGCGCAGCATGGCGATGGTCGGCTTCGGCATCTCGTAGAGCAGCCGCGCCGTCTCCATGCGCCGGCGCAGCTCCCGCGCGCGCTCGTCGAAGCTGTCGCCGCGGCCGCTGCGCTCCGCCATCGCCTTGACGTCGCCGCCGGCGCAGAATCCGCGTCCGGCGCCGGTGAGCACCACCACCCCCACCGCGCGGTCGGCGGCGGCGCGGCCGATGGCGTCGACCATATCTGTCAGCATCTCGGCATTGAGCGCATTGAGCCGGTCCGGACGGTTCATCGTCAGGGTCAGCACCCCGTCCTCGAGCGTTTCCAGAAGCGCGCGGTCCATCAGCTTCCTTTCTGTCGTATGGGCGCTATTTGGTGCCGGCCGATTCCTGCCGCGCGGCGACAGCGGGGGCGGCGGTCTCGACCGTCTCGAAACTGCCGGGAAGCGTGATCTCGATCAGTTCGAGGTCATCCGAATGATCGATCTCGGCATGGCGGATGCCCGGCGGTTGGTGGACGCAGCTGCCGGCCTCGGCGATGACTTCGCCGATGCCTTCGTAATCGAACTTCACCCAGCCCCTAAGCACGTAATACATCTGGAAATCGAGAGTGTGCCGATGCCAGCCGAAGCCGCCATGCGGTCCGGCCTTGGCGCGGACGACATGCGCCATGGCCTTGCCGGCGGTAGCCTCGTGGATGCCGAGATCGCGATACTCGAAGCAGGAGCGCAACCCGCCATCCCTGAAGACGGCGTCCTTGGCGTGCGCGGCCGAGAATTTCATCCTGGGGTCCATCGCGCTTTCCTCCCGACGAGGCAGTTTGCGTCACTTTAGATCAGCCTCGATGGCTTGACCACCGGCCGGCCGCACCGTGGCGCGGTCGACCGACGACCCGGTGCTTGCTAGTCTCGGCGGCGACGCCTTCGGCGGAGTTTTGGGCGATGGACAGTTCGCGACGGGATTTCATCAAGCTGGGGGCAGTCGTGGCTGCGGTAGGCGCGAGCCTGCCGCAGGCCGAGGGGCAGGCGGCGATGCCGGCTGCGGCGCAGAACGCCGCCGCCGGCAAGCTGCGCTTGGTCACCTTCACGCCCGACGCCCAGACGGCGCCGCGCATCGGCGTGGTCACGGTCGGCGGCCGCGTGATCGATCTCGGCGCCGCGGCAAAGAAGCACGACCTGCGCCTCTCCTTCGACCCGGCGCAGATGCTGCTGCTCATCGCGGGCGGCGAGCGCGCGCTGGAGGACGTACGCAAGCTCGTGGCGGCGGCCGGCGAAGATGGGCCGGCGCTGGGCAGCGTGCGGCTGCTGCCGCCGATTCCCAGACCGCCGCGCAACGTCTATGCCGTCGGTTGGAACTATCTCGAGCATTTCGCGGAAGGCCAGGCGCTGCGCACGCCGGACAAGCGGGTCGAGTATCCCGAGCACCCCGTCTTCTTCACCAAGGGCACGCATGTGGTGAACGGGCCGTTCGATCCCATCCCCTTCGATCCGCAGGTCTCGACCCAGATCGACTGGGAAGGCGAGCTCGCCGTGGTCATGGGCAAGCGCGGGCGCAACATCGCCGAAGCCCGGGCCATGGACCATGTCTTCGGCTACAGCGTGATCAACGACACGACGGCGCGCGACGTGCAGATCAAGAAGCATGGCGGGCAGTGGTTCAAAGGCAAGAGCCTCGACGGCCACGGGCCGATGGGGCCGTGGATCATCCCCGCAGCCGAGCTCGACTACGACAATCTGCGCATCCTCACGCGGGTGAACGGCGTGGTGAAGCAGGATGCCAGCACCAAACAGATGTACTTCAAGGTGCCGAGAATTATCGCCGAACTGTCGCTCGGGCTGACGCTCGAGCCCGGCGACATCATCGCCACCGGCACCCCGCCCGGGGTCGGCGTCGCGCGTCATCCACCGGAATACATGAAACCCGGCGACGTCATGGAGACCGAGATCGTCGAGATCGGCACGCTGCGCA
>DAHUYF010000058.1 GCA_027315365.1 Rhodospirillales bacterium | reverse complement strand
GGAGGAACCGGCCGCGACCGCGTGCTCGCGATAGTCGATCAGCGCGAGGTCGATGCCGCAGCCGCGGCGCAGCGCGTCGATGAAGGCGTCGATCGGGCCGTTGCCGCGGCCCGAGATGCGCCGCTCGACGCCGTCGCGGCGGATGGTCGCGTCGAGCCGCCTGCCGCCGGCCTCGGGCAGCAGCGCGTAGTCGACCAGCGCGAGCGGCGCCGCCGGGTCGAGATAGGTGGCGTTGAAGAGGCGCCAGATCTCGGATGCCGTCGCCTCCTTGCCGGTGCGGTCGGTCGTCTCCTGCACGATGGCGCTGAACTCGACCTGCAGCAGCCGCGGCAGGTCGAGGCCGTGATCGGCCTTCAGAAGATAGGCGACGCCGCCTTTGCCCGACTGGCTGTTGATGCGGATGATCGCCTCGTAGCTGCGGCCGAGATCGGCCGGGTCGATCGGCAGATAGGGCACTTCCCAGATCCCGTCATTGCGCCGCGCAAGATCGTCCAGCCCCTTCTTGATCGCATCCTGATGCGAGCCGGAAAAGGCGGTGAAGACCAGCTCGCCGGCATAGGGATGGCGGGGATGGACGGGAAGCTGGTTGCAGTATTCGACAGTGCGCACGATCTCGTTGATGTCGGTGATGACCAGGCCGGGATCGACGCCCTGGCTGAACAGGTTGAGCGCCAGGGTCATGACGTCGACATTGCCGGTGCGCTCGCCATTGCCGAAGAGCGTGCCCTCGACGCGCTCGGCGCCGGCCATCACCGCCAGCTCGGCAGCGGCGATCCCGGTGCCGCGGTCGTTGTGCGGATGGACGCTGAGGATGAAGCGGTCGCGTCCGGGCACATGCCGGCCGAACCACTCGATCTGATCGGCGTAGACGTTGGGGGTCGCCATCTCGACCGTGGCGGGAAGGTTGAGGATCGCCTTGCGCTGCGCCGAGGGTTGCCACACGTCGAGCACGGCGCCGCAGATCTCGACGGCGTAGTCGAGCTCGGTGGCGGTGAAGCTCTCGGGCGAATATTGATGGACGATCTCGGTCCCCGGCATTCTGGCCGCGAGGTCGCGGATGAGCCGCGCGCCGCTCACCGCGACCTCGGTGATCCCGGCGCGCTCCAGGCCGAAGACGACGCGGCGCTGCAGCGTCGATGTCGAGTTGTAGAGATGGACGATGACGCGGCGCGCGCCCTTGATCGCCGCGAAGGTGCGCTCGATGAGCTCCGGGCGGGACTGGGTCAGCACCTGGATGGTGACGTCGTCGGGCACCAGGCGCGCCTCGACCAGCTCGCGCACGAAGTCGAAATCGGTCTGCGAGGCGGCGGGGAATCCGACCTCGATCTCCTTGAAGCCGAGCCTCACCAGCAGATCGAACATGCGCCGCTTGCGCTCGGCGCCCATCGGCTCGACCAGCGCCTGGTTGCCGTCGCGCAGATCGACGCTGCACCAGATCGGCGGGCGCTCGATGCTGCGGGACGGCCATTGCCGGTCGGGCAGGGGGATGGGGGCGAAGGGGCGGTATTTGTGCGCGGGCATCGCGGTCATGGCGGCAGGTCTCCTGAAGTCGGTCGCAAGGCGGGGGCTGGCCGGGCCGCCGAGCGTCGGGGCTCAGCGGCCGGCGCTAAGTCGCAGGACCGTCAGGCGGCGCGCCGATGCCGCGGCGCGAGCAGGAGGCGATGCAGGGATGGACATGATGCGGGACTCACGCGGGGAGAAGACGGCAACGACGGCCCGACACTCCTCAGAGCGTCGGGGCGATAAGTCGAAGGCTGTTGATCCCGGTGGTCGGCATGGGGAAAAGGTAGCGACGCCGGCGGGTGGCGTCAATGCCGGCGCGCAGGCCGGCGGCGGACGGCCACGAAGATGTGAGCGCGCGGCACTGGCAAGGTCCGGCGCCAGGCCTCATATCGCAACGGTGCATCGGCAGAAGGAGCTTCCCATGAAACGGCTCGGCTTGATCCTTGTCCTGCTGTCGCTGGCGGCGTGCAGCGCCTCCGGCGACAACAAGCAGATACCGGTGATCAACGGCGTTCCCGTGACCGGCATGGGAATGGGCGGCCCCGGCATAACCAAGTGACGCGGGCGCCGTAAGCGCCTCAGCCGGCGCGGGCTTCGCCGGCGCCGCCCGCGACCACGGTCAAACGAGCGGCGGGGCGGGCGCCGAGCTCGGCGCGGAGCTTCTGCCGCAGCACGTCGATCGACACCGTGCGGCCCTTGTCGAGGAAGTGCCAGAAGGCCCAGCCGTTGCAGGCCGGCGCGCCCTGCAGCAGCGCGCCCACCTGGTGGATCGAGCCGCGCACCTCGGCGGCGATCAGCGTGCCGTCGGCGCGCACCTTGGCGCGGAAGCGGCCGGTGGCGTCCTGCAGCACCTCGCCCGGCTTGAGCAGCCCGCGCTCGACCAGGGTGCCGAAGGGGATGCGCGGCTCCTCGCGCTTGGCCGGGGCGGCGAGCGTGTCGGCGGCGGCGGGCTCGACCGCGGCGATGCGCTCGCGGGCGATCGCCGCATACTCGGCCTCGCGCTCGATGCCGATGAAGCGGCGGCCGAGGCGCCTGGCCACCGCGCCGGTGGTGCCGGTGCCGAAGAAGGGGTCGAGCACGAGGTCGCCCGGCCGGGTCGAGGCGAGCAGCACGCGATGCAGCAGCGCCTCGGGCTTCTGCGTCGGATGCGCCTTCCGGCCGTCGCGCTTCAGCCGCTCCGGCCCGCCGCAGAGCGGCAGCAGCCAGTCGCTGCGCATCTGCAGATCCTCGTTGAGCGCCTTCATCGCCTCGTAATTGAAGGTATAGCGCGATTCGGCCGAGCGGGCGCACCACAGCAGCGTCTCATGCGCGTTGGTGAAGCGCCGGCCGCGGAAATTCGGCATCGGGTTGGTCTTGCGCCAGACGATGTCGTTGAGGATCCAGAATCCGAGATCCTGCAGCATCGACCCCACGCGATAGATGTTGTGATAGCTGCCGATGACCCAGAGCGCGCCCTCGGGCTTGAGCAGGCGGCGCGCCGCCTCGAGCCAGGCGCGGGTGAAGCGGTCGTACTCGGCAAAGCCGTCGAAGCGGTCCCACGCCTCCTCGACGCCGTCGACGCGGCTGTTGTTGGGACGCAGCAGCTCGCCGCCGAGCTGCAGGTTGTAGGGCGGGTCGGCGAAGACCAGATCGACCGAGCCGGCCGGCAGGCGGCCCATCTCCGCCACGCAGTCGCCGACCAGAACCGTGCCGTCCCCTAGACCATCCGCCGGCGCCATGCGCGTGCTCCCCCCGAGTCGCGGCCACTCTGCGGGTTCCGAGTCGCGCCGTCAATCTATTTTGGAATCAATCTCTTATAGGGGTTCGTTCGACTCGAATCCGAGCGCGAGCTGCACCGGCGCAAAGGATCGTCGGTGATGCGGCGTCAACCCCAACAGCTTGAGGGCGTGCTGATGCGCCGGGGTGCCGTAGCCGACATTGGTCTCCCAGCCATAGCCGCCATAGCGGAGCGCCAGGCGGCGCATCAGCCGGTCGCGGGTCACCTTGGCGACGACCGAGGCGGCGGCGATCGAGAGCGAGAGCCCGTCGCCGCCGATCACGGTGCGCACCGGGCAGGGCAGCGGCGGCGGCACGTTGCCGTCGACCAGCGCCACGGCCGGCGCCTGCGGCAGCGCCGCCACGGCGCGGCACATGGCGGCGAGCGTCGCCTGCAGGATGTTGCGGCGGTCGATCTCGATGACGCTCGCCGCGCCGATGCCGATGGCGGCGCCGCAGCCTTCGAGCAGGGCCGCGAATTCCTCGCGCTCCGCGGGCGAGAGCTTCTTGGAATCGTCGAGCCCGCGGCGCAGCGCGCGGGGCAGGCGGCGCCGGTCGAGCACCACCGCGGCCGCCACCACCGGCCCGGCCAGCGGCCCGCGTCCGGCCTCGTCGACGCCGCAGACCAGCCCCGGGCAAGCCATCTCGAGCACGAAATCCGGCATGCGCCGCAGGAGACACGAGGGCAGGCGAGTCGGGCAAGGGAAAAGGCAGTTTTCAGTGGTCGGTCTTCAGTTGTCAGTACCGACGACCGATCACTGGTGACTGACGATGATCGCGGTGCCCGCGGCCAACCCCAACGCCTCATCCGTCCGGCCGAGATTGACCGCAATCTCGGCGAGGCCGTTGGCGTTCTCGTACCAGAAGGGCTCGCCCGCCGGCACGGCGGAGAAGGTCGCGGCGCGCGGGATGGCGCGGCCGGCCGCGACGAGGCCGGCCGCGGCGGGGAGCGTCGCGGCGCGCAGGCCGGTGAGCGCGTTGCCGTAATGGTCGATATAGACGATCTCGGCGAGGTCGTCGGGCCAGTCGGGCCGGCGGCCGAAATCGGCCGGGCGCGGCGCGACGGGGGCGGCATCGCCGCGCGCCAGCATGGCGGCGACCGGCGCGAAGAGGTCGCGGCCGTGGAAGCTCGCCGACAGCCCGGCCGGGCGCCAGACGATCTCCGCGACCCGCGCCGCCGGCGCGCGGCGGCGCACCAGCTCGAAGAGACCGTTGTCGGGGCCGACATAAAACCGGCCCTCGGCCTCGACCACCAGCGCCGCGCGCGCGCCGCCGACGCCGGGATCGACCACCGCCAGCAGCACGCTGCCGGCCGGGAACCAGGCGGCATAGGCGGCGAGCAGGTAGGCCGCCGCCTTCGGGTTGCGGCTCGGCGCGTCGGCGAAGAGGTCGACCACCGGCACGCCCGGCGCCAGCCGGTGCAGCACCGCCTTCATCTGCCCGGTATAGGGCCCGGCAAGGCCGAAATCGGTGAACAGGACGAGCATTGGGGAGGGTGAGTTTTCAGGTTTCAGTTGTCAGTTGTCAGTTTGGCCTACC
Source organism: Rhodospirillales bacterium (assembly GCA_027315365.1). Classification (GTDB taxonomy): domain Bacteria; phylum Pseudomonadota; class Alphaproteobacteria; order ATCC43930; family CGMCC-115725; genus DAHUYF01. The sequence goes on along the minus strand of DAHUYF010000058.1, from coordinate 10,578 downwards.
TGCGGTGCACTGAAAACTGACAACTGAAAACAGACCATTGACAACTTGCCCTTGATCTCCGGCGGCGCGGCGGCATGCTGCGCGGCATGGAGATGCTGTTCCACGCGGACAAGCGGACGCGGCCGCCGGTGCAGCGGCTGTGGCGCGAGGCGGTGTCGGCGGCGACACCGATGCCGCGCCAGGCGATCCTCGCTGCGGCGCGCGCGGCGCCGCCGGGCGACGGCCATCCGGTGCTGCTGGTGCCGGGCTTCCTGCGCGGCGAGGGCTATATGCGGCCGCTGCAGCGCTTCCTCGAGGCGCGCGGCTATGCCGTCCATGGCTGGCGGCTCGGCGTCAATCTCGGCCCGACCGAGCGGGCGCTGGACGGGCTCGGGCGGCGGCTGGCCGAGATCGTCCGGCACGACGGGCGGCGGGCGAGCCTGATCGGCCACAGCCTCGGCGGCACCTTCCTGCGCGAGATCGCGAAGCAGCGGCCGCAGGACGTGCGCCAGCTCATCGTGCTGGCCAGCCCGATCCGCCTGCCGACGGCGAGCCAGCTCGAGCCGCTCTACCGCCTGCTGGCGCGTTGGCACAGCCCGCACTCGTCGATCCTCTATGCCGGGCTCAACCAACCGCCGGCGGTGCCGGTGACGGCGCTCTACACGCGCAGCGACGGCATCGTCGCCTGGCAGAGCTGCCTCGAAGCCCCGGGGCCGCGGCGCGAGACCATCGAGGTCAAGGGCCCGCACAGCACCATGGCGCGCGAGCCCGCCGCCTGGCGCGTCATCGCCGACCGTCTCGCCCAGCGCGAGGGCGAATGGCGGCCTTATGGTGCGGCGCGCGCCCAGGACGGCCAGGACGCTCAGAACAGCGCGAGCTGATCGCCCTTCTGCGGCGGCCGGCGGAACTGCGTGGTGTCGAGATGGAGCCCGCGCCGGCGCTGATTGAGGCCGAGGCGGCGGCAGGCGGCGGCGAAGCGCGCCTGCAGCATCTCGGCATAGGCGCCGGTGCCGGTCATGCGCTTGCCGAACTCGGCGCGATAGGTCTTGCCGTCGCGCGACTGGCGGATCAGCGACATCACGTGGCGCGCCTTGCCCGGCGCATGCGCCGCGAGCCATTCCTCGAACAGCGGCGTCAGCTCCAGCGGCAGGCGCAGCAGGATGTAGCCGGCGCCGATCGCGCCCGCCCGGCTCGCCGCGCCGAGGATGTCGTCGAGCTCGTGGTCGTTGAGCGCGGGGATCATCGGCGAGGCGAGCACGCTCACCGGGATGCCGGCATCGGCGAGCGCGCGCACCGTCTCCAGCCGGCGCTGCGGCGTCGCCGCCCGCGGCTCGAGATGGCGCGCGAGATCGCGGTCGAGCGTGGTGATGGAGATCGCGACGCTCGCCAGGTTCTTCGCCGCCATCGGCGCCAGGATGTCGATGTCGCGCCGGATCAGCGTCGATTTGCTGACCACGCCGACCGGATGATTGAAATCGCGCAGCACCTCGAGCACGCCCCTGGTGATGCGGTACTCGCGCTCGATCGGCTGGTAGGGGTCGGTGTTGGAGCCCAGCGCGATGAGGCGGCAGCGATAGGCGGGCTTGGCGAGCTCGGCGCGCAGCAGCTCCGGCGCCGCGGTCTTGGCGAAGAGCCGGGTCTCGAAATCGAGCCCGGGCGAGAGGCCGAGATAGGCGTGCGTCGGCCGCGCGAAGCAATAGATGCAGCCATGCTCGCAGCCGCGATAGGGGTTGATCGACTGCTCGAAGGGGATGTCGGGGGAGTCGTTGCGGGCGATGATGCTGCGGGCGGTGTCGATGGCCACGGTAGTGCGCAGCGGCGGCGGCTCGTCCTCGGGACTCTCGGGCTGGCGCCAGCCGTCATCGACGGCGCTGCGCGTCTCGCGGTCGAAGCGCGGCGCCGGATTGCCGACGGCGCCGCGCCCCTTGCGCGGCCGGGCGGGCAGGGGCTCGTCCATACTCGTGCAGGGTAGGGGGTTATTGGGAACATATCAAGAACAAAGACGCTGCGGCAGGTTTGCGCTGCATGACGCAGTCACGGTCCAGCGGAAACTTGCGCTACGGCGCCGGGCGGAAGAGCAGGAGCGCGGCGGGCTCGGGCGGGGCGGGCTGGGCGGCAGTGGCGTCGGGCGCGGCAGTGCGCGGCGCGGCAGGCACCGCGACGATCAGCCGGTCGAGCGCCGGGACGAAGAGGCCGGTGCGCGCGCCGGGGCCGGTGGGGATGCGTGCCAGGCTGCGATAGCCCTCGCCGTTGCGCTCCAGCACCTCGACCACGCCCTCGCCGCAGACGACGTAAAGGCGGTGGCGGGCGGCATCGGCGAAGGCGTCGCCGGCGTCGGTGCAGGTGGCGAGGGTGGCGCGTGCGCTGCCGTCCTTGGGTGCGATCACCGCAAGCTGCGGCGGGTGGCGGAAGACGGTCACGATGCGCTCGCCGTCGAGCGCCAGCGGGCCGTTGTCGCGGCCGTCGCGCAGCAGCCAGGTCGCCGCCACCGTGTCCGCGGCGCGGTCGATCACCACGAGCTGATGCGCCGCGCCGACATTGACGAAGAGGCGCTTGCCGTCCGGCGCCAGCGCCATGCCCTGCGGATGCTCGCGCAGCGTGATCTCGGCGCGCGGCGCGCGCATCCCGTCGTCGATGACGGCGATTGCGCCGCTGCCATATCCCACATAGACCAGCCGGGACGCGGCGTCGACCGCGATCTCGTCGGGCTCCGGGCCGAGCGCGATGGTCTCGGCCGGGGCGAGCGCCGCGCCTCTGAACAGGCGCAGCGCGCCGTCGAGGCCGCTCGATACATAGAGGGTGTCGCTCGACGGCACATAGCCGACGCCGCGCGGCTCCCTCAGATGCCGCAGCCGGTTGACGGGCTTCTGCTGCGCGAGATCGACGACGCCGACGCTGTCGTCGCCGGGCTGGGCGAGGAAGATCCGCCGGCGCGCGAGATCGACCGCGAGATGGTCGAGGCGGCCGATGATGTCCGGCAGCGCGATCCTGGCCTCGAGCTGCAGCGGCGCCTGGGCGCGGCACGGCGCGGCGCCGGGCAGCAGCGCGACAATGACCGCGGCGATCGCCTTGCCTCTCATCCTGCACGCCTCCTCGCGCGCTCATAGAGCGAAGCCGGCGACGGGGGCAAGCGGCCGCATAAGCGGGAAACGCCGGTTGGCGCCGCGCACTGGCGCGCAGTAAGGTCGGCGCCATGCGCGACCCGGGCGATCCGCCGCTCTCCATCGTGATTCCCGCGCTCGATGCCGCGGCGACGCTGCCGGCGGTGCTGGCGGCGCTCGCGGAAGGGCGCGCCGCCGGCCTGCTGCGCGAGGTGCTGGTGGTGGATGGCGGTTCGCAGGACGCGACCGCAGCGCTTGCCCGCGCCCGGGGTGCCCGCATCCTGGCGGCGCCGCGCGGCCGCGGCACCCAGCTCGCCGCCGGCGGCGCGGCGGCGGCGGGTGCGTGGCTGCTCTTCCTGCATGCCGACACGGTGCTGGCGCGCGGCTGGCCGGAGGCGGCCGCCGTCTTCATGGCCGATGCGGCCAATCGCCGGCGCGCCGGATATTTCCGGCTCCGCCTGGACGACGGCGCGCGCGCGGCGCGGCGCATCGAGGCGGCGGCGGGCTGGCGCGCGCGCCGGCTCGGCCTGCCCTATGGCGATCAGGGGCTGCTGCTCTCGGCCGAGCTTTATCGCGCGCTGGGGGGATTCCGGCCGCTGCCGCTGATGGAGGATGTCGATCTCGCCCGGCGCCTCGGCCGCCGCCGGCTGGTGGCGCTCGCCGCCGACGCCGTGACCTCAGCGGCGCGGTATCGCCGCGACGGCTATGTCGCGCGGCCGCTGCGCAATCTCGCCTGCCTGGCGCTCCATTTCGCGCGGGTGCCGCCGGCGCTGCTGCTGCGGCTCTATCGCTGATGCGGCCGGCGCGCCATCTCGTCGTCTTCCTGCGCGCGCCGCGGCTGGGACGGGTCAAGTCGCGGCTCGCCGCCGGGATCGGCGCGCTTGCGGCGCTGCGCTTCCATCGCGATGCCGGCGTGCGGCTGCTGCGCGATCTCGCGCGCGATCCGCGCTGGCGCACCGAGCTGTGGGTGACGCCCGATCGCGACCGGCAGGCGCGCTGGCCGGTTCGGCTGCGCTGCCGCGGCCAGGGCCGGGGCGATCTCGGCCGGCGCATGGCGCGCGTCTTCGCGCGGCTGCCGCCGGGACCGGCGGTGATCGTCGGCTCGGACATCCCGGCGATCACGCGCGCGCACATCGCCGCGGCGTTCCGCGCGCTCGGCCGCAGCGAGGCGGTGTTCGGTCCGGCGGAAGACGGCGGCTACTGGCTGGTCGGGCTGCGCCGCCGCCCGCGCGTGCCGCATGGGCTGTTCGCGGGCGTGCGCTGGTCGAGCCCGCACGCGCTCGCCGACACGCTGCGGGGGCTGCCGCGCGGCATGACCGTCGCCCTGGTCGAGACGCTGATGGATGTCGATGACGCCGAGGATTACGCGCGCTGGCGGCAGGCGGCGCTCCGGCGCCGGGCGCCGTTTTGAATTAAATTATTTGTCATGCGTCGCCGGGGCCGACGTTTGCCATGCTGAGAGATCGTCGGTGCGAACCTTATCGCCGGCGCGCAAAACCGCCGGCGGCAAGGCCGAACCAGGCGGCAACAAATCAGGGAGGTTCACGTCATGACGAAACCGTCTGCTTTAGCGGCCGTCGCGCTCTGCGGCGTGTTCATCGTCGCCCCGGCCATGGCGCAGCAAAAGGCGTATGGCCCCGGCGTCACCGACACCGAGATCACCCTCGGCCAGACCATGCCCTACAGCGGACCGGCCTCCGCCTATGGCACGATCGGCAAGGCCGAGGCCGCCTATTTCGCGATGATCAATGCCGAGGGCGGCGTCAACGGCCGCAAAATCAAGCTGATCAGCCTTGATGACGGCTACAGCCCGCCCAAGACCGTGGAGCAGACGCGGCGGCTGGTCGAGCAGGAGGGCGTGCTGCTCGATTTCAGTGCGCTGGGCACGCCGACCAACTCCGCCGTCCAGAAATACCTCAACCAGAAGAAGGTGCCGCAGCTCTTCGTCGCCACCGGCGCCGCCAAATGGGGCAATCCCAAGGAGTTCCCGTGGACGATGGGCTGGCAGCCCACCTATCAGACCGAGGGCGGCGTCTACGCCCATTATCTGCTCGAGCACATGCCCGACGCCAGGGTCGGGATCCTCTACCAGGACGACGATTACGGAAAGGACTACGTCAAAGGCTTCACCGACGGGCTCGGCGCGAAGGCAAAGACGATGATCGTCAAGCAAGTCAGCTACGAGACCACCGAGCCCAGCATCGATTCGCAGGTCATTACCCTGCAGGCGTCGGACGCCAACGTGTTCTTCAACGTGACCACGCCGAAATTCGCCGCGCAGGCGATCCGCAAGGTGCATGACATCGGCTGGAAGCCGCTGCAGCTGCTGAACTCGGTGTCGAACTCGGTGGGCGCGGTGCTGCACCCGGCCGGGCTCGAGGCGTCGACCGGCCTGATCAGCGTCGAATACGAGAAGGATCCGACCGACGCCAAATGGCAGAACGATTCCGGCTACAAGCAGTGGCTGGCCTGGATGGACAAGTATTATCCCGACGGCGACAAGAAGGACGCCTTCAACGTCTTCGGCTACAACGAGGCGATGACGATGGTGCAGGTGCTGAAGCAGTGCGGCAACGACCTCACCCGCGAGAACGTGATGAAGCAGGCCGCCGATCTCAAGCACCTGGCGCTGCCGATGATGCTGCCCGGCATCACCGTCAGCACCAGCCCGACCAACTTCTACCCGATCCGCCAGGAGCAGCTCGCCAAGTTCAACGGCACGACCTGGGAGCTGTTCGGCGAGGTCGTGGCGATGGGCAAATAGCGTCGCGCGCGGGCGGTCCGGTACCGGCCGGGCCGCCTGCCTCTCCTCGCCGCGGCTAACCGGTCCCGACCGCGGCCAGCTCCTCGGCGAGCTCGGCGACCGTCCGGTCGATCATGCGGCGCGCGAACTCGTCGATCGCCAGCCCTTCGACCCGGTGATAGGCGCCGGCGGTGCAGGTGACCGGCACGCCGCAGATCAGTCCCTCGGCGATGCCGTAGCTGCCATCGGACGGGACGCCCATCGACACCCAGCGCCCGCCGGTGCCGTGCAGCCAATCGCGCAGGTGATCGATCGCCGCATTGGCCGCCGACGCCGCGGAGGAGGCGCCGCGCGCCTCGATCACCGCCGTTCCGCGCTGGGCGACGCTCGGGATCAGCGTGTCGCGGTACCAGGCGTCGTCGCCGATCAGCGCGGGCAGGCTCTTGCCCGCCGCGGTGGCGAAGCGCCAATCGGCGAACATGGTGGGCGAATGGTTTCCCCAGACCACCATGCGCTCCACCTGGTCGACGCCGGTGCCGGCCTTGGCGGCAAGCTGCGAGACCGCGCGGTTGTGATCCAGGCGGATCATCGAGGTGATGTTCGCCGCCGGAAACTCGGGCGCGTGGCGCGCCAGGATGGCGGCGTTGGTGTTGGCGGGATTGCCCACCACCAGCACGCGCGCATCGCGCCGCGCCGCCTGGTTCAGGGCGCGCCCCTGCACCTTGAAGATCTCGGCGTTGGCGGCGAGGAGATCGCGCCGTTCCATGCCCTTCGATCGCGGGCGGGAACCGACCAGCATGGCGGCGTCGATGTCGCGAAACGCGGTCACGGGGTCGTCGGTGACGATGGTTCCGGCCAGCAGCGGGAAGGCACAATCCTCCAGCTCCATCAGCACGCCGCCGACCGCCTTCAAGGCCTGGGGCAGATCGAGAAGCTGCAGGATGACCGGCTGATCCGGCCCGAACACCTCGCCGCGGGCGACGCGAAAGAGCAGCGAGTAGCAGATCTGGCCGGCGGCGCCGGTAATCGCGATACGCTTGGGCGGACGTGACATCATCGGCTCCTCGTGGCTGTAGGACGATACCGCCGCCGATGGAGCGCCGCCGCCGCGACGGGCGAACCCGGCTTCTCTCGCCGTCGCGGGCGGAGGCGGCGTGCGGCGCGGGGTCAGCGCCGGTGCAGATGCTCCTGCAGGCGCGGCATCAGCTCGGCGAGGTTGCACGGGCGCAGCCGGTTGTCGAGCTGGTGCCTGATGATGTCCTCCCAGCCGTCGCGGCAGGCGCCGGGCGAGCCGGGGAGCGCGAAGAGATATGTCCCGCCGGCGACGCCGGCGGTGGCGCGGCTCTGCAGCGTCGAGGTGCCGATCTTCTGGTAGCTCAGCCAGCGGAAGAGCTCGCCGAAGCCGGCAATCTCCTTCTCGTAGACGGCGTGGAAAGCCTCGGGCGTGACGTCGCGCCCGGTGACGCCGGTGCCGCCGGTGGCGATCACGACGTCGATGGCGGGATCGGCGATCCAGGCCTTGAGCGCGGCGATGATCGCCGCCTGGTCGTCGCGGACGATGCGGCGGTCGGCGACGCGATGGCCGGCGGCGGCGATCAGCTCGACCAGCGTGCGGCCGGAGACGTCGTCGGCCTCGCCGCGCGTGTCGGAGACGGTGAGAACCGCGATGCTGACGGCGAGGAAGGGGCGCGACTCATCGATTCTCGGCATGGCGGCGATCCGGCTCCGTCGTGCTGTCGAGCGCGGTATAGGTCGGCCATTGCCCGCCGGCAAGCGCGTCGAGATCGGGCGTCGGCTGCCCCAGGCGCTGGCGATAGATCCAGTAGTTGGCGAGCACGCGGACGGTGAAGTCGCGCGTCTCGCGCGAGGGAATGCTCTCGATGTAGAGCAGCGGATCATTCGCCAGCGCGGGCGCCGACTGCCAGCGCTGCAGCGCGCCGGCGCCGCAATTATAGGCGGCGGCGATGAGCACGAGATTGTCGCCGATCCGCTCCTGCTCGATCAGGCTGACGATGTATTCCTGCGCCAGCGCCAGGTTGAGCTCGGGCTCGGCGAGAGCGCCGCGCGCCGGCTGACGCCCGGCGCGCTCCAGCGGCACGCCGGCGCGCTTGGCCATGGCATGGGCGGTAGCGGGCATCAGCTGCATCAATCCCACCGCGCCGGCATTGCTCTGCGCGTCGGTGAGGAACTGCGATTCCTGCCGCATCACGGCGAACAGCAGCGCACGGTCGACGGTGAAGCCGCCGAGCGGCGTCCAGCGCGGCACCGGATAGAGCGCGGGATCGCGGTGGCGGCCGCCGTTCTCGGCGGCGAGCCCGGCGAGCTGCAGGCTGAGCGCCGGCATGTTGGCGCGGTCGGCGACCGCGACCAGCGCCTCCAGCAGCTCCGGCGCGGCGTGCGCTGCAAGTGCGCGCAGCTCGGCCTCGGCGCGGGCGACCTCGCCGACCTGGAGCAGCGCGAGCGCGCGGCGTCCGGCGGGCGCGGAGGAGAGCATGTCGGCGTCGACCACGGTGAAGGGCGCATTCTCGAAATCGAGATAGGGATCGACCCCCAGCATGCGCCGCGCCAGCAGGCCGTAGAAGGTGCGGGGATGCTCGGCGGCGATGCCGAGCCAATAGCTGAAGAGCTCGGGCCGGCGGTTGCGCAGTTCCACCCGCGCCGCCCAGAAGGCGGCCGCCGAGACGGTCCAGCTCGACTGGCCCGGCGAGCGCACCACCGCCTGGAAATGGCTGCCGGCCTCGGCATAGCGGCCGAGTCGCCAGGCGGCGAGTCCGGCCTGCCAATGAGCGGCGGCGGCGAAGGCCGGGCTGTGGGTGGCGGCGCTGAGGCTCAGCGCCTCCTGCACCTTGCCGAGGGCGAGGTAGCCCTCCGAGATCGCGGTGCGCAGCTCGTCCTGCCGCGCCAGGGTGAGGAGATGCCTGGCGTCATAGCCGGCCAGCGTCAGCTCGGCGCGGCGCGGCTCGCGCGGCGCGAGCGCGGCGATGTCGCGGCGCAGCTGCCTCGCCTGACGGCGCTCGGCGGCGGACAGCCTGCGCGTGTCGGCGCCGGCCTCATCGCCGTCGTCGTCGAGGCGGCGGGGCGCGAACGTGACCACGGTCGGCCGGGCGGGAGCGGCGGCGCCGGCGGGATGACGGCGCAGCGCCAGCGCGTAGATCGCCTTGGCCTCGGCCTCGTCGGCATGGGCCTCGAGCCAGGCGGCAAGTTCGCCATAACTGGCGCGATAGCCGCGGTGGAGATAGCGCTGCGCCTCGACCGCGCCGAGCAGCAGCTTATCGTCGAGCGCACGGATCTCGCGGTCGGCATCGGCCCAGCGGCGCGCTTCCTGCAATGCGAAGATGCGGCGATAGGCGGCGGCCGCGTTGGGCGCGAGCACCGTCGGCAGGTCGGCTTCGCGGAGATTGTCGTTGCCCGGGGTCAGGGCCGAGGTGCGGACAGACTGCGCCCTTGCGCTGCTGCTGGGGAGCGTCGCCAGAGTGCCGGGCAGGACGACCGCGAGGGTGACAAAAAAACCGAATCTCGCCAAAGTCTTGCTCGGCCGGAGGTCATGTCTCCTGCCCTGCATGCCAACGCCAATAGACTATAGCCCGAGGGGCTGGCAAGCTAAAATGCAGGTCAAATTTTAGGCAATTTCGCGCTATCGCCGAGTTGCTTACGGATTCCCGTAGCTTACTGTCCGTCCTTCAACTTTGATTGCAGCGCCAGGAGATCCTTCCAGGCCTCGCCTTTTCGGGCGGGGCTGCGCAGCAGAAAGGAGGGGTGGTAGGTGGCGATCGCCGGGATTTTTTCCTCCAGCCCTTCGCCGTCGAGATCGAACCAGCGGCCACGCAGGCGCATGATCCCGTCGCTCCGCCGCAGCAGGGCGCCGGCGGCGGTGCCGCCCGCCAGCATCACCGCCCGCGGCCGCACCAGTGCGATATGCCGCCAGACGAAGGGCAGGCAGGCGGCGGTCTCCTCATTGGTCGGCTTGCGGTTGCCCGGCGGCCGCCAGAACAGCACGTTGGTGATGTAGGCGTTGCGCTGCCGGTCATAGCCGATCGTCGCCAGCATGCGGTCGAGGAGCTGGCCGCTGCGGCCGACGAAGGGACGGCCGAGCCGGTCCTCGTCGGCGCCCGGCGCCTCGCCGATCACCATCAGTTCGGCTCCGGCCGGCCCCTCGCCGAAGACGGTGTTGGTGGCGGTGCGCTTCAAGGCACAGCCGGCGAAGCCGCGCACCGCGCTTTCGAGTTCGGCGAGGCTCGATGCCGCCGCCGCCAGCGTCCGCGCGCCGGCTGCCGCGGCGGGCTCGGGCGGCGCGGCCGCGCCGTCCGGCGACTGCGGGGCGATCCCGTAGGGCAGCCCGGCCCGGAGCCTGCGCCGGTCGGCGCGCTGCAGCGCCACGCAGACGCGCCTGGTCACGAGGAAGGCGGCCACCGGGAAGATGAAGAAGCCGAACCGCAGCACCCAGACCAGGTCCTCGTCGGCGAGGCCGAGGTGCACGGAGATCACGTCGTCGCCGCCGGCGACCTGCAGGACGATCGCGCTGGTGATCACCGCCACCCCGATGCCGGTCCGCGTCGGGACGTTCCGCGGCCGGTCGAGCACGTTGTGCGGCCTCTTGTCGCCGGTGACCCATTGCTCGAAGAACGGGTAGGCGTACATGGCGATGAAGAACAGGATGGGCAGCAGGACGGCCGGGAGGAAGACGTTCCAGGCGAAGGTGTAGCCACCCGTGACGCTGTTGCCTATGTTGCTGATCACGTTCGGCATGAGCCGCAG
>DAHUYF010000047.1 GCA_027315365.1 Rhodospirillales bacterium | reverse complement strand
CGCGCAGGCGGTCTCACCGCGCACGAATGGCGCGAGTGACAGATTTAGCGGTTGGTAGGCGGAGCCATCCGCTCGTTCGGGGAGCTTGCATACCGCGATATCGATCAAGCTCGCTAGCCGATCGGCTTCATGGATTAGCGGACTTTTCTTCCATTCGCCCCAATACCACGCCTCCTGGAAGGGCCGGAATTCGAAGCCATCGGGCAACCTCGCCGGGTTCGTTGGGATGAGCACACCTAAGGCCGCCCCTTCGACGGTCTTGATATTGCCATTCCACTCCATGACCTTTCCGTACCCGCTATCTTGCGGATCGAGGACCACATGGCTCGCCGTCACGACATAGCCGCTGCAGCTTACGACGAAAGCTGTGCCGACGCATCGCAGTACAGGTGAGTCTTGGATCCAAGCCACTACGGGCACAATGCTCTGCTTGATGAGAAAATCGGTTGATCCGAAGGAGGCGAACATGTCTCCAAGGTTGGTCGGAGGCATGCTCGTCAGCATCTCCAGATCGCTGTCGAACGCGAAGAAATCGGCATCGTGCTCAGGCTTGCGCTTGAGGGTAATTCCCTTCACGTCGTGCACGCCCCAGCGGCCGTCCTGACGGCGCGTCCAGAGCGGCTTCAGGATGCCAATTTCAGTGCTATCCCCCATCCGATCGACAATACGCCTGCCACGATGTGACAACAATAATCGTCTCGGGACCAGCGCGACCAGGCGTTGCCGGCAGCTCGCCGGTGAGGAAGAAGCATCGATTGCGCGGCAACGACCGACATGGGTGCGAAGGTGTCGCAGTTTAGGTGGCGCTGCACGTCCGATTTTAGGACTGCCCGATCGACGTTCTAGCGGCCAAGTTGGGTCGAAAGCAGGCGCTCCTTCAAGCGCAACGAGCTTTCCTGTTGGTACCAAACGCTCGATTTGTCCACTACCCAGCCAGTCACGGCAGCAGGATCGAGGCGCCGATGGTGCGGCGGCCCTGCAGATCGGCGTGGGCGCGGCGCGCTTCCTGGAGCGGATAGGCGGCGCGGATGTCGAGGGTGAGGATGCCGCTCTCGAGCGCCGCGAAGAGCGCCTCGGCGCGGGCGAGGAGCTCGCCGCGCTCGGCGGTGTGGGTGGCGAAGGCCGGGCTGGTGACGTAGAGCGAGCCCAGCGTGTTCAGCCGGAAGAGGTCGAGCGGCGGGATCGCGCCCGAGGGCGTGCCGTAGGACACCAGCAGCCCGCGCGGCGCCAGGCAGCGCAGCGAGGCTTCGACCGTATCCTTGCCGACGCCGTCATAGACCACCGGCACGCCCTTGCCGCCGGTGGCGCGGCGCACCGCGTCCGCCACATCCTCCTGGCGGTAGAGGATGACGAGGTCGCAGCCATGGGCGCGCGCGACCGCCGCCTTCTCCGCGCTGCCCGCCGTGCCGATGACGCGCGCGCCGAGATGCCGCGCCCACTGGCAGAGCAGCAATCCCACGCCGCCGGCGGCGGCATGGACCAGGATGGTGTCGCCGCGCCGCACCGGATATGTCGTGAACAGCAGGTAGTGCGCGGTGAGGCCCTTGATCATCACCGCCGCCGCGGTGGCGTCGTCGATGCCCGCCGGCAGCGGCACCAGCCGCTCGGCCGGGATCAGCCGCGCCTCGGCATAGGCGCCGATCGGCCCCGCGGCATAGGCGACGCGCTGGCCCGGCCCGAGGTCGCCGACGCCCGGCCCCACCGCCTCGATCACCCCCGCGGCCTCCATCCCGATCGGCGAAGGGTACTGCGGCAGGGGATAGCGCCCGGTGCGGTGCTGGATGTCGATGTAGTTGAGGCCGATCGCGGTGTGCCGCAGCAGCACCTCGCCCGGCCCCGGCGGATCGAGCGCGACCCGCTCGTAGCGCAGCACCTCCGGCGGTCCCGGCTCGGTCATGACGATGCGATGGGCGTGCATGGCGTTCAGGCATCCTCCCCTGCGCGAGAGGATAGCCCCGCGGGGCGACGATTTCACCTGACCGGCGGCGCCCGTCTGATATCATTTTCGCGCGACGACCGGGACCAGCAAGACCCGGCACGCGGGGAGGAACGGAATGCTTCGATCGACAGCCCTTGCGCTCGCCGCGGCGCTGCTGCTGCCGGCGGGCGGTTCGCCGGCAGGCGCGCAGATCTCCGACGGCGTCGTCCGGATCGGCGTGCTCAACGACCAGTCGGGCCTCTATGCCGATCTCGGCGGGGCCGGGTCGGTGGTGGCGGCGAGGATGGCGGTCGAGGATGCCGGCGGCAGCGTGCTCGGCAAGCCCGTCGAGATCGTCGTCGCCGACCACCAGAACAAGGCGGATGTCGCCGCCGCCATCGCCCGGCAATGGTTCGACGTCGACAAGGTCGACATGGTGATCGATTTCGACAATTCCTCGGTGGCGCTGGCGGTCGAGCAGCTCGCCAAGGAGCGCAACCGCATTGCCATCGCCACCGCCGTGGGCAGCACCGATTTCACCGGCAAGGCCTGCTCGCCGACGGCGATCTCCTGGACCTATGACAGCTACGCGCTCACCACCAGCCTGGCGCGGGCGATGACGCGGCAGGGGCTCGATACCTGGTTCTTCGTTACCGTCGACTACGCCTTCGGCCATTCGATGGAAGCCGACGCCACGCGCGCCGTGCTGGCGTCGGGCGGCCGCGTGCTGGGCGGCGTGCGCCATCCGCTCAACACCGCCGATTTCAGCTCGTACCTGCTGCAGGCGAAGGCGTCGGGCGCCAAGGTGGTGGCGCTCGCCGATGGCGGCGGCGACATGATCAACGCCACCAAGCAGGCGAACGAGTTCGGCCTGCCGCAGGGCGGGCAGACGCTGGCCTCGCTGCTGGTCTTCATCACCGACGTGCACAGCCTCGGCCTCGAGGCGGCGCAGGGGCTGACCTTCGTCACCGCCTTCTACTGGGACCGCACGCCGGAGAGCCGCGCCTTCGCCAAACGATTCTTCGCGCGGCACAAGGCGATGCCGACCCAGGCGCAGGCCAGCGTCTATTCCGCCATCCGCCATTACCTGCGCGCCATCGCCGCCGCGGGCACCGACGAGACCGGCCAGGTGATGGCCAGGATGCGCGAGCTGCCGGTCAATGATTTCTACGCCGCCAACGGCCATATCCGCGCCGACGGGCGGCTGCTGCACGACATGTATCTCGCCCGCGTGAAGCCGCCCAGGGATTCGCACGCGCCGTGGGACTACTACCAGATCCTGAGCACCATACCCGCCGACCAGGCCTTCCAGTCGCTGGCCGCAAGCGGCTGCCCGCTGGTTGCCGGCGCGGACCGGCACTGAGCGATGAAAGCGAGGAGCGAGATGCGTCTTGAGGACAAGATCGCGGTGATCATCGGCGCCGGGCAGGGTCCGGGCGAAGGCCTGGGCAACGGCCGCGCCACGGCGCTGCGCTTCGCCCGCGAGGGGGCGAAAATCCTCGCCGTCGACCGCAACCTCGCCTCGGCCGAGGAGACCGCGTCCCTGGCGCAGAGAGAGGGCGGCGAGTGCGTGGCATTCGAGGCCGACGTCACCCGGGAGCCGACGCTGAAGGCGGCGATCGCCGCCGCCGAAGGGCGCTGGGGCCGCGTCGACATCCTGCATTACAACGTCGGCGTCAGCCTTGCCGGCGGCGACGCCTCGCCGCTCGAGATCACCGAGGAGGCGTTCGACCGCGTCGCCGCCATCAACCTGCGCGGCGCGATCATGGCGTGCAAGCACGTGCTGCCGATCATGCGCCGGCAGCGCTCGGGCGCGATCATCACCATCTCCTCGGTCGCCGCCTGGGAGAACTACCCGCTGGTCGCCTACAAGGCGACCAAGGCGGCGCTGGTCGCCTATACCCAGCAGATCGCCATCCAGAACGCCGGCTACGGCATCCGCGCCAACGTCATCCTGCCGGGGCTGATGGACACGCCCATGGCGGTCGACACGCGGGCGCGCGCCAGCGGCCGCTCGCGCGCCGAGGTGGCGGCGGAACGCGACGCCAGGGTGCCGCTGCGCAACCGCATGGGCACCGCCTGGGACGTCGCGAACGCCGCCCTGTTCCTCGCCTCGGACGAGGCCGACTTCATCACCGGCGTGGCCTTGCCGGTGGATGGCGGCGCCCTGGTGCGGATCGGCTGACCAGGGCGCGCGCCGGCGCTATTTCCGCGCCTCGGTGAAGGGGACCGGCGTGCCGGTGCGATAGGCCGCCGGCTCGACGATCACCTCGGTCTTGGTGTCGCGGATCGAGGCGAGATCGTTGGGCTTGAGGCCGCGGAACTGCACCTCCAGCACCCGCGGCTTCGCCCATTCGCCGTCCTTGCCGTAGGCGATGTCGCCGACCACCGTCTTGAAGCTGTGGCTGCGGACATAGTCGGCGAGCTTGTTCTGGTCGAGGCTCTTGGTGCCCTCGACCGCCTGGGCCAGCACTTCGAGGTTGGCGTAGGCGAAGGGCGGCAGATACCAGCCAAGCGGATCGACCCCGGCCTCGGGCGCCTTCGCCTGATAGGCCTTGAGGAAGTCGGTGATGCCCTTGAACTGCATGGTCGGCGCCGGGATCCAGAAATCGTAGTCGAGGAAGCCGTCGAGCATCGGCCCCAGCTTCTGCTTCACGGCGGTGATCTGCAGGCCCACCATGCCGCCCCCGACATAGCGCGCCTTGAGCCCGACCTCGTTGATGGCATTCACCATGCCGACCGTATCGGAGGGATATGAGGCGATATAGACGAGATCGGGCTCGGTCGCCTGGATGGCGCGGACGATCGGCGTGTAATCGGTGGTCGACGCCGGCGGGTAGCTGCGGTCATAGACGATCTTCAGCCCCAGCGACTTGGCAATGTCGCGCGCGCCGTCGGAGGCGTTCTTGGCGAACTCCGCATCGGCCGCGGCGATGGCGATGGTCTTGGGCTTGGGGTTTGCCGCCATCACCGCGTCGAAGAAGCCTTGCGAGAAGGCACGCTTGGGATCGGGGCCGGCGGGCAGCATCGAGAAGTATTTGGGATAGTGGAACTGGGTGTTGACCGCGAGACCGAACAGGCCGAGGAACAGCCGGTCGTGCTGGATCACCACCGGCATCGCCGGGGCCACCATGTTGGTGGCGTAGCCGGAGACCACGAGGTCGACCTTGTCGACGTCGATCAGCTTGGAATAGATGCCGGGCACCGTCGCCGGGTTGCTCTGATCGTCGTAATAGACCAGCTTCACCGGCCGGCCGAGCAGCCCGCCCTTGGCATTGACGTCGCTCTCCCAGATCTGCATCGCCAGCAGCGCCGATTTGCCGATGGCGGCGAGCCCGCCGCTCAGCGCCATGCCGAAGCCGATGGTGATCGGCTCGGCCGCCCGAGCGATGCCCGGCAGCATCAGGCTCGCGGCCAAGGCCGCCGCCGACAGCAGCGTCGCGCGACGCGGTATGCGCGGTGTGTGCATTCTCTTGGTCCTCCCTCGTTCGCACCGTCGCCGCGGGCGTGCGAAAACTGCCATGCCGGCCTTGGCGGCCGATCAGGCGAAAGCGGCGAGCGGCGCTATCCTGTCACGCCAGCGAGGGAAAAAGAAGCCGGCAATCCGCCAAAGGCGGCGCGCGGCGGGGATCAGGGGGCGCTGTCGTAGGCGCGGCGGAGCGCCTCGCGCATCAGCGCGACGACCTCGTCGCCCCAGCTTCGGAAGCCGCAATCGGCACAGGCGTTGATGCCGACCGAGGCGCCGTAGCGGACCAGGCCCTTGTCCGTCCATTGGTGGAAATCGACTTGCTCCGTGCGCTGGCCGAACTGCCCGCGCCGGCACACCGGGCAAAGACCGGGATCGTGGAGGAGCTGCCCCATGGGTCCGCCGGAGGATTGCATAGAATCGCAACCCTACAGGGCAGGGCGGCAAAGGGGTGTGACGGAGATCACACTCCCCACCCCTCCGGACCATGCCGGGCAGCCCCCGGCACGCGGCGCGGCGATTGCCAGGGCGCGGCCGCCGGGCGATGCTGGCCCCGAACCAGCCCCAACGGAGCCGCCGCATGCAGCCAAGGGAACGCCTGTCCTACGCGCCGATCGTCAACCGGCCGAAGCTCGCCCTGCCGGGCGGGGCGCGGATGGTGTGCTGGGTCATCATCAACGTCGAGGAATGGGACATCAACCAGCCGATGCCGCGCACCGTGCTGACGCCGCCCGCCGGCGGCGCGCCGATGCCGGACATCCCGAACTGGGCCTGGCACGAATACGGCAACCGCGTGGGATTCTGGCGCATGCTCGAGGTGCTGGACCGGCTCGACATCAAGGCGGTGCTGTGCCTGAACGGCTCCTGTCTCGCCACCTATGCGCCGATCGCCGAGGCGGCGCGCGAGCGCCAGTGGGAGTTTCTCGGCCACGGCTTCATCCAGAAGAACATGCAGAAGGTCGAGAACGAGCGCGAGGCGATCCGCAGGACCACCGAGGCGATATCCGCCTTCACCGGCAAGCGGCCGCGCGGCTGGCTCGGCCCGGGCCTGACCGAAACCTGGGAGACGCCGGACATCCTCGCCGAGGAAGGCTACGAGTATGTCGGCGACTGGGTGCTCGACGATCAGCCGGTGATGCTGAAGACGCGTACCCGGCCCATCGTCTCGCTGCCCTATACCCAGGAATGCAACGACGTCGCGATGATGCTGATCCAGCATCATCCCGGCGCCGAGTACCACCGGCGCGCCACCGACCAGTTCGAGCAGCTCTACGCCGATTCCGCGAGCGCCACGCGCATCATGGCGATCTCGGCCCATCCCTACATCATGGGCGCGCCGCACCGGCTCAAATATTTCCGCCAGGCGCTGGAGGAGATCCGGCGCCATGACGACGTCCTGTTCTGGACCGGCGAGCAGATCCTCGACTGGTACCGGACGCAGCGGCAGGGCTGAGCCTCGGCGCCGCGCCGCGCGACCGGCCGGCTCAGTCGCGGAAGGACGGGTCGCGCCGGTCGAGCTGGCGCAGCAGCCCCGGCCATTCCAGCAGGCCGTAGCGGCGGATCACGGCCGGGTCGTACATCCCGGTCGCCTTGGCCACCACCGCTTCGGGCATCTCGTTGAGCGGCGTGTTGCAGGCCATCGCCGCGACCTGCGCCTGGCAGGAGCGCTCGAGGCCGTACATCGCGGCGAAGGCCTCGGCGACGGTCGCGCCGACGGTGAGCAGCCCGTGATTGCGCAGGATCATGGCGTTCATCGCGCCGAGATCGCGGGCGAGCGCGTCGCGCTCGCCGGGATCGCGCTCGGGCCCGTTGAAATCGTGATAGGCCAGGCGCGAGCAGAAGCGCGTCGCCGTCTGCGTCAGCGGCAGCAGCCCGCATTTCAGCGCCGAGACCGCCATGCCGGCGACGGTGTGGGTGTGCATCGCCGCGCCCAGATCGGGCCTGGCGCGATAGAGCGCACTGTGGATGACATAGCCGGCCTGATGCAGGCCGTAGGGCCCGTCGGGCCTGTGGATCAGCTTGCCGTCGAGATCGACCTTGAGCAGCGAGGAAGCGGTCACCTCCTCGAACAGCAGCCCGTGCGGATTGAGCAGGAAATGAGCGGGTTCGCCGGGCACCCGCACGGAGATATGGGTGTAGATCATGTCCGACATGCCGTAGAGGTCGCAAAGCCGATAGGCGGCCGCGAGATCGACCCGCGCCTGCCATTCCGCCTCGCTCACCTGAGAGCGTAGCGCCGAAGGACGCAATCGCTGGATCGGGGTGCTCATGGCGGATGCTCCGGCAGAGGCGTGCGCGCCACGCATTCTAGCACAGGACCGGTCCCCTCACCGGCTATGCGGCGCCGCTGGCAAGAACCGCCCGGCGGGAGCCGGCAAAGCGCCTCCGCCGGTCACGCCTTGGCAACATGCCCGATCCGTGCTACGCGCATGCAAACCGGGGTGAAATTAAATTCACGTGACGCAGCCCGGAATCATTGCCACTCGTTCTTTGTCGCCGCGGCGGAGCCGCGCCGAACGCGAAGAACAAACTGGAGGAGACGCCGCCCGTGCCGCACCCGCAACTCGCCCCCCTTTCGCCCATCCGCCCGGCCCTGCTGGGCCTTGCCGCCCTCGCCGGGCTGGCCGTCGCCGGCCCGGCGGCACAGGCAGCCGATCCGATCAAGATCGGCGTCATCGGAGAGGAATCGGCGGTCGCCGGCGCCTCGCTCACCAAGGCGGCCCGGATGGCCGCCGACGACATCAACGCCGCCGGCGGCATCGACGGCCGCAAGGTCGAGGTCATCACCTATGACGACCATTCCTCGGCCGCCGACGGCGTCCGCGCCTTCCAGCGCGCGGTGAATCAGGACAAGGTCGTGGCGGTGATCGCCAGCTATATCAGCGAAGTGGCGCTGGCGATCGAGCCCTGGTCGGCGCGGCTGCACATGCCGTTCATCACCCCGGGGGCGGCGAGCAACGATATCTCCAAGCATGTGCACGACGATTACGAGCACTACAAATACACCTTCCACGGCTGGCTCACCTCGGCCTTCATCGCCCAGTCGATCTGCGATTTCGAGCACGACATGCTGGTCGGGCCCTTCCACATGAAGACCACCGTGGTGATGAGCGAGGACGCCGCCTGGACGACGCCGCTCGATGCGCGCTATCTCGACTGCCTGCCGAAGGCCGGGCTCAAGGTGCTCGACCATATCCGCTTCAACCCGGATACCACCGACTTCACGCCGATCTTCAACAAGATCGAGAGCGAGCACCCCGACATCATCACCACCGGCATCAGCCATGTCGGCGTGCAGCCGACGGTGCAGTGGCACGACCAGCAGGTGCCGATCCCGATGGCCGGCCAGAGCTCGCAGGCCACGACCAGCGATTTCTGGCGCGACACCAACGGCGCCGCCGAGGGCGTGATCACCGCCAACGCCGCGGCCCCCGGCGTGGCGACGACGCCCAAGACCGTTCCCTTCATCGAAGCCTATATCAAGCGCTACGGCGTGTCGCCGGCCTATGACGGCTATTCGGCCTACGACGACGTCTTCATGTTCGTCGACGCGATCAAGCGCGCCGGCTCGACCGATCCCGACAAGATCGTCGCCGCGATGGAGACGACCGACTATGTCGGCACCATGGGTCGCGTCCAGTTCTACGGCAAGGACGACCAGTTCACCCATGCGATCAAATACGGCCCCGGGCTGATCACCGGCGTCGACGTCCAGTGGCAGGACGGCAAGCAGGTCTGCGTCTGGCCGGCGAACCTGGCCAACGCCAAGATCAAATTCCCCGCCTTCATCAAGGTCGAGGCGGCAGCCCAGCATTGACGGCAGCAGCGAAGGCCGGTCCGGCGTGCGGCGCCGGACCGGCTGCTTTGCATCCGCGCCGCGGTAGCGTAGAAGACGGGCGAAAGAGACGGGAATGATCGGCCTGCAGATCCTCATCGACGGCTTCGCCATCAGCGCGCTCTACGGCCTGGCGGCGGTGGGGTTCACCCTGATGTTCGGCGTCTCGGGGGTGCTCAACCTGGCGCATGGCGGCATCATGGTGGTGGCGGCGCTGATCGCCTGGCTCGCCGCCGGCGATCTCGGCCTCGGCGTCTATGCCGGCACGCTGGTGGGCATCCTCGCCGGCCTCGCCGCCGCCTATGCGACATACCTCGTGGTCGTCCGCCCGATCCAGCGCTCGCGCGCCATCCCGCGCGAGGAAACCGAGATCTTCGTGCTCACCGGCACGCTGCTCTGGGGCATCATGATCCAGGTCGGGATGGCCTATCTCTTCACCGACAATCCGGTCAGCACGCGAGCGCTGATCGGCGGCGTTATCAACATTGCCGGGGTGCGCACGCCGCGCAACGAGATCCTGATCGCGGTGCTGTGCTGGGTGGTGATCGGCCTGCTGTGGCTGCTGGTCAACCGCACCCGCGCCGGCAAGACGCTGCTCGCCGCCTCGATGAACCCGCGCGCCCTCACCCTGCTGGGCTTCGATCTCTCGCGGATCTATCTCCTGGTCTGGACCATCTACGGCGTGCTCGCCGGCGTCGCCGGCGTGCTGCTCGCCTCCTTCCTCGGGGTCAGCACGGCCAATGCCGGCCAGCTCACCGCCAGCGCCTTCTCGATCGTCGTGCTCGGCGGCCTCGGCAGCGTTTCGGGCTCGCTGGTGGCGGCCTATCTGGTGGGATATCTCGAAACCATCACCGCCTATCTCATCGCGCCCACCTTGCGGCCGATCCCGGCGCTGCTGCTGCTGGTGCTGGTGATCTATCTGCGGCCGCAAGGCCTGCTCGGGCGGCGCTAGGATGCCCGTTTCAGCGAAGACAACCGCTCCGACGATGTCCCTCTCCGCGCGTAGCGAGGGTGAGGTGCGCTTGCGCGCCACGATCTCTCCGGCCGTCGTCCCCCACCTCACCCTGACCGTCTCCGCCCCTGGGGCGGAGAGGGAAATGCACAGAGTTTGCGCGCCATGAACCGCTTCCTGCGCTCGCGCCTCTTCTGGATCTCGCTGCTGGTGGTGGCAGTGGCGGCGGTGCTGCCGCTCTGGCTGTCCGGCTACATCCTCGGGGTGCTCACCGCCGCCTACTATTTCGGCGTCTTCGCCATGTCCTGGGACCTGCTCTTCGGTTTCGCCGGCGAGGTCAATTTCGGCCCTACCTTCCTGATCGGCCTGGGCGCCTATGCCGCCGCGATCCTCGACAACCAGTGGGGGCTGCCGATCCCGGTCTGCGTGCTGGCCGGCGCCGTCGCCGCGCTGGTCGGCGGGCTGCTGCTGGCGGTCCCGGCGCTGCGCCTGCGCGGGCCTTATTTCGGCCTGGTGACGCTGGTCGCGGTGCTGCTGCTGCAGAATGCCATCGTGATCTTCGCCGGGGTCACCGGCGGCGAGATCGGCATGACCGTGCCCGACGTGCTGTCGATCGATCCCGGCGTCAACTACTGGTATGCCCTGGCCTTCCTCGTCGTCTGCGCCATCCTGCTGTTCGGCCTGTCGCGCTCGGCGATCGGGCTTATCCTGCAGGCCAGCGGCCAGGACGCCATCGAGGCGCAGGCGCTGGGCTTCAACGTCACCAAGCACAAGCTCGCGGCGTTCTGCGTCAGCGCCGTCTTCTCCGGCGTCGCCGGCGCGATGCTGATCTTCTACATGGGAACCGCCTCGGTCGACACGGTGGTCGACATCGGCATCGGGGTGCAGGTGATCATCGCCGCCGTGTTCGGCGGCCGCCGCACCATCCTCGGCGCCGTCCTCGGCGCCGTCTTCCTCATCGTCGCCAGCGAGCTGCTGCGCCCGCTGGGCCAGCTCAACACCTTCGTCGTGGCCGCGGTGGCGCTCGCCGTCATCCTGTTCTTCCCCGACGGCGTGCTGGGATACGCGCTGCGCCGGGGAGAGCGCGAATGAGCAGCCGCCCGCGCCTGGAGGTCCGCGGCCTCACCAAGCGCTTCGGCGGCCTGGTGGCGGTCAACGGCCTCGATCTCGACATCGCCGCCGGCGAGATCCTCGGCCTGATCGGCCCGAACGGTTCGGGCAAGTCGACGGCGATGAAGCTGATCATGGGGATCGAGCGGCCGGATGCCGGCGCGGTGCGGCTCGCCGGCACGGACGTCGCCGGCTGGGCGCCGCATCGCATCGCGCGCGCCGGCATCGGCATCGTCTTCCAGCATTCGCGGCCGCTGCACCGGCAGACCGTGCTCGAGAACATCAAGCTCGCCCTGCTGCCGGATTCGCTGCTGCGGCTGGCCGTAGCGCCGGGGGTCGACGAGCGCGCCCGCGCCATCGCCGAGCGCGTCGGGCTCGGCGCGGTGATGCATCGCCATCCCTCGACGCTGCCCTTCGCCGATTTGCGCCGGATGGAGCTCGCCAAGGCGATCGCACGCGATCCCAAGGTGGTGCTGGTGGACGAGCCGTTTGCCGGCCTCACCGCCGCCGAGGTCAGGGATTTCTCCGAGCTGATCCGCAGCTTCCGCAGCGACGGCCGCGCCGTTCTGCTGGTCGATCACAACGTCAAGGGCGTCGCGGCGCTGGTCGACCGGGTGCTCGCGATGTATCTGGGCGAGCGCATCGCCGAGGGCAGCGCCGATGCCGTGATGCAGAACGAGACGGTGCGGCGGGTCTATCTCGGCGGCAAGATCGTGGCGGTGGAACGCCCCGCCGCTGCCGCGGCAACGACAACGCCGCTGCTCGCCCTCGACGCGGTCAGCGTCTTCTACGGCAAGGCGCAGGCGCTCGAAAATGTGAGCATCGAGGTGCGCGAGCGCGAGTTCGTGTCCATCGTCGGCCTCAACGGCGCCGGCAAGACCACGCTCTTCAACGCGGTGTCGGGCCTGGTGCCGCATGCCGGCCGCATCAGCTATGCCGGCCGGCCGCTCGAAGGGCTGGCGCCGGCGGCGATCGCCCGGCAGGGCGTGGTGCAATGTCCCGAGACCCGCGAGCTCTTCGGCGACATGTCGGTGCGGGAGAATCTCGATCTCGGCGGCCAGCGCCTGCCGACGGCCGTGCGGGCGACGCAGCTCGACTGGCTGTTCGATCTCTTTCCCATTCTCAAATCCCGCCAGCGCCAGATGGCGCGCACGCTCTCGGGTGGCGAGCAGCAGATGCTGGCAATCGCGCGGGCGCTGATGATGCAGCCGAAGCTGCTGATCCTCGACGAGCCGACGCTGGGCCTGGCGCCGGTCATCCTGGAGCAGCTGTCGAAGGCGCTGGACCGGCTGCGCCAGAGCACGGCGATCACCGTGCTGCTGGGCGAGCAGAACGTCACCTTCGCGCTGCCCCATGCCGACCGGGTCTATCTGCTGGAGCACGCGCGCATCATCTGGGAAGGCGATCCGGCGCGCTTCGCCCGCGAGATGGGCACCGGCTACCTCTGAGCCGGCCGCGCCGGCCGCCTATGCTGCGCCGCAAAAAGCAAGCCGGCGCGGCGCATCCCCTTCCCGTGCGGCGACCGCCGTGTCGCGTCTTGACGCAAGGCCAAAATGGCTCGACCTTAGAGGGGATACGTCCGTCAGCCTTGCGGCCGGCCCGGGGAGAGCCGTCCGATCGGGCCGGCAGGCGCTGGTTTCGCCGCTGCGGGAGACAGCTATGCTGAACCCGACCACAGTCCTGGCGGACACGCTTGGCCAAAATCTCCTCGACACCTATCGAGAAGTATTCGGCGAGCGCGAGCCGTTCTTCGCCAACAGTCTCAAGGAGTCGGCGAAGCTGGTCATCGAGCGCATCGCGGGCAGCGACGCGCTCTATCACGACACGCATCACACCATGATGGTGACGCTGGTGGCGCAGGATATCCTGCGCGGCCTGCGGCTGGAGAAATCCGTCCAGCCGGCGGATTGGTACCATTTCATCATCGCCGCGCTGACGCATGATCTGGGCTATGTCCGCGGCGTCTGCTCCGGCGATTCCGGCGATCGCTTCGTCATCGACGAGGCCGGTCACACGGTGACGCCGCCGCGCGGTGCGTCGGATGCGTTCCTCATGCCTTGGCACGTCGACCGCTCGAAGATCACGGTCCGCGAACGCTACCGGACGGTGCCGCAGGTCGACGGCGAGCGCATTGCGCGGGCGATCGAACTCACCCGCTTTCCGGTTCCGGAGGATGACGATCACGCCGAAATCGACACCGAGCCCGGGCTGCTGCGCGCCGCCGATCTCATCGGCCAGCTCGCCGACCCGCTCTATCCCAGCAAGCTCAACGCGATCTATTACGAATTCGCCGAGACCGGCCAGAATGCGCTCTTCGGCTACAACAGCCCGGCCGATCTCTGCGAATGCTATCCCAAGTTCTTCTGGGGCAAGGTCGAGCCTTATCTTGGCCCCGCCCTGCGCTATCTCGATCACACGATCGAGGGCAAGCAGTGGATCGCCAATCTCTACAGCCACGTGTTTTCCGTGGTGCATCACCGCCAGAGCATGGGACCCCAGGTCGGCGCCTGAAGCGCGCCGACTTCCCCCGCGCGCGCCGGCGTCGTATGAGACGATACCGGCCTTCTCTCACTCGCGGGGTTCACGAATGACATCGATCCTTCCGGGCAAGATCGCCCTCGAAGAGCATTTCGCCATCGACGAGACGCTGATGGATTCGGCGGGCTTCGTGCCGGACGACCACTGGCCGGAACTCCGGAGCCGCCTCCTCGACATCCAGGACAAGCGGCTGCGCCTCATGGACCGCCATGGCGTCGAGCGGATGATCCTGTCGCTCAACGCTCCCGCGGTGCAGGCGATCCCGGACCCGCGGCGCGCCGACGAGGTCGCGCGCCGCGCCAACGACACGCTGGCGGCGGAAATCGCCAAGCGGCCCGAGCGCTTCAGCGGCTTTGCCGCCCTGCCGATGCAGGACCCCGACCGGGCGATCCGCGAGCTGGAGCGCTGCGTCCGCGAGCTGGGATTCAAGGGTGCGCTGGTCAACGGCTTCAGCCAGATCGGCAGCGCCGACAGCGCGGTCTATTACGACCTGGCGCAATACTGGCCGTTCTGGCGGGCGGTGGAGCGGCTCGACGTGCCGTTCTATCTGCATCCGCGCAATCCGCTGCCGGCCCACGCCCAGATCTATGACGGCCATCCCTGGCTGCTGGGCCCGACCTGGGCATTCGGGCAGGAGACCGCGGTCCATGCCCTGCGCCTGATGGGCTCCGGCCTGTTCGACGCCTGTCCGCGGCTGACCATCATCCTCGGCCATATGGGCGAGGGCCTGCCCTACAGCCTTTGGCGGATCGACAATCGCAACGCCTGGGTCAAGGCGCCGCCGCGCCACAAGGCGAAGAGGCCGATCGCCGACTACTTCCGCGCCAACTTCTTCCTGACCACCTCCGGCAATTTCCGCACCCAGACGCTGATCGATGCGATGCTCGAGATCGGCGCCGATCGCCTGCTGTTCTCGACCGACTGGCCGTTCGAGAATATCGACCATGCCGCCGACTGGTTCGACGCGGCAAGCATCAGCGAGCGCGACCGCCTCAAGATCGGCCGCCTCAACGCGCTGCGCCTGTTCAAGCTGGCGGGCGGCACAGATTGATCTCTTCGATCGTATCGACCTGAATAATCAATTTTACAAATTCCCGGCGCGGCAGGAATCCTGGTGTCGCGCCGGTCGCCTCTCGACCGGCGCGACACCGCCGGGAGGATTTCGATGGCACAGTCCGACAGACCCGTTCTCACCACCGTCGCCGGCATTCCGGTCGGCGACAACCAGCATTCTCTCACCGCCGGTCCGCGCGGGCCGCTGCTCGTGCAGGATTGGCAGCTCTTCGAGAAGCACGCGCATTTCAATCGCGAACGCATCCCCGAACGCATCGTGCATGCCAAGGGTTCGGCCGCCTATGGCACGCTGCGGATCACCGGCGACATCAGCCGCTACACCAAGGCCAAGGCGCTGCAGCCGGGGGCGGCGAGCGAATGCTTCCTGCGCTTCTCGACGGTCGCCGGCGAGCGCGGCGCGGCCGATGCCGAGCGCGACGTGCGCGGCTTCGCGCTCAAGGTCTACACCGAGGAAGGCAATTGGGACCTGGTGGGCAACAACACTCCCGTGTTCTTCGTCCGCGACCCCTACAAATTCCCCGACTTCATCCGCACGCAGAAGCGCGATCCCGCGACCAACCTGCGCAACCCGACCGCGATGTGGGATTTCTGGTCGCTGTCGCCGGAAAGCCTGCACCAGGTCACGATCCTGATGTCCGACCGGGGACTGCCGAAGAGCTATCGCCACATGAACGGCTACGGCTCGCACACCTACAGCGTCATCAATGGCGGCGGCGAGCGCTTCTGGGTCAAGTTCCACTTCAAGACGATGCAGGGGATCGGCTGCCTGACCGACGAGGAGGCGGCCCATATCATCGGCGGCGACCGCGAAAGCCATCAGCGCGACCTCTATCGGGCGATCGAGAGCGGCGACCATCCGAAATGGCGCTTCTGCGTGCAGGTCATGCCGGAGAAGGACGCCGACAGGATCGCCTACGATCCCTTCGACCTCACCAAGGTATGGCCGCATGCCGAATATCCGCTGCTCGAGGTCGGCGTTCTCGAACTCGATCGCAACCCGAAGAACTATTTCGCCGAGGTCGAGCAGGCCAGCTTCTCGCCGGCCAATGTCGTGCCCGGCATCAGCCACAGCCCGGACAAGATGCTGCAGTTCCGCATCTTCGCCTACGCCGACGCGCACCGCTACCGGCTCGGCGTCAACCACGACAGCCTGCCGGTCAACCGGCCGCGCTGTCCGGTCCACTCCTATCACCGCGACGGGTCGATGCGCTTCGACGGCAATGCCGGCGGCGCGGTCAATTACGAGCCCAACAGCTTCGGCGGTCCGGTGGAGGATGCGCGCTACAGGGAGCCGCCGCTCAGGATCTCCGGCGACGCCGACCGCTACGACCACCGCAAGGGCAACGACGACTACGCCCAGGCGGGCGCACTCTTCCGCCTCTTCGACGCGGCGCAGAAGGCGCGGCTCTTCCACACCATCGCGGGTGCGATGGCCGGGGTGCCGTCGGCCATCGTCGAGCGCCAGCTCGCCCATTTCGCCAAGGCGGACGCGGCGTATGGCGAAGGGGTCGCCCGCGCCCTCGGCCTGTCGCCGGTTCGCGCGGCCGAGTGACGAGCGGCAGAGGATCGCGCCTACGCGCCGCCATCCAGGGCGGCGCGGATCTTCCGGGCGAGGGCGGAAAAGGTGTAGGGCTTCACGATCAGCTCGACCCCGGGATCGAGCCGGCCGTGATGCACGATGGCGTTGCGGGCGTAGCCGGTGGTGAACAGCACGCGCAGCCTCGGCCAGCGGCGCCGCGCCTCGTCGGCGACCTGCCGTCCGTTCATGCCGCCGGGCAATCCGACATCGGTAAAGATCAGGTCGATGCCGGATTCCCGTTCGAGCACGCGCAGTGCGGCGGCGCCGTCGCGCGCCTCGACCACGCGGTAGCCGAGCTCGCGCAGGCTCCGCACGCTGCCGGCGCGGACATCGTCGTCGTCCTCCACGACGAGGATCATTTCGCGACCGCGGCCGCGCGGCGCCGCGGTTTCCGGCACCGGCGCCCGCTCGTGCAGTTCGTCCGCCGGCGCCATGTATCTCGGCAGGTAGAGCCGGACCGTCGTGCCGTGACCGGGTTCGCTGTAGATCTTCGCGTGGCCGCCGGACTGCTTGGCGAAGCCATAGACCTGGCTCAGCCCCAGGCCGGTGCCCCTGCCAGGCGCTTTCGTCGTGTAGAACGGCTCGAAGGCCTTCTCGACGCCTTCTTTCGACATGCCGATGCCGGTGTCGCTCACCGCGATCGCGACGTATTGTCCGGGCGCGACCTCGTGGTGTGCGGCGGCATAGGCTTCGTCGAGGAATGAATTGGCCGTCTCGATCGTGAGCTTGCCGCCGTCGGGCATGGCATCGCGGGCGTTGACCGCGAGATTGAGAAGGGCGTTCTCCAGCTGATTGGGGTCGGCGAAGGTGCGCCACAGCCCGCTGGACAGCACCGTCTCGATCGCGGTGCCCTCGCCGAGCGTGCGATGAAGCAGCTCCGACATGCCGCCGACCAGCTTGTTCGCGTCGACCGGTTCGGGGGCAAGCGGCTGCTGCCGGGCGAAGGCAAGGAGCCGGTGGTTCAGGATCGTCGCTCGCTCCACCCCCTTCAGCGCCGAGCGTATGGGGCGCGCCAGCGGCTCCGCCGTCGTGCCGGATTTCGCCGCCTGCCGCTCGAGCGCCTCGAGGTTGCCCTGGATGACAAGCAGGAGATTGTTGAAATCGTGAGCGACGCCGCCTGTCAGCTGGCCGATCGCTTCCATCTTCTGCGACTGGCGAAGCGCCGCCTCCGCCTGCTCGCGACGCTTCATTTCCGCCGCCACCCGCTCTTCGAGCGCCTGATTGACGTCGCGCAGCACCGCCTGCGCCTGCTTGTGCGTGGTGATGTCCGCGGCGGCGGCGACGGCGCCGATCGCGCCGCCCGCGGCATCGCGCAGCGGCGTGGCATGGACAAGAATGACGATGGAACTGCCGTCGTCGAACCGGATATCCAATTCCTCGCCACGCACCTCCTCGCCGCGCGCGGCACGCTGGACGGGCATATCCGGGGGTGCGATCTCGACGCCGTCGCGCAGCATCCGGAAATGCGTCGGACGCGCCCCGCGAGGAGCCGTCAGCGAGAGATTGCTGCCTTCGCTCTGACGCAGCATCAGCGCCGCCTGGCGATTGCCCCAGATATGGGAGGCATCGGGATCGCGGGTGAACCAGACGGCCGTCGGCACGGTTTCCAGCAGCGTCTCCAGCTCGTCGGTACGCGCGCGCAGCGCCTCGGCGGCCTCGCGCCTGAGGCGCGCCATCTGCAGGTTGGTGCCGACCCGGGCCAGAAGCTCGCGCGCGGAGAAGGGCTTGGTGAGATAGTCGTCGGCGCCGGCGTCGAGCCCTTCGACCTGCGCCTCCTCCCCGGCGCGCGCCGACAGCAGCACCACGGGAACCGCGCGCAGCGGCGGATCGGCGCGCAGCGCGCGCAGCAGGCCAAAGCCGTCGAGCCCCGGCATCATCACGTCCGACAGGATCAGATCCGGCGGCGTCCGCCGCGCCGCGGCGAGCGCCGCCTGCCCGTCGGACACCGCCTCGACGACGTAGCCCTGCTCGATCAGAAGGCGCCGGACGTAGGCACGCATATCGGCGTTGTCGTCGGCCAGCAGCACGCGATCGCCATGAGCGGGCGCGAAGGCGCGGCGCACGCCGATATCCTCCGCCGCCGATTGGGACGGCGCGCCGGCCATCCCGTCGGCACCGCCCTCCGTCGCGCCCGGCAGCCAGCGCAGCGCCTCTTCGGCATAGGCCCGAGCGCGGCTCGCCATCGGCGGCTTCGCCGTCGCACCGGAGAGCCGGTCGGGCGGCAGGTGGGCGGTTCCGAACGGCATCGAAACCGTGAAGGCGCTGCCGCGGCCCAGCTCGCTCGCGACGCGGATGCTGCCGCCATGCAGCTTCACCAGCTCCTGCACGAGAGCGAGGCCGATGCCGCTGCCTTCGATCGACCGCCCGCTGGCGCCCTCGATGCGGTGAAACCGCTCGAACAGGCGCGGCAGCTCGTGGGCGGGGATGCCCGTGCCCGTGTCGCGCACCGTCAGCTCCGCGGCCTTCCCGTCGGCGCTCGCGCCGGTCGCGACCTCGATCTCGCCATCGAAGGTGAATTTGAAGGCGTTGGACATCAGGTTGAGGACGAGCTTCTCCCACATGTCGCGATCGACATGGACCGGCTCGGGAAGCCGCGCACAGCGGACGACGAGCCGCAGGCCGGCCTTGTCGATCACCGAGCGGAAGCCCGAGGCCAGCTCGGCGGTGAAGCCGGCGAGATCCGTCGGTTCGAAATGCGCATCGACCCGTCCCGCCTCGATGCGCGAGAAATCGAGCAGGCTGTTCACGAGGTTGAGCAGGCGCAGACCGTTCCGGTGCGCCGTCTCGACCAGCGGCCGCAGCTCGCCCTCGCGCTCGCGCGCCAACTTCGCCAGCGCGTCCTCCAGCGGGCCCAGCATCAAGGTCAGCGGCGTGCGGAGTTCGTGGCTGACATTGCTGAAGAACAGGGTCTTGGCACGATCGATCTCCGCCAGCGCTTCAGCGCGCTGACGTTCGGCCTCATAGGCCTGCGCGCTGGCGATGGCGGCGCCGATCTGCCCGGCGACGAGTTCGATAAAGCCGCGATAGTCCTCGTCGTAGCGCCGGAACGGGCTGAGGGCGGCGACGAGAACGACCGTACGGCCCTGCTCGCCCGTCGAATGGATGGGCAGCACCGCCGCCCGCGCCGGCGGCAGGCTCCAGGCACCGGTCGGGAGGTCCCGCCCGAACGTCGCCGGCAGGTCGCAGAGCCGGCCCTCGCGCTCGCGCAAGATCGCGCGGAACGGCCAGGGAGAAGCGCCGTCGAGCCGCACGACATTCGGCGCCGCCGCATGACCCGGTGCGATGCCGCTCGCCCCGACCAGCGACAGCGTCGCCCGGTCGGAGTCGGCGGCGTAGATCAAGGCGAAAGGCAGGTCGAAAGCGTCGGTTGCCAGCGCGCGAGCGCTCCGCTCGCACGCCTCCTGCCAGCTCCGCGCGTTGGCGGTGCCGGCCGCCAGCTCCTTGAGCAGCGCCAGCTGGCGCTCGCCGATCACCCGCTGGGTATCGTCGGTATTCGCGCAGATGATGCCGCCGGCCGCGCCCTTCTCATCCGGGATCGGGCTGTAGGAAAACGTGTAATAGGTTTCCTCGGGATAGCCGTGCCGCTCCATGATGAGCAGCTTCGCCTCGACGTAGGTCCCCTCGATGCCGCTCATCGCAGTGTCGAGCAGCGGCGCGATGTCGTTCCAGATCTCGCGCCAGACCACCGCGGCCGGCTGTCCCAAGGCCACGGGATGCTTGCCGCCGATGATCGCCTTGTAGGGATCGTTATAGAGATAGGTGAGCTCCCTGCCCCAGCCGATCCAGAACGGCTGGCGGGAGGTCAGCATGATGCGAACGGCCGTCTGGAGTCCCTGAGGCCATCCCTCGGGAGCGCCCAGCGGCGTCTTCGCCCAGTCGAAGGCGCGGATGAGCGCGCCCAATTCGCCGCCGCCGGACAGGAAGGAGAGCGCCGCCGGGCGCTCGGCGTTCGGCTGTGTGTCGTGTGCCATCCTGCGATCCGTTATGGCCGTTCCGGCTCTTGCTCCCCTATCGTCTACCCCGGCAAGCGGCGCGGCGCCGATAACCCTTTGGGGTAGAGCCTCCGCCCGCGACCGCGGGCACGCGCTGGAGGTGCATCGCCGCAAGCTTTATCGCCGCGGAGCGCGACGGCGTTCCACAGCCCCGGCGGAGCAGCGGCAGGATGCCGGCGAGCAACGGACATCGATGTCCTTGCACGTGTCATAGGGATCAGCGGCGGCGTTTCCGAAAGCAAGCTCGGCGATGTAAGCTCGGCCTTCGCGCAGACTCTCTCCCCGAACCATGGAGGCAAGCCCCGTGTCCCCGATCCAGCCGATGGCCGGCTCCCCGGCCTCTCTGACGCACAGGATGCACGATCACTGGGGATTGTTCCTCGCCGAGGGGATCGCCCTCTGCCTGCTCGGTCTCGCCGCGATCCTCGTGCCGCCGCTCGCCGGCCTCGCCGCCACCATCTTCCTCGGCTGGCTGTTCCTGCTGGCCGGCGTCGTCGGGCTGCTCGCCACTCTGCGCGCGCGCAGCGCCCCGGGCTTCGCCTGGTCGCTGCTTTCGGCCATCGTCGCGCTCGTCGCCGGCGGCGTGCTGCTGTGGAACCCGCTGCAAGGCCTGGTGACGCTGACCTATGTGCTGATCGCCTTCTTCATCGTCGACGGGCTGCTGATCATCGTTCTCGCCATCGCCCATCGCCGCGAGATGTCCGGCCGCTGGGAATGGATGCTGGCGAACGGCGTCATCGACCTCGTTCTCGCCGCGATCATCATCTCCGGCCTGCCGGGAACGCTGGCCTGGGCGCTCGGCCTGCTCCTCGGCATCGACCTCGTCTTCGGCGGCACCTCGCTCATCGGCATGGCGCTGGACGCGCGCAACGCGCCCGCTGCCTGAGGGCGGCGCGTTCAGGGCTGCGAGGATCCCGAAGCCGCCTCCGGGAAGCTGCCATTGGCGTTCGAGATCAGGATGCGGACGCGGCGGTTGATGAGCCGGCCCGAACGGCTGTCGTTGCTGGCGATCGGCTGCGCCGGCCCCATGCCGCGGATGTCGATGCGCGACTGATCGACCCCGTCATGCGCCAGGGCGAGGCGCACCGCGTCGGCGCGCTGCTCGGAGAGCTGCTGGTTGGCGGCGGCGCTGCCGGTGTCGTCGGTGAAGCCTTCGATCAGCACCTTGCGGTCGCCATTGCCGCGCAGGAACTGGGCGATGCGGTCGATGGAGGCCTGCGCGCCCGGCTGCAGCTCGGCGCTGCCGGCGCGGAACAGGATGTCGCGCGGCGTCAGCACCAGCCCTTCCGGCGTCTGCTTCGCCTTGAGCTCGGCGATCTCGCGGCTCATCTGCTGCTCCCGTGCGGCCCCCTGCTGCTGCTGCTCGGCGCTCTGCTGCGCCTGCGTGCGCGCCGTCGCCGCCTCGGCCTGGGCCTGGGCAGCCTGGCCGCGCGCCGCCTGGACCAGCGCCGCGCTGCGCGCGCCCGAGGCGCCGGCCACGACCTGCTGCGCGGTTTTCAGCTTCGCCGTCTGCTCCGCCGTCCCGGCGTAGCGCGAGGCGAGATAGGCATAGTGATCGACCGCGGTCATATCCTCGTTGCGCAGCGCCGCGTCCGCCTGCTGCAAGGCGGCCTGGGCCTGCTGCAGCTCCGGCTGAGCGAATTCGACGACATGCGCATCGTTGGCCGCGGCGGCGACCTGACCGCGCGCCTGGGTCAGCGCCGCGTCGGGCTGCGGCGTGCCGGCGCAGCCGGCGAGCGCGCCGAGACCGCCGCCGACGAGGAGCAGCCGCGCAAGGATCAGAGACTTGGAAGCCATGGAGTATCTCCTGTCGAAAGGGGGGTCAGGGATGGGGCGAGGTCGCCTGCTTCAAGGCGCCGGCATCGTTCTGTACCGCCGAAGCTGCCTGCTGCGCCCGTGCCGCCTGGCTGGTGGCGTCCGCGAGATCGGCGTCGGCCTTGGCTTCGGTGGCGAGGCGGATGGCGCCCGCGTTGTCGTCATTCGCCATCGCCTGGCGCGCCGCCGCCAACTTCTGCTCCGCCTCCTGGATCGGCACCGGTGCACTGGCGAGCGCCCCGTCCTTGCGCGCCTGATCGATCTCGGTGCTGGCGACGGCGATGGCGGAGTCGACGGCGGACGTCGGCGGACCGCTCGCACAGCCGCCGAGCGCCGCGACGGCGGCAATGAACAGGCCGACCGCCGGCCAGCGCGCCATGAGCCCATGCTTTTCCACGATTTACCTCCCCGGCCTTCGTCGATGCGGACGTGAGTCCCAACAGGCGTGTAGCGGCGGCCGTTCATCTATCCCGGGACGATTGCGCCGCCGCCGGCCGGCCGAACCCTGGGTAACGGCGCTCGCCCAGGGGATGCGAAACGCGTGGCGGGTCTTGCGCCGCGGCCGATAATCGGGCGGCCGCACGACTGCATGTCGGCGCTATCATGGTCACGGCTCATGCCGGTGTCGCGTCGCGGCAGCCGTCTTCCCGCCGATACGACAGCGATCATCCCCCGGGCGGCAACGGGATAGCGGAGAGCGCCGTGGCGTAGGTTGGCGGGCCACGACCGATGATGATGAGCACTATGTCTACGCTATAGCCCTCTGTTAGCCAGTCTTCATGTCAAAGGGGTTCAGCGTGGGAACGTTGAAAACCTCAAAATCTCGAACATTGCGGGTCACCACGGTCAGATTATGAACTGCGGCGGTAGCGGCGATCATCGCGTCCTCAATGAGATCATCCGTCCTCCGATGTATGAGGCGCGCCCATGATCGAAAGGCTCGCGCATCCATGCTGATGACGTTGTACGTCTCCGTAACCTGCTCCAGCCATGCCTCTATCTCAGCCGCCTTGGCCTCGTCCTGTTCACGCGTGATTTCTATGCCTGACTGAATCTCGCCGATGGTTACGGCAGAGACATGCAAATCTTCGTCTCGTATGTCGCGGAGCCAGGCAATCACCGCGCCATGGGGGCGAGCCCGGCGCAGTTCCGAAACAATGTTGGTGTCGAGGAGGTACATCGACGATCAGACGGCGTCGCTGACCTTGCGGCGGCGCCTCCCGCCACGCGCAGGAACATTCAAATCTCCTCGCGCGCGATCGCTCAAGAGCAGGTCCTTCAGGGTTGGCCTGGCCGCGTTCTTCAGCCTTCGCCAATCGGCCGCGGGCACGAGGACAGCAGCCTCCGCACCCCGTTTGGTGACGGTCTGTGGGCCTTCCTTCAGGCAGGCTTCGAGCATTTCACTGAAGCGTGCCTTCGCATCTTGAACCGGCCAGGCTCGCATCGTCTTCTCCGTTCAGCATATATGACTAGTCAGATAACTAGTCCATATCTATGTCTTTGACAAGGCCTTGCAGCTGGGACGGCGCTGTACTGACTCATGAGCAGGGTCATCGCGGTTACGGGTCGCCACCGGAAAGCCTGGCGCGCTGTGAGATAGATTTGGCGGAGGGAGTGGGAAACGCCCCGAGCCGGCCACAAACCTTGGTATTTCAGTAGCTTACGTCTTGCTCGCTCGCCGCATGTTACCCAGGTTGTTGCTCGCCGCAAGGCCGCTTTGCAACCAGGTTGCGAAGGGCGCGCGCGACCTTCTTCCCGCCTGTTGTGGAAGCCATCACCGTGGAGCAGAAGGGGGATTTTACCGCCGGCTTAGAAATCAAGGTTTTCTGCGCGCTTCAATATCCCCACGGCCGAAGCAGGGCACCACCCTGGTGTACCAAATCAACATTGGCGAGGTGGTTCCGCGCTTTTCTTTTCCCGCCCAGGGTGCTATGACGCGCCCATGAGCCGAAAGCTTGCTACCACGCCACCTCCGGCCTTCCCGGCTGTCACCCTG
>DAHUYF010000029.1 GCA_027315365.1 Rhodospirillales bacterium | reverse complement strand
TCGAGATCCTCGACCACGCCTTCGTAGTCGACCTCGATGAAGCGTTCGGGCGGCAGCACCGCGCGCCAATGCGCCATCAGCGCCTCGTAGCCGCGGTAATAGGCGCCGAGCTCGGCCATGTCGTAGGAGAATTCCTGGCCGGTGGCGAACAGCTTCGAATAGCAGGAGAGGCAGGTGTCGACCGGATCGCGCCGGCAATGGATGATGCGCGCCCCGGGCAGCGCCAGATGGATGAGCCCGGCATGCAGGAAGTTGTTGGGCATCTTGTCGCTGACGCGCCGCGCGCCGGGCGTCGCCGGCTCGCTCATCGCGAGGTAGCGCCGCCCCAGCGCGGCGATCCGCTCGGCCGGCAGCGACGCGATCCCGCCGGGATAGGCCGCGCCCAGCTCGCGCACCAGCGTCTCGACATGGCGCGCCTCGCCGCCGCCATGGACCTGCGGATGCGACGCCAGGATCTGCTCGACCAGCGTCGTGCCCGAGCGCGGCATGCCGAGGATGAAGACCGGCCGCTCCGAGGGGGCGCCGGCCGCTCCGAGCCGGGCGAAGAGGCTCGCCGGGAACGCCGCGGCGATCGCCGCCAGCTCGCGCGCGGCGGCCGCGCCGTCATAGGCGAGGTGCGCCCGCTTCAGCCGGCTGCCCTGGTTGAGATGGGCGAAGGCGCGGGCCGCGTCCTTGGTGTCGAGATAGGCCTTGCCGAGGGCGTAGTGCAGCAGCATGCGCTCGCGCTCGCCGAGCGGGCGGCCTCGCGGCGGCCGCGGCAGCAGCAGCGCCTCCATCCGGGCGATGTCGGGATCCGCCGCCGCGAAGCTCTTGGCGTCGGCGCGGGTGTACCAGCCGGTGGCCAGCTCCGGATCGGCGGCGAGCGCGCGGTCGAGTAGCGCCAGCCCCTCGTCGCGGCGGCCGAGCTCCAGCAGCACTGTCGCCTGGTTGGCCTGTGCCATGGCCGGCTGCGGCAGCAGGCGCGCGGCGCGCTCGAACGCCGCGAGCGCCTCCTGGTTCCGGTCGAGCGCATGGCAGAACAGGCCGAGGCTGTTCTGCGCCGTGCCGTTCTCCGGCTCCAGCGCCACCGCCTGGCGGCAGAGCTCGAGCCCCTCGGCGGCGCGGTCGAGCTTGCGCAGGATCTCGGCGCGCGCGGTCATGACCGGAACGCTGTGCGGCGCCAGCGCCGCGGCGCGGTCGAGCCAGGCGAGCGCAGCCGCGTCGCGGTCGAGATTGGACTCGGCGAGCGCGGCATAGACATGGGGGCCGAGCAGGCCGGGATCGAGCGCGACGGCGCGGCGCGCATGCTCGAGCGCCGCCTCGAACCGGCCAAGCTCGCCCGCGACCGCCGCCATGTTGGCGTGCGCCGCGGCGTTCCCCGGCGCCAGCGCCAGCGCGCTGCGATAGGCGTCGCCGGCCGCGTCAAGCTCTCCCAGCCGCTGCAGCACGATGCCGAGATTGTTGTGGGCATCGGCCGAGTCCGGCTGTACCGCGACCGCCATGCGCAGGCTGTCGCGGGCGGCCGCGAGCCGCTCGGCCTCGATCTGGATGAGCGCCAGGCGGTGCCAGGCAAGCGCGCTCCGCGCGGCGAGAGCGACGGCGCGGGCCGCCGCGGTTTCCGCGTCCGCCAGCCGGCCCGCCCGGCGATGCAGCTCGGCGATGTCGCCCAGCAGCTCGGCCGAGGCGCCCTCGGCGGCGCCGGCGCGCCGGAGATGGTCGAGCGCCACGTCCGACGCGCCGCGCGCCTGCGCCATGAACCCCAGCAGATAGAGCGCGTGCGCGTCCTGCGGCGCCGCGGCCAGCACCTGACGGCAGATTTCCTCGGCGCGCGCCGCTTCGCCGGCCGACCAACGGCGCTGCGCCTCGGCAAGGCTGGCTGCCGGCGGCGTCACGCGGCCTGCGCGACGGGCCGGGGTCGGCATGGGAGCCAGACGGGGAGAGCGGAGGGCGGGGTCGCAGCGGGCATGGGATCGCTCTTGCCGGAGGGGATTGCCGCGCGCAGCCATTGTTGCTTCGCGACATTCTATGGCGGCGACGGTTGACGATAGATTAACCATGCGCGGCCGCGGCAGCAGGCGCGGCATCAAGCTCTCGTTAAGCCTATGATCCTAGGCTCGGCCCGGCTGAAGGCGGAGAGAGGATCGGGCCATGGATCGACGCGACGACGACCGGCGGCTGGTGATGCGGGTGCTCTCGCAGTGGCGGGCGCTCGCCGGCGAGGGCGGGCTGCCCCGGCGCTCGCAGATCGACCCGCGGCGCTTCGGCCAGGACTGGGCGAACTGCCTGTTGATCGATGTCGATCCGCAGCCGCGGCAGTCGCGCCTCGCCTTCATCGGCGAGCGGCTGCGCGATCCGACCGGGCCGGCCTTCGATCGCCAATGCCTCGCCGAGTGCCTCGAGGACACCCTGCTGCATTCCGCTACCGCGCATATCGATCGCGTCGTCGTCGAGCGCGAGCCGCTGGCCGAGGGGGTCGGCGTCCATGTCGGCGCCGCCGTGCTCTATCGTAGCATCCTGCTGCCGCTCTCCGAGGACGGCAGGCGGATCGACGGCGTGCTCGGCGCCGCCAACTGCCGCGAGGTCGCCTGAAGCGAAGGCGCGAAGCGCCGTCGTCCGCGCTTGCGCGAGCCAAGCGCGGGAACCGCACCGGGTGGACTCGCTAACCAGCGGGGCGCGGGCTTTCGCGGTTGCCGGAGCAATCGCCGGCGCCCGTCGGCGACGACGCTCCGCATTGCGCCGGGCCTACTCGACGACGATCCGCGGCGCCGGCCGCTGGGCGCCGGCAAGCGTCTCCATCAGCCGCGCCGCCATGCGGCGGAAGATTTCGGCGTGCTCGCTCTCGGGATGCGAGACGACGATCGGCCGGCCGTCGTCCGAGGTCTCGCGGATCAGGATGTCGAGCGGCACCTCGCCGAGGAACTCGACGCCCAGCCGCTCGGCTTCGCGCCGCGCGCCGCCATGGCCGAAGATGTCGCTGCGCTCGCCGCAATGCGGACAGCGGAAATAGCTCATATTCTCGACGATACCGAGCACCGGCACGTCCACTTTGCGGAACATGTTGAGGCCCTTGCGCGCGTCGAGCAGCGCGATGTCCTGCGGCGTCGAGACGATCACCGCGCCGGCCAGCGGCACCTGCTGCGCCATGGTGAGCTGCGCGTCGCCGGTGCCCGGCGGCAGGTCCGCCACCAGGACGTCGAGCTCACCCCACTCGACGTCGCGCAGCATCTGCTGCAGCGCGCTCATCACCATCGGCCCGCGCCAGATCATCGGCGTGTCCTCGGCGACGAGGAAGCCCATCGACATGCATTTGATGCCGTAATTGACCATCGGCTGCAGCACCTTGCCGTCGCGCGACTGCGGCTTGCCGGCGATGCCGAGCATGCGCGGCATGGATGGCCCGTAGATGTCGGCATCGAGCAGCCCGACCTTGAGGCCGTGCGCGGCGAAGCCCAACGCCAGGTTGACGGCGACCGTCGACTTGCCGACGCCGCCCTTGCCCGACGCCACCGCGATGATCGAGCGCACCCCCGGCACCAGCGCCTTGGCCCCGGCGCCGTGCCCGTGCCCATGCGCGTGGCCCGGCGCTTGCGGCGGGCGCGCCGCCGCCGCGCCTCCCGGCCGCTGCGCGGTGAGCACGGCGGTGACCGACAGCACGCCCGACAGCGCCTCGACCGCCTTCTCGGCCGCCTTGCGCAGTGGCTCGAGCTTGGGCCCGCGCTGCGGATCGACCTCGATGGCGAAGCCGACATGGCCCTCGCGCAGCTTGAGCCCGGAGACCATGCCGAGCCCGACGATGTCCTGCCCGCGGTCGGGGTCGATCACCTGACGCAACGCGGCGAGCACATCCTGCTCGGTCAAACCGCTCATGCCGTCCTCTCGTTCTTGACATCGGGGACGCGCGCCCGTATCGGGGTGCGATCCGCCCACCGGTGGCTGCGTGGGATGGCTGTCATATAGGCGAAACCCGGCACATTGCAAAGCCGGCGCTCGCCGCTGAGGAGGTACCACGGAGATGCCCTGGCAGAACCAAGGCGGCGGCGGAAGCGGCGGCGGCGGCGGCCCATGGGGCGGCGGCCAGACCCCGTGGGGCGGCCGCGGCGGCGGACCGCAGCCGCCGAACCTCGAAGATATCCTGCGCCGCGGGCAGGCGCGCTTTCGCCGCCTGATGCCCGGCGGCCTGGGCAGCGGCCGCGGCGTCATCGTCGTGCTCCTGGCGCTGGCGCTGATCTGGCTGCTCAGCGGCGTCTATTTCGTGCAGCCCGACCAGGAGGGCATCGTCCTGCGCTTCGGCGCCTTCAACCGCAAGACCACGCCGGGCGCCAACTACCATCTGCCCTATCCGATCGAGACGGTGCTGACGCCGAGCGTGACGCGCGTCAACACCATCGAGATCGGCGGGCCGGGACAGGCGCAGGCGCATGCCTTCGAGACCGGGCAGGAGCCGCAGGAATCGCGCATGCTGACCGGCGACGAGAACCTGCTCGACGTCTATTTCACGGTGCAGTACGTGGTCAAGGACGCGCCGGAATTTCTCTTCAACATCCGCAATCCCGACGAGACCGTGAAGGCGGTCGCCGAGAGCGCGATGCGCGAGGTGATCGGACGCACCCCGGCGATCGAAGCCATCGTCGGCGGCCAGGACAAGATCGTGAAGGACACGCAGGAGCTGCTGCAGCACATCCTGGACGAGTATCAGAGCGGCGTGCAGGTCACCGCCATCAACCTGCGCCGCATCGATCTGCCGTCGCAGGACGTGATCGCCGCCTTCACCGACGTGCAGACCGCCAAGACCGAGCGCGACAGCAAGGTCATCCAGGCGCGCACCTATGCCAGCAACATCGTGCCGCGCGCCAAGGGCGATGCGGCGCAGATCACCCAGGCGGCCGAGGCCTACCGGCAGCAGGTGGTGCGCCAGGCGGAGGGCGACACCAGCCGCTTCCTTGCCGTCTACCAGGCCTACAAGCAGGCCGAGGACGTCACCGCGCAGCGGCTCTACATCGAGACCATGGAGAAGGTTCTCTCCGGCGCCAACAAGCTGGTCCTCGACAAGGCGGCGAGCCAGGCGGGGGTTCTGCCCTACCTGCCGCTGCCGGCGCTGAAGCCGCCGGGCCGGCCGCCGGCCTCGCCCCCATCGCAGCCGCAACGGTGATCGCCATGAACCTGCGTCTCGCCGTCGGCGCCGCCCTGGTGGTCATCCTGGGCTTCGTGCTGCTCACCATGCCGTTCATCGTCACCCAGACCGAGCAGGCGATCGTGCTGCAGTTCGGCAATCCGGTCCGCGTCGTGGCCGAGCCCGGCCTCTATGTGAAGATGCCCTGGGAGAGCGTCGTCGACTACGACAAGCGCGTGCTCGATTTCGATCTGGCGGCGGCGCGGGTCACCGCGGCGGACCAAAAGCCGATGATCGTCGACGCCTATTCGCGCTTCCGCATCGTCAATCCGCTGCTCTTCTATCAGACGATCGGCACCGAGCTGGCGGCGCGCTCGCGCCTCACCCCGATCATGAGCGGCGCGGTGCGCAACGTCATCAGCACGGTCGCTCTCGCCGACGTCGTCTCGGGCAAGCGCGAGGAGACGATGCGGCGGATCCGCAAGGCGATCAACGACCAGACCAAGGGATTCGGCATCGCCATCACCGATGTGCGGCTGCGCCGCGCCGACCTGCCGGAGGCCAACAGCCAGGCGATCTACGCCCGCATGAAGTCGGATCGCGAGCGCGAAGCCGCGCAGTATCGCGCCAACGGCGATCAGGCGGCGGCCGAGATCCGCGCCGACGCCGACCGCCAGCGTACCGAGATCCTGGCCGAGGCGCAGAAGCAGGCGCAGATCCTGCGCGGCCAGGGCGACGCCGACAGCATCAAGATCTATGCCGACGCCTTTGGCAGGGACAAGTCGTTCTTCGTCTTCTACCGCTCGCTCGAGGCCTACAAGAACGCGCTGTCCGGGCAGGACACGACCTTCGTGCTCTCGCCCGACGACGAGTTCTTCCGCTATTTCGCGGCGCCGCCCAAGCCCTCCGGCGCCGGCGCGGCGCCGGCCCAGCGCTGAGCAGGGCCGGGATGCGGGATTTCACCACGGCGCTGGCGCTCGTCTTCGTGATCGAGGGCCTGCTCTATTCGGCCTTTCCCGACGGCATGAAGCGGATGGTGTCGCAGGTGACGGCGCTGCCCGCCTCGGCGCTGCGCGCCACCGGTCTGGTCGCCGCGTGCCTCGGGGTTGCGGCGGTGTGGCTGATCCGCCATTGATCGTACGATTTGCCGCGGTGCGCAGGCCGCGGCGGGAACATGCTGGTTTATGGCGGCATTCTCCCTTAAAATCATGTCATCTCCGGCCGCGCTTGTCCCAGGGAGCTCGCTTCGTGACTCGACTCATCAGTCGGATGGAGGGCCGGCGGCGCATTCTGCTTGCGCTGACCCTGGTCGCCGCTCTGCTCGTACCCGCCGGCGCCGTCCCGGCCAAGCCGGCGCCGGACGGCTTCGCCGATCTCGCCGCCAAGCTGCTGCCGGCGGTGGTCAACATCTCGACGACCCAGATCATCAAGGGCGACAAGGGCGGCCATGCCGGGCCGGAAGTGCCGCAATTCCCGCCGGGCTCGCCCTTCGAGGACTTCTTCAAGGACTTCCTCGACCGCAACAAGAACAAGCCCGAGGCGCAGCCGCGCCGCGCCACCTCGCTCGGCTCCGGCTTCATCATCGACCCCTCCGGCCTGGTGGTGACCAACAACCACGTCATCGCCGATGCCGACGAGATCACCGTGACGCTGCAGGACGACACCAATTTCAAGGCCGAAGTCGTCGGCCGCGACACCAAGGTCGACCTCGCGCTGCTGCGCATCAAGCCGACCAAGCCGCTGGTCGCGGTCAAGTTCGGCGACAGCGACGTCACCCGCGTCGGCGACTGGGTGCTGGCGATCGGCAATCCCTTCGGTCTCGGCGGCACGGTGACCGCCGGCATCCTCTCGGCGCGCGCGCGCGAGATCAACGCCGGCCCCTATGACGACTTCCTGCAGACCGACGCCTCGATCAACCGCGGCAATTCCGGCGGCCCGATGTTCAACATGAACGGCGAGGTCATCGGCATCAACACCGCGATCTACTCGCCCTCGGGCGGCTCGATCGGCATCGGCTTTGCCATCCCGTCCAACCTGGCGCGGCCGGTGGTGGAGCAGCTGCGCGATTTCGGCCATGTCCGGCGCGGCTGGCTCGGGGTCAACATCCAGAGCGTCACCGACGAGATCGCCGAGAGCCTAGGCCTCGACAAGCCCCGGGGCGCGCTCATCGCCAGCGTGCGCGACGGCGGCCCGGCGGCGGTGGCGGGCATCCAGCCCGGCGACGTCGTGCTCACCTTCGACGGCAAGGAGGTGACCGACATGCACCGCCTGCCGCGCATCGTCGCCGAGACGCCGATCGACAAGGCGGTCAAGGTCACGGTGTGGCGCAAGCGCAAGGAGCACACCTTCGAGGTCAAGGTCGGGGAGCTCAAGGACGAGCAGCAGGCGGCGCTGCCCGCCAGCAAGCAGCAGCCGCCGGCGGAGCCGCCGGGAACGGTGAAGACGCTCGGCCTGGCGCTGGCCAATCTGACGCCGGAGCTGCGCGAACGCTTCTCGCTGGCGGAGGATTCGGCCGGGGTGGTGGTGGTCGAGGTGGCGCCCGACAGCGCCGCCTCCCAGAAGGGCATGCGCGCCGGCGACGTCATCGTCGAGGTCGCGCAGGAA
Source organism: Rhodospirillales bacterium (assembly GCA_027315365.1). Classification (GTDB taxonomy): domain Bacteria; phylum Pseudomonadota; class Alphaproteobacteria; order ATCC43930; family CGMCC-115725; genus DAHUYF01. The sequence goes on along the minus strand of DAHUYF010000029.1, from coordinate 72,872 downwards.
GAAGTGAAGACGCCGGCGCAGATCACCGCCAAGATCGACGAGGCCAAGAAGGCCGGCCGCAAATCGGTGCTGCTGCTCGTCGACCGCCAGGGCGACCTGCGCTTCGTCGCGCTCAAGCTCGACCAGAGCTGAGGCGCGACGCGCAGCGTCGCGCCTAGCCGGCGACGATCTCCTCGGTGCTGTAGCCCTGGATGTAGAGGAGCGCGGTGAGATCGGCGTGATCGATGCGCGAGCGCGCGCGCCGGGCGAGTGCGGGCTTGGCGTGGTAGGCGACGCCGAGGCCGGCGGCCTCGATCATCTCGATGTCGTTGGCGCCGTCGCCCACCGCCAGCGTCGCGGCGAGCGGCAGGCCGCGCTCGGCCGCCAGCCGCTTCAGGCTCGCGAGCTTGCCGTCGCGCCCGAGGATCGGCTCGCGCACCGCGCCCGAAAGCCGGCCGTCCTCGACCAGGATCTCGTTGGCGATGTCGAGATCGAAGCCGAGCTCGGCGCGGATGCGGCCGGTATAGACGCGGAAACCGCCGGAGACCAGCGCGGCGCAGGCGCCATGCGCGCGCATCGTGGCGACCAGCGCCGGCGCGCCGGGGGTGATGCGGATGCGCGCCCCGGCTTCGGCGAGCGCCGCCTCGGACGTGCCCTTGAGCAGCGCCACGCGCTCGCGCAGTGCGGCGGCGAAGTCGAGCTCGTCGTTCATCGCCCGCCGGGTGATATCGGCGATCCGCTCGCGCAGTCCCAGGAGATCGCCGAGCTCGTCGAGCATCTCGTTGGCGATGATGGTGGATTCCATATCCGCCAGCAGCAGGCGCTTGCGCCGGTCGGCGGCGGGCTGCGCCACCAGGTCGATGGCGGGGTGGCCCAGCCGCGCCAGCGCCGCGCGGGCCGCGGCGTCGGCCTGGTCGGCGTCGAGGTCGTCGAACGGGATGTCGCAGGCGATGTCGGGCGCCAGCCACCGCCGCGCCGCCACGCCGGCGCCCAGCCGCCGCAGTGCCTCCACCACCGCGTCGGCGGCGAGGCTCGCCTGCGCCGCGGCTTGCGGCGCGGCGATCAGGGTCAGGACGTTGGCGGCCATGCGCGCTTTATCGGCGACCCCTCCGTGAAAAACAAGTCGGCACGACCGGCGCGACGCGAAGCGTCGTCGCCGGCGGGCGCCAGCGGTTGCTCTTGCAACCGCGAGAGCCCGCACCCGTGGGGGCGATTCTCCTGACCACCGGCGCGACGCGAAGCGTCGTCGCCGGCGGGCGCCAGCGGTTGTTCTTGCAACCGCGAGAGCCCGCACCCGTGCGGACTATTCTCGGTGCTGCCGCCAGGGCACCGACCCCTTCATCGCGTCTTCCCAGTTCCGCCCGTCGAAGCGCTCGAGCGCGAGGGCGTCGGGATCGACGCCGTCGAGGCAGCGGGCGTTGACGTCGATCTTGTCGGGATCGGAGCGCGGCACATAGAAGGGATGGACGCCGCAATGCCGGCAGAAGCGGTGCTCGGCCGTCCCGGTGTTGAAGCGGTAGGAGGCGAGATCGTCCGCGCCGCGCAGCAGCTCGAACTGCTCCGGCGCGACGATGAGGTGCAGGAAGGCCTTTTTCGTGCAGACCGAGCAGTTGCAGGCCGTCACCCGCGCCAGCTCGGCGGTGACGCGAAACCGCACCCGCCCGCAATGGCAGCCGCCTTCGTAAGTCTCAGTCATCCCGCTTCGTCCTCGCGACCGTCACGCATTCCAGCGCCGACCCGCAACATCGACCTCCCCCTTGAGGGCCAATGGAGGGTTTGATGTCGGCCACCTGTCCGGTTCGCGCCAGGGTGCTAAAAAGCCCCCATGGCCGCCTCCGTCGTCATCATCGCCGGTCCCACCGCCAGCGGCAAATCGGCGCTGGCGCTGGCGCTGGCCGAGGCGTTCGGCGGCACGGTCATCAATGCCGACAGCATGCAGGTCTATCGCGACCTCGACGTGCTGACGGCGCGGCCGGGACCGGCGACGCTCGCCCGCGCGCCGCACCGTCTCTACGGCACCGTCGACGCCGCCGAGTCCTGTTCGGCCGGCCGCTGGCGCGAAGCGGCCATGGCGGAGATCGCGGCGGCCCGGGCCGCGGGCCGGCTGCCGCTGCTGGTCGGCGGCACCGGGCTCTATCTGCGCGCGCTGCTCGACGGCCTGGCGCCGGTGCCGCCGCTGCCGCCGGGCGCGCGGCAGGAGGCGCGGACGCTCCATGCCCGGCTCGGCGGTGCGGGATTCCGCGCCGCGCTGGCCCGGCTCGATCCCGAGGCCGCGGAGCGCCTCGCGCCCGGCGACACGCAGCGGCTGGTCCGCGCCTATGAGGTGGCGGCGGCGACCGGGCAGGGGCTCGCCGCCTGGCGGCGCGCCCAGGCTGCACCGGCGATCGAGGCCGCGGCGATCCTGCTGCTGCCGCCGCGCGAGGCGCTCTACGCCGGCTGCGATGCGCGCTTTCGCGCCATGATGGCGGCGGGCGCCGAAGCGGAGGTGGCGGCGCTGCTGGCGCGCGGCCTCGACCCCGCTCTGCCGGCGATGAAGGCGGTGGGGGTGCGCGAGCTGGCGGACGCGCTGGCCGGCCGCCTCGGCCGCGAGCAGGCGACCGCCGCCGCCCAGCAGGCGACGCGGCGCTATGCCAAGCGCCAGTACACCTGGTTCCGGCGCCAGCTTCCGGAGACGGAAAGGCTCAGGAAGCTGGTCCTGAATGAGCAATTTTCGGAAAGTTTGCTGCCGGCAGTTTTTTCATTTATTCGTCAGTTTCTGTTGACCATTAAGTCCTAGCCCTCTAGGGTGGCCGCCTTCGCGCGGGACGAGTCGTTCCAACCGAGCGGTGGGCAGCCCGCCCGCCGCGGCACGAACCTGTGGTTCTGCGCGCTTTTTCGGCTGGGAGCGGTGTCATGGCGACGGAGCAGATGGCGGGGGCGGAGATGATCATCAAGGCGCTGGGCGACCAGGGCGTTGATGTCGTTTTCGGCTATCCCGGCGGCGCCGTCCTGCCGATCTACGACGCCCTCTTCAAGCAGAACCACCTGCGCCACATCCTGGTGCGCCACGAGCAGGGGGCGGTGCATGCCGCCGAGGGCTACGCGCGCAGCACCGGCAAGGTCGGCGTGGTGCTGGTCACCAGCGGCCCCGGCGCCACCAATGCCGTGACCGGCCTCACCGACGCGCTGATGGATTCCGTGCCGCTGGTCTGCCTGACCGGGCAGGTGCCGACCCATCTCATCGGCAACGACGCCTTCCAGGAGGCCGACACCACCGGCATCACCCGGCCCTGCACCAAGCACAATTATCTCGTCAAGGATGTGAACGACCTCGCCCGCATCCTGCACGAGGCCTTCCACGTCGCGCGCACCGGGCGGCCGGGCCCGGTGGTGGTGGACCTCCCAAAGGACGTGCTCTTCGCGCTCGGCACCTATCGCGGTCCCGAGACGGTGCAGCACAAGACCTACCGGCCGCAGGTAACGCCCGACGCGGCGCGCATCGACGAGGCGGTGGCGCTCATCGCCGCGGCCAAGCGCCCGGTCTTCTACGGCGGCGGCGGCATCATCAATTCCGGGCCGCGCGCCTGCGCGCTGTTCGCCGAGCTGGTGCGCATCACCGGGTATCCCTGCACGCTGACGCTGATGGGGCTCGGCGCCTTGCCCGCCTCGGAGCGGCAGTTCCTCGGCATGGTCGGCATGCACGGCACCTACGAGGCCAACCTCGCCATGCATGGCTGCGACCTCATGATCGCGGTCGGCTCGCGCTTCGACGACCGCGTCACCGGCCGGCTCAACGCCTTCTCGCCCCATTCCAAGAAGATCCACATCGACATCGACCCGTCCTCGATCAACAAGAACGTGCGCGTCGACGTGCCGCTGGTGAGCGATGCCGGGAACGCGCTGGAGGCGATCCTCGCCGGGCTGAAGGCGCGGCGCTTCAAGCCGAACCAGGAGGCGCTGGCGGCGTGGTGGAAGGAGATCGAGGGCTGGCGCGCGCGCGACTGCCTCGCCTATGTCGGCACCGACAAGGTGATCAAGCCGCAATACGCCATCGAGCGCCTCTACCAGCTCACCCGCGGCCGGGACATCTACGTCACCACCGAGGTCGGCCAGCACCAGATGTGGGCGGCGCAGTTCTTCAAATTCGAGCAGCCCTGCCACTGGATGACCTCGGGCGGCCTCGGCACCATGGGCTACGGCCTGCCGGCGGCGGTCGGCGTCCAGATCGCCCATCCCGACGCGCTGGTCGTCGACATCGCCGGCGAGGCCTCGATCCTGATGAACATCCAGGAGATGTCGACCGCCTGCCAGTACCGGCTGCCGGTCAAGATCTTCATCCTCAACAACCAGTACATGGGCATGGTCCGGCAGTGGCAGGAGCTGATGCATGGCGGCCGCTACTCCGAGAGCTACTCCGCCGCGCTGCCGGATTTCGTCAAGCTCGCCGAGGCGTTCGGGGCGGTCGGGCTGCGCGCCACCAGGCCCGAGGATGTCGACCGCGTCATCAAGGAGATGCTGGCGGTGGACAAGGCGGTCATCGTCGACGTCGCGGTCGATGAGCACGAGAACTGCTTCCCGATGATCCCCTCGGGCGCGGCGCATAACGAGATGCTGCTCGGGCCCGAGGACAAGAAGGCGGCGGGGCCGGTATCGGAAGAGGGCATGGTCCTCGTCTGATCCCGCCGGCAACCTTTCGCTTCGGAGTCCTGCCTTGAGCGCCATCGAGAAGCATACCATCGCCGTGCTCGTCGACAACGAGCCCGGCATCCTCGCCCGGGTCGTGGGCTTGTTCTCCGGCCGCGGCTACAACATCGAGAGCCTGACGGTGACAGAGACCGACCGCGCCAACAGCCTGTCGCGGATCACCGTCGTCACCTCGGGCACGCCGATGATCGTCGAGCAGATCAAGGCGCAGCTCTCGCGCCTGGTTCCGGTCCATGCCGTGCGCGATCTGAGCGCCGAGGGGCCGCATGTCGAGCGCGAACTCGCCCTGATCAAGGTGGCCGGCACCGGCGAGAAGCGCATCGAATCGCTGCGGCTGGCCGACATCTTCCGCGCCCGGGTGATCGACTCGACGATCGAGAGCTTTGTCTTCGAGATGACCGGCTCGACCGAGAAGCTCAACGCCTTCATCAACCTGATGGTACCGCTGGGCCTGGTCGACGTGTCGCGCACCGGGGTCGTCGCCATCTCGCGCGGCGCGGCGCGGTTCTGAGTTTGCCAATCAAGGGAGCAGCCCACATGCGTGTTTATTACGATCGCGACGCCGATGTGAACCTGATCAAGGGCAAGAAGGTGCTCGTCGTGGGCTATGGCAGCCAGGGCCATGCCCACGCCATGAATTTGCGCGACAGCGGCGTCAAGGACGTGCGCGTGGCGCTGCGGCCCGGCTCGGCCTCGGCCAAGAAGGCGGAGAGCGCCAAATTCCAGGTGATGAGCCCGGCCGACGGCGCGAAATGGGCCGATGTGGTGATGGTCCTGACCCCCGACGAGCTGCAGGCGAAGCTCTACACCGACGACCTGCGGGCCAACATGCGGCCCGACACGGCGCTCGCCTTCGCCCACGGCCTCAACATCCACTTCAAGCTGGTCGAGGCGCGCGCCGACATGGACGTCTTCATGATCGCGCCCAAGGGGCCCGGCCATACCGTCCGCTCCGAGTACCAGCGCGGCGGCGGCGTTCCCTGTCTCGTCGCGGTCGACCAGAACCCGTCGGGCAATGCGCTCGAGATCGCGCTCTCCTATGCCTCGGCGATCGGCGGCGGCCGCGCCGGGGTGATCGAGACCACCTTCAAGGAGGAATGCGAGACCGACCTGTTCGGCGAGCAGAGCGTGCTCTGCGGCGGCCTCACCCAGCTCATCCTGTCCGGTTACGAGACGCTGGTGGAGGCGGGCTACGCGCCGGAGATGGCCTATTTCGAGTGCCTGCACGAGGTCAAGCTGATCGTCGACCTCATGTATGAGGGCGGCATGGCGAACATGCGCTATTCCATCTCCAACACCGCGGAATACGGCGACTACACGCGCGGGCCGCGCATCATCAACGACGCGGTCAAGGCGGAGATGAAGCGGGTGCTCGACGACATCCAGTCCGGCCGATTCGCCCGCGACTGGGTGCTGGAGAACGCCGCCGGCCAGGCCAGTTTCAAGGCGATGCGCCGGCGCGCCGCCGAGCACGACATCGAGAAGGTCGGCGAGAAGCTCCGCGCCATGATGCCCTGGATCTCGCAGAACCGCCTGGTGGACAAGGCAAAAAACTAGCGCGTCGCGCCAGTTTTTGGCGGACGCCAGCGGTTGCGCCAGCAACCGCGAGAGCCCGCACGGTGCGGGCTAGCCGCGCTGCTACCCCTCACCCCGACCCTCTGCCGCAAGGGGGAGAGGGAGATCGCCGAGCGCTTTCGGTCCCTCTCCCCTGGGGGGCGAGCCGCGAAGCGGATCGACGAGGGGCTCGGCGCTAAGCGCCGGAGGGGTGAGGGGGCGTCGCGGCCAGTCCGGGCGGTGCGGGCTTTCGCGGTTGCGAGAGCACCCGCTGGCACCCGCTCGCGACGACGCTTCGCGTCGCGCGGGAAAACCTTGCGGGGACTGGCCAAAAGGCGATAAAGATACCCCTGCGTTGCGCCGTTAACTTTAAGGGAATGTTAAGGCGCGGGGGCGCAAGGTAGGGCACCAGCCCGAGGGGGTTGGAGGCCAGCAGGGCAAGCGAGCGAGATGATCGGCAAGGCGGCATGGAGCAGGCGGAACCGGGCGCAGCAGCGCCGGGCCGTCGACGCCTGTGCGCTGCCGGGGGTCCGTGGTCTCCTGGCTCTGCGGGGGAGTGATGGGGCGTTGCGACTTAGCCGCCCCTGAACGCAGTCGCGTCCCGTCGGGGCGCGCCGCGTTCAGGGGGCTTTCGTCGTCACAGCCGCCCCGCTGCTCCAGAACGAGAGGATTTGCGCGATGAGCGCTACCACGACCCGCACCGCCGCCGCCGGACCGTCCGGCAGCCGCGTCGTCATCTTCGACACCACGCTGCGCGACGGCGAGCAGTCGCCCGGCGCGTCGATGAATCTCGACGAGAAGATCAAGATCGCCCTGCTGCTCGAGGAGATGGGCGTCGACGTCATCGAGGCCGGCTTCCCGATCGCCTCCAACGGCGATTTCGAGGCGGTGCGCGAGATCGCCAAGCTGGTCAAGGGCTCGGCCGTCTGCGGCCTCTCCCGCGCCGGGCGCATGGACATCGACCGCGCCTGGGAAGCGGTGCAGCACGCGGCGCGCCCGCGCATCCACACCTTCATCTCGACCTCGCCGCTGCACATGAAATGGAAGCTCCAGATGGAGCCGGAGCAGGTGCATCAGGCGGTGATCGACAGCGTCACCCACGCGCGCAACCTCTGCCCCGACGTCGAATGGTCCTGCGAGGACGGCTCGCGCACCGAGCACGACTTCCTCTGCCGCACCGTCGAGAGCGCGATCAAGGCCGGCGCCCGCACCATCAACGTCCCGGACACGGTAGGTTATGCCGTGCCGGAGGAGTTCGCGGCGCTCATCCGCATGCTGTTCGAGCGCGTGCCCAACATCGACAAGGCGGTGATCTCGGTCCATTGCCACAACGATCTCGGCCTCGCGGTGGCCAATTCGCTGGCGGCGATCGGCGCCGGCGCGCGCCAGGTCGAATGCACCGTCAACGGCCTCGGCGAGCGCGCCGGCAACGCCTCGATGGAGGAGATCGTGATGGCGCTCAAGACGCGCCACGACGTCCTCCCCTATGCCACCGGGGTCAAGACCGAATTGATCACCCGCGCCTCGCGGCTGGTCTCCGCCATCACCGGCTTTGTCGTCCAGCCCAACAAGGCGATCGTCGGCGCCAACGCCTTCGCCCATGAGAGCGGCATCCACCAGGACGGCATGCTGAAGCACGCCGGCACCTACGAGATCATGACCCCGGAATCGGTCGGCCTGACCAAGTCCAGCCTGGTGATGGGCAAGCATTCCGGCCGCCACGCCTTCAAGATGAAGCTCAAGGAGCTGGGCTTCGATCTCGGCGACAACGCCGTCAACGACACCTTCCGCCGCTTCAAGGATCTCGCCGACCGCAAGAAGGACGTCTACGACGAGGACATCGTGGCCTTGGTCGACGACGAGGTCGTGCGCGGCCATGACCGCGTCCGCTTCGTCTCGCTGCAGGTGATCGCCGGCTCCAAGGGGCCGCAGAGCGCCGAGCTCGAACTCGACATCGACGGCGAGCGCCATGCCGCGAAGACCACCGGCAACGGCCCGGTGGACGCCACCTTCAACGCCATCAAGCAGATGGTGCCCCACGCCGCGCGCCTGCAGCTCTATCAGGTGCATGCGGTGACCGAGGGCACCGACGCGCAGGCCGAAGTCACGGTGCGGCTCGATGAGAGCGGCAAGTCGGTGAACGGGCAGGGCTCCGACCCCGACACGCTGGTCGCCTCCGCCCGCGCCTATATCCACGCCTTGAACAAGCTTTTGACCAAGAGAGCAAAAACCGCTCCCGCCGCCATGTCGGCGTGACGGGAGCAAGGGTCGAAGGGAGCGGTCCCTTGGGGCCGCATCCTGACAAAAGGAAAAGTACCTTGTCGCAATCCCAACCACCGGATCAATAGAGAACATGTTTGGAAACCTGTTGGGTATGCTCTCCGCCGACATGGCGATCGATCTCGGCACGGCCAACACGCTCGTTTACGTGAAGGGCCGCGGCATCGTGCTGAACGAGCCCTCGGTCGTGGCGATCGCCCAGGTCAAGGGCCGCAAGCAGGTCCTCGCCGTCGGCGACGAGGCCAAGATGATGCTGGGCCGCACGCCGGGCAACATCCAGGCCATCCGACCGCTGCGCGACGGCGTCATCGCCGATTTCGAGGTGGCGGAGGAGATGATCAAGCACTTCATCCGCAAGGTGCACAACCGCCGCAGCTTCGCGAGCCCGCAGATCATCGTCTGCGTGCCCTCGGGCTCGACCGCGGTCGAGCGCCGCGCCATCCAGGAATCGGCGGAGAGCGCCGGCGCCCGGCGCGTCTTCCTGATCGAGGAACCGATGGCGGCGGCGATCGGTGCCGGTCTGCCGGTCACCGAGCCGACCGGCTCGATGGTGGTCGACATCGGCGGCGGCACCACCGAGGTCGCGGTGCTGTCGCTGGGCGGCATCGTCTATTCGCGCTCGGTGCGCGTCGGCGGCGACAAGATGGACGAGGCGATCATCGCCTATATCCGCCGCAATCATAACCTGCTGGTCGGCGAGAGCAGCGCCGAGCGGATCAAGAAGGAGATCGGCTCCGCCTGCATGCCCGAGGATGGCGAGGGGCGGGTGATGGAGATCAAGGGCCGCGACCTCATGAACGGTGTGCCCAAGGAGATCGTGATCAGCGAGCGGCAGATCGCCGAGAGCCTCGCCGAGCCGGTGGGCGCCATCGTCGAGGCGGTCAAGGTAGCGCTCGAGCACACCGCGCCGGAGCTCGCCGCCGACATCGTCGACAAGGGCATCGTGCTGACGGGGGGCGGGGCGCTCCTGGGGAATCTGGACTACGTCCTGAGGCATGCGACGGGCCTGCCCGTTTCGATCGCCGACGACCCTCTTTCGTGCGTGGCGCTCGGCACCGGACGGGCGCTGGAAGAAATGAAAACCCTAAAAAACGTTCTAATCAGCATGTACTAGCCCCCCATTTCGATGTAAAACTTCAAGTAGATCATTAAAGGTTGAGAGAGCCGGCGGGGCGGGGCCGGCCAAGTGGAGCAGGCAACGTGCGGGAACGTTCGGGAGCGGTTGACAGGCTGACAGCCCCGGTCAGAGCGATGGCTCAGCGGGCCGTCGTGCCGTTCCTGGTCCTTCTGTCCATGATGTTCATCGTCCTCGGCAAGGCCGACGTGCTGCTGTTCGACCGGCTGCGCGTGGTCATCGCCGATGCCGCCGCGCCGCTGCTGGAGGCGCTGGCCCAGCCGGTGGCGACCATGGCCTCGGGCGTGCGGCATGTCGAAGGCGTCTTCGATCTCTATCGCGAGAACGAGCGGCTGCGCGAGGAGAATGCCCGGCTGCTGCAATGGCAGGACGTGGCGCGCCGGCTGGAGACCGAGAATGCCGGGTTGCGCGATCTCACGAAATTCGTGCCCGAAGGCGCGCCGCGCTTCATCTCGGCGCAGATCATCGCCGATTCCGGCGGCGCCTTCGCCCGCAGCGTGCTGGTGAGCGCCGGCGGCCGCGAGGGCGTGACCCGCGGCCAGGCGGCGGTGACCGGCGAGGGGCTGGTCGGCCGCGTCGCCGAGGTCGGCGGCCGCGCCGCCCGCATCCTGCTGCTGACCGACCTCAACTCGCACATCCCGGTGATGCTCGACAGCTCGCGCGAGCGGGCGGTGATGGCGGGCGACAATTCCGATCAGCCGCGTCTGCTCTATCTCCCGATCAACGTCACCGCCAAGCCCGGCGAGCGCATCGTCACCGACGGCTCGGGCGGCATCTTCCCGCCGGGCGTGCCGGTGGGGGTGGTGGCCTCGGTCGATAGCGGCATCATCCGCGTCGAGCCTTATGCCGATCTGTCGCGGATGGAGTATGTCCGCATCGTCGATTTCGGGCTCGGCGGCGTGCTGCCGCAGAATGCCATGCCGCTGCCGCGGGCGGCGCGGGGCGCCAGGGTCGTCGTTCCCGACCCGGTTCGCTGAGGCCGCCGATGCGCATGGCGCTGTTCCAGCGCGAAGCCGGCGGCTTCCCCAACAAGCTCGTCCCGTCGCTCACCACGCTGCTCTTCGTCCTGCTCTCGGTCGTGCCGCTGCACATCCCGGGCTTCGCGGTGGTGACGCCGGCCTTTGCGCTGATGGCGGTGTTCCACTGGACGATCTATCGCCCCGACCTGCTGCCGCCGATCGCCGTCTTCGTCGCCGGCCTGCTGCTCGATCTCCTGAACGGCACGCCCTATGTCGGCACCTCGGCGCTGTCGCTGCTGCTGACGCGCACGGTGCTGATGGGGCAGCGCCGCTTCTTCATCAACCGCCTGTTCCCGGTGCTGTGGGCGGGATTCCTCGGCGCCATGGCCGCGGTGGTGATCTTCGAATGGGCGCTGGTCAGCCTGCTGCATGGCGCGGTGCTCGGCGTGCGTCCCTTCGTCTTCGAGGCGGCGCTGACGGTGGCGAGCTTCCCGGCCGGGAGCTATCTGCTGGCGCGGGCGCAGCGCGCCTTCCTGATGCGGGTCTGAGCCGATGCAGCGCGAGAACAACCGGGCCAAGCTGCTCACCCGCCGCGCCGTGCTCCTCGGCGGCGCGCAGGTGGCGCTGCTCGCGACGCTCGCCGGGCGCATGTACTACCTGCAGGTCGTCCAGGCCGGCCGCTACGTCATGCTGGCCGACGAGAACCGCATCAGCATCCGCCTGGTGGAGCCGCCACGCGGCCGCATCGTCGACCGCTTCGGCGTGCCGCTCGCCGACAACCAGCTGACCTACCGCGTCGTGCTGGTGGCGGAACAGGCCGGCGACATCGATTCGACGCTGAACGCCGTCGCCACCCTGGTACCGATCACCGATATCGACCGCCGCCGCGTCCACCGCGACATCCAGCGCAAGCATCGCTTCGTGCCGGTGACCATCCGCGAGGATCTGAGCTGGGACGAGATGGCGCGCATCGAGGTCAACACGCTGGAGCTGCCGGGCGTGTCGATCGAGCAGGGGCTGACCCGCTTCTACCCCTTCGGCGAATCCGCCTCGCACGTGCTGGGCTATGTCGGCGCCGTCTCGGAAGAGGAGCTGAAGCAGCTCGGCGACGATCCGCTGCTGGAGCTGCCGGGCTTCCGCATCGGCAAGAACGGCGTCGAGAAGGCCTACGACCTCGAGCTGCGGGGCAGCGCCGGCACCAGCCAGGTCGAGGTCAACGCCTTCGGCCGCGTCGTGCGCGAGCTGGCGCGCGAGGACGGCATCGCCGGCCAGGAGATCGTGCTCACCCTCGACATGGCGCTGCAGGACATGGCGGCGCGCCGCTGCCAGGCGGAGCAGAGCGCCGCCTGCGTGGTGATGGACGCCTGGACCGGCGAGATCCTGGCGCTCGCCTCGATGCCGGGCTACGACCCGAGCAATTTCGCAGCGCTCTACGACAGCATGAAGGACGACCCCCGCCACCCGCTCAGCGACAAGGCGATCAGCGGCACCTACGCGCCGGGCTCGACCTTCAAGCCGATCGTAGCGCTGGCGGCGCTCGAGGCCGGGGTCATCACCCCCGACACCCATGTCAACTGCCCCGGCCATTACGAGCTCGGCAACAGCGTCTTCCACTGCTGGAAGCATGGCGGCCATGGCAGCATGGACCTGCATAACGGCATCAAGCATTCCTGCGACGTCTACTTCTTCGAGGTAGCGCGCCGCGTCGGCATCGACCGCATCGCCGACATGGCCAAGCGCTTCGGCCTCGGCGGCAAGCTCGGCATCGACATTCCCGGCGAGGTGGCCGGGCTGGTCCCGACGACGAGCTGGAAGCTCGCGGTCAAGGGCGAGAAGTGGCAGCAGGGCGAGACGCTGAGCGCCGGCATCGGCCAGAGCTTCGACCTGGTGACGCCGCTGCAGCTCGCGACCTACGCCGCGCGGCTCGCCACCGGCCGCGTCGTGCTGCCGCATCTGGTGCGGGAGGCCGGCATCATGCGCCAGCCGCCGGGCGAGGCCAAGATCGCCTTCCCGGCGCTGCAGGTCGCGGCCAAGGACGTGGCGCTGGTGCTCGACGGCATGAACGCGGTGGTGAACGAGCAGGGCGGCACCGCCTACGCCGCGCGCATCACCGAACCCGGGCTGCAGATGGCGGGCAAGTCCGGCACCTCGCAGGTTCGCCACATCAGCCAGGCCGAGCGCGAGCACGGCCTGCGCAAGATCAAGGACGTGCCGTGGAAGGACCGCGACCACGCCCTCTTCATCTCGCTGGCGCCGGTGAACCAGCCGCGCTACGTCTGCGCCGTGGTGGTCGAACATGGCGGTGCCAGCGCCGGCGGCGGCTCGGTCGTGGCGGCGCCGATCTGCCGCGACCTGCTGCGCGAGGCGCAGAAGCGCGACCCCGCCCGCAAGCTCCCCGACCACCCCTTCGGCCCCCCCAGCACCACCGTGGCACAGGGGTAGGGGATGCTTCCGCTGCATGGACGCCGGTGCGTCCTTCGACATGCGCCCTTCGGGCGCAAGCTCAGGATGAGGTAGATTGCAGATGGCACGAAGAAAACCACCTCTTCCTGCGCGCGAGCATAGCGAGCAGCCGAAGGACGCAGGGCGCCTCTCCAGCGGAAACCTGCTGTAAGGCGACAGGCGATGGCGCTTTCCAACAGTTTCGATTTCGGCCGGCCGCAGCCGAGCTTCGCCGAGAAGCTGCGCAACATCAATTGGGGCCTGGTGCTGCTGCTGACCGTGCTGGCCGGGGTGGGATTCGCCACGCTCTATTCCGCCGCCAACGGCAGCTGGCAACCCTGGGCCGCCAAGCAGGCGCTGCGCTACGGCGTCTCCCTCGCCATCATGCTGGGGGTGGCGATGATCGACGTCCGCTTCTGGCTCAGATACCACTCGGCCTATGTCTTCTATGGCGTCGCGATGGTGCTGCTGCTGTTCGTCATGCTGCACGGCCGGCTCGGCATGGGGGCGCAGCGCTGGATCGATCTCGGTATCATCCAGCTGCAGCCGTCCGAGGTGATGAAGATCGCGCTGGTGCTGGTGCTGGCGCGCTATTTCCACGGCGTTCCGCCCGAGGAGATCGGCCGGCCGACGCGGCTGGTCTGGCCGCTGGTGCTGGTGCTGGTGCCGGCGGTGCTGGTGCTGAAGCAGCCCGATCTCGGCACCGCGATGATGCTGGTGATGAGCGGCGGCGCCATGTTCTTCCTGGCCGGCGTGCGCTGGTGGAAATTCGCCATCGTGCTGGCCGGCGGCGCCGGCGCGGTGCCGGTCGCCTGGCGCTTCCTGCGCGACTACCAGAAGAACCGCATCTACACCTTCCTCGACCCCGAGAGCGACCCGCTGGGCGCCGGATATCACAGCCTCCAGTCCAAGATCGCCATCGGCTCCGGCGGCGTCTTCGGCAAGGGCTTCCTGCAGGGCTCGCAGGCGCATCTCTCCTTCCTGCCGGAGCGGCAGACCGACTTCATCTTCACCATGCTGGCCGAGGAATGGGGGCTGGTGGGCGGGCTGGTGCTGCTGGCGCTCTACAGCCTCGTCTTCATCTACGGCTTCGCCATCGCCTTCCGCTGCCGCAACCAGTTCGGCCGGCTGCTGGCACTCGGCATCACCGTCAACTTCTTCCTCTACGTCTTCATCAACATCGCCATGGTGATGGGGCTGATCCCGGTGGTGGGGGTGCCGCTGCCGCTGATCTCCTATGGCGGCACCGCTATGCTGACGGTGATGTTCGGCATGGGCCTGCTGATGAGCGTCTACGTCCACCGCGACACCCGCATCGGCCGCTTCAGCGAGAGCGACGGCTAAACCGGATCCTGCAACGGCCGTCGACGGCGGTTCGCGTCGCCGCTCTCGTTCCTCTATGCTCGGCGCGAGGCTTGGCAAAGGGATGGGCTGGGATGTTCAGCGTCGAATGGGCGATCAACCGGGGCAAGGAACCGCACGGCGTGGTGCAGAAAGAAGTCAGCAAGAGCGACAGCCTGGCTGCGGTGATCGCCTCCGCGAAAGCCCGGCTGGGCAAGATGAAGGCGATGCATCCGGACGACCCGCCCGACGGCTTCGTCGTTCTCGACGCCTCCGGCAAGGAGGTTTCCCGCTGGTTCCCCGTCAATCATTCCCGTCCCTGAGCCACCGGGATAGACCGGCGGAGGTGCGGCGGGCAGTGCTCGTCGACGCGGACGGAGACATTGCCGTCCCGCCCGTGCGCGGTCTCGACAAGCCCGCGGCCGCTTGATATATAGCCGCCTCCCCGACGGGGGGCGCATAGCTCAGTTGGTAGAGCAGCTGACTCTTAATCAGCGGGTCCCAGGTTCGAGCCCTGGTGCGCCCACCAAGGGGGCGGCGCGCCGCCTTGATGAGCGAAGCTCGAACTGTCCAACTCCCGGAGTTGGACGGACGTTCTCAGCACATTTGCCATGCAGTCCGCCGATCCTCGGTCACTCCGACGCGAGCGTCGGGATCGCGGCGATCTCGGCGCGCTTGGCCTTGCTCAGCCGCTCAAGGTCGAAGCGGGATTGCAGATTGAGCCATAGCTCGGGACCGTTGCCGCACAGTTTGCCGAGCCGCAGTGCCATCTCGGGCGTCACCGGCGCGCGCTCCGTCAGGATCGAGTGCAAGGTCTGTCGAGACACGCCCAGGAGGCGCGCGATCTCGGCACGCGGACGCCCAAGGGCCGGCACCACATCCTCGCGCAGCAGCTCGCCGGGATGCATTGCCGGGAGTCCCCGCTTGACCGTCCGCTTGCTCATCAGTGGTAATCCTCCAAATCCACGTCGATGGCGTCGGCGCCGTCCCATCCGGATGTGATCCGCCAATTGCCGGTGACCCGAATCGACCACCGCCGCTCGCCGTGCAGGGCATGGAAATGGTAGCCCGGCAGGTTCAGGTGCTCGGGCCGCGCGGCGGCATCCAATGCCCGCAACATGTGCCCCACGCGCGCCAGGTTCTGTAAGCTCAACCCGCCGGCCTTTCCGGTCTCGAAATAGGCGCGGAGTGCCTTGCTGCGGAAAGTGCGTATCACGTGAGGAAAGATAATCCTAGAGGAGGAACGTCAAGTATTGCTTTACGCCGTCCCCGGCGAGGCAGCCGCGCGGCTTCACGACCCCGGCGCCCCCGGCCGCATCCTTCATGGCCCCGGCGATCGGCATCCCGCTCGAAAGCCTCGTGACCAAGTATGAGGTGGCGTGAACCTGCTGCGGCGCCGGCTCTCGGCGGACGCGGCCCGACAGTCTGCGGTCACTCGTCCGGCGATGCGCCGGGTGCCAGCTCCGGCAACCGGACAAGCGGCGCCAACGCATCGCGGCGTTCTTCGACGAGTTGCAGCTTGCCGCGCCATGACGTGGCGGAGAGCCACTGCCATGACTGAGCGGGAACTGCTTCAGCCCAGGTCGGGCGCGGTTTGCGGGTCGTGAAACACACCGGCCTTCGGCCTGACGACCTTTGATGCGCCAACGCCCGCCGGCCGACTTTAGTGCGGCGTATTTGCGGTCAGCGTGCATCTGATTCCCGGCTTGCTCTCCGCCCCTTGCCCTGGACGCCGCCGAGTTGTCGCCGGAAAGCGTCGCCGTTCCGTTATCGCGGAGCGGACTCGACGCGATCGACGATCATGTCGAGGATGTCGGTCGCGGACCGGATGCGCCGATCGGCTTTCCGCTCCTCGTTGATGAAATACATCCGGTTCACGAAATCGAGCCCGCGGTCCAGGCTGGGGAATTTGGGCGCGGCATCCGCGTATCGATCATAGAGCGGATGCTTCTCGCCGACGAAGACGGCGTTCGCCACGATGAAGACCCGGCCCGGCGTATTGTTGCCGGTAACCAGCGCCGCCGGCACGAACCCCGCCTGCTTCATATTCGCGAAGACGCTGTCATAGGACGGCGGACCGCCGCCCAGGCATTGCGCAACGATGGCGCCGTCATCGGCCAGCACGTCGCGAATCAACGAGAGATATTGGAACAGGGCTTCGCGGCTGAATTCGTTCAGGTTGGCGTTGGAGGTAACGATGTCGTAGCGCTTTGCCGCGACGTCGCCCAGCCGCCACCACGGGTAATGGTTGCAAACCGCGTCTCTGCGGACATCGATGAGCTTCTGTTGCTCGTAGTGGAAAGCATTATGCCACTTCAGCGTCGGGATAAAGGCATTGTGATCGTCGAACGCCGCCCGCGAAATCGCGTGTTCCGCAAAGCGCGAACCGAAGATGTGCGTGTTGATGTGGCTTTGCAGCAGGTAGAAGCTCTCGGTCGACTCCACCTGGGAATAATCTTCAAGCCCTTGGTGATGGCGCAGGAAGAAGCTCAGATAGCCGCAGCCGGGTCCCAGCTCGAGCAGTCTGCGGAACCGCGGCCTGTATCCGCACAGCTTCTTGTAGATGACGAAATGAGCGATCATGGTGGAGAGCGGGATGACGACGCGCTCTCGCTGAAAGACCTTCAGATAGAAATCGATGTAATCCAGGCAGACCTCGACGAACTCCGTCGTCTCCTCGTCGGTAAAGCCGCCAAGCTCCCCCATGTAAAAATCGAAGCGCTCCTCCTGCATCGTGTCGAGGATCTGCGCGAGATCAAGGAAGGACTCGGTCCGGACGGGAAAGCCCTGGTTCTGGAAGACATAGGGATCGTTGACGTTGGCAAGGCGCCAACTGGCGATCGCCCGTTTCGCGGTAGCTTCGCCGGCGCGGTAGGCGGCTGCGTCAAGCATGGGGCCGGTCCAATATTGTTCCGATTTTTACCCGAGGCGCCATGATCGCCCGGGAGACGGAGCGAGTCGAGGTTTTCCAATCGCGTTTGAGCCGTCACCTCCGTCCGCAATCCGCCGCCGCCGGGGGCATGGTTTTCCGCGTGATCGGGCGCATCGCCGCGCGGCGCCGGCCTGTCGCATCCTGGCGTTCGATCGAGCGGCGGGCGGATTTACGCCATGACCAAAGGCGCGCTTGGCGCCGCCGCTGCCAGGTTCTGGCGCATCGCCCGCCATTGCGCCTCGCCCTCATCGTCATGCAGGTGCGTCACCAGGACGTAGCGGTCGCCGCGTAGCACCGGGGTTATCTCGTGCAGCAGGGCGACGGAGAAGATCAGCCCGGCCCCGGTGGGACAGCGATAATGATGCGCGTTGAACTCGGGAAGCCGCAGGAACCCGCCCTCGTAGCCGTCCGCGCTGAGGGTGAGGTTGATCGACAGGGCGAACCGGCGGAAGGCGACGATCTCCGGCCGATTGTCCCGATGCCGGCGGAAATGCCCGCCATCGCCGGGATAGCAGGCGATGAGGAGGCGGTCGGTGTGGCGGGCGTCCACCTGGAACACCCGCTTGATCTCGGGAATGCAGCGCCGCAGGAGGATATCGGTGATCCGCACATGCATCGGATGATCGCGCTCGAGCAGCAGGTCGCGGCGCTTCTTGTAGGTGTAGTCGAGCTTGTGCTGCGGCCGCCCCTGGGCGTCGGTGGTGAGCACCGGGCTGTCGAAGCTGGCGCCGGTGCGATGCATCTCGATCAGTTCGCGGCAGAGCTCGGGGTCGAGCAGATTGGGCAGGAGCAGCACCGGGGCCGGCGCCCAGACATCGCGCGGCGCTTCGCCGGGCAGCCGGTTCACGGTGGCCAGCGTGGCCGCGACCATGCTCTCGACGTCGCCGGCGCCGATGCGCCCGGCCGCCCGCAGATTGCCGTCGAGGATCAGCACTTCCGGCGCCTCGGCGTCGAGGCCGATGCGGTCCAGGAAGTTGTTGAGCGAGCCGACCAGGGTGGCGCGGCTGGGATGGCTGAAATTGAACTCGAAGACCGCCTCGACGTCTTCGCCGATCAGCGCCACCAGATCGACCTGGCGCGCGGCAAGCTCGTCGGCGCGCGCGGAGAAGGCGGCGAGCAGCGGTATCAGCCCCGGGGCGGCCAGCTTCCGCGCCAGGATCATCACCACCGCCCGTCCGGCCTGCTCCTCGAAGGCGTAGAGCGATCCTTTCGCCGTGATGCCGAAGAAGACCGGCGCGCGGTCGCCCGCCGATAGCCGATCGTTGACAGATCCGTTCATGGGGAATTCTCCTTGGCGACGCGCGCCGCGGACGGTTGGTGGAACAGGTCGCCGGCCGCCGCATCCTCCGGCGGCGACGATCCGAATGGCTGCTCGGCAATTACGAAGTCACAGGCTTAAAAGAAACCTAAGCCGCGTATACGTATCTCTACGTACTCGTCCGCGACGATTGCCGATCCCGGCCGTTCGGGTCGATCGCGTCATCGGCGATCTCGACGCCGGGCGCCGCATCGACCGCGATCGTCGCGGGGGGATGCGACGGCGATCGCATCAGTGCCGTGCGCGCCGCGCCGGCTGGCGGCGCCCGGGGCCGCGCTTCCGCCGTAACGGCGAGGTCTGCCGCAAGAAGTCTCGGTGCCGACCGCCTCGCCGGCTACTTCCCGATCCTCGCCAACTCGCCCGCGGCGCCGGCATGGACGCCGAGGCTGGGAGTGCAGGCGTCGACCACCTGCTTGAGCAGCGGCGTCGCTGACTTGGCGTCGCCATGGACGAGGGCGTATTCGCCGAGGAAGAAATTGGCCTCGCATTCCTGATTCTGCCGCGCCTCCGCCTCGCCCGCTGCCGCCGCCTGGCGCACTTGGTCGGGCGTGGCCTTGCCGAGGAAGAGCGAGAGCAGCGGCTGCGGCCATTCGTCGGCCGGTGCCGCGGCGGCCTGGCGCGCGAATTCCTGCGCGTTGGGCTTGCCCTCGCGGCTCAGCGCGATGTGCAGCCAGAGGATGCCGTATTGATCGCTGGGGTCGAGCGCCACCACCCGCGCGAAATCCTGCGCCGCTTCGGCGAAGCGTCCGGTGGCGAAGCGGACGACGCCGCGGTCGCCATGGACGAAGGGCCAGTCCGGCGGCGTCCGAGCGCCCGGCGCGGGCTTGGCGCCCGGCGCCAGCGCGGTATCGAAATCGGCCAGCGCCGCCGCGTATTCGCCCTTCTCGCGATGCGCGATGCCGCGCCGGTAATAGACCTGCAGCGCATCGGGCTTGAGGTGGAGCACCTTGGTGTAATCCTCGATCGCGCGGTCGTACTTGCCGGCCTCATCATAGGCGAAGCCGCGATAGAGCAGCAGCTTGGCCTGCTCCTCGCTCGACAGGCCGGGCGCGCCGAGGCCGTGGTCGAGGAGGCGGATCGCCTCGTCGTAATCGCCACGCTGGCCGGCGGCGATCGCCGCCTTCAGGTCGCCGCTGGGCGGCGAGGCCGGCTGGGCCATGCCATTGGCCGCGCAACTCGCCAGGAACAACGCCAGCCACAAGGTCCGAACCTTCATCGCCTCAGCCTCCGTCTCGCCATCCGTTCCCGGCCATCCGGTCAGTGGTGTCCGCCGCCACCGCCGTGTCCGCCGCCGCCATGCCAGCCGCCGGCCCGTCCGCCGTGCCAGCCGGCATGCATACCGCCATGCCAGCCGCCGTGCCACCCACCATGCCAGCCGCCCCAGCCTCTATGCCAGTCGCCGCCGCCCCAGGGGCCCAGTCCCCACACGCCCAGCCCGCTCACCCCGACATCGGTTCCAGCCCAGCCATAGGGCTCCCCGGACCAGGGGTAATATGGGGCATCATACCATGAACCGTAACCTCCGCCATAATCGTCGCCCGCCACCCCGCAGCCGGCGGCCAGCAGGCACGCCAACCCGACCAACCGCCATCGCTGCCGCATCGCTGCCCCCCAGCCGGCCACGCCTTGCTGTTCTGAGGCGTAATGGTGCCGGCGGCAAGTTAACGCCCTGTAAGGATCGGCGGCGCCGCTCCCTTCACCGCTGCGGCCGTGGGCGGGCCGCCGAAGCCCTATCGGTCGGTTCCCGTCGCTTCCTGGCCGTGATTCGTCTGTCCCACCGAGCCGACCATGCCGGCCGAGGCGTTGATCGTGCCGTTGACGCCGCCGAAACCGCCATCGCCGCCGAGGCCGGCAGCCGTCGCGGTCACCGCCTGCACGCCGCCGCCGCCGCCGCGGCATTGCGCCAGGCTGGCGTTGGCGCCGAGGCAATCGGCGGCTTCCTGGATCTGCTCGATGAGCGCCCGGCGGGCGCGCGCGGCGAAGTTGAGGCATTCGACCTCGCTGCCGGGTTCGGCCTCCTGCGCCCGGCCCAGCCACTGGATGGCGAGGCCGTACCGCGCCGGACTCGCTTTCTTCAGGCGATCGATTCGCGGCTGAAGCTCCTTGAGGTCGTCCCGGCACAGCGCATGCGCCGGGGTGGAGAGCGACAGCAGCAGCGCGGCGCATAGCATCCATCGTGCAACCATGGGTTCCTCCCGCCAGTAGGCCGGTCAACGCGCGGCCTCACCGCCGGTTCCACCGCGGCGCGCATTTCCCCGGCCCAAGTTCCGCCTGCCGGGGACGGCCCGGGTCGCTGCCGCGCCGGAGCCCGACCGTTCCCGAAAAAAAGCCTCTGCCCGGCGCGGAACACCGCGGCGATGGCGCCGTTGCCGACGGATAGTCACCTGCCGGAGGCTCGCCATGACATCACGCCTTGCCGCCACCGTCGTGCTTGCGCTGCTGATCGCCGCGCCGAGCTGGGCGCAATCCCCGGGGCAGGCGCCGCCCGCGAGTTCGGGCGGCGGCATGACGCCGCCGCGGCAGCGGCTGGAAAGCGCGCAGGACCGCGAGTTCCTGCGCCAGGCCGCCGCCGACAGCAAGGGCGAGGTCGAGATGGGGCAACTCGCCATGACGCGCGCCGCCGGGCCGGCGGTGCGCGAGTTCGGCCGCTGGATGGTGACCGATCACGGCGCCATCAACGATGCGCTCGAGCGCCTGTCGCAGCGCCTGGGCTACGACACGCCGCCCGCCGCGCCCGGCAAGGAGGATCAGGCCGCGCTGACGCGGCTGCAAGCGTTGAACGGCCGCGAATTCGACCAGCAGTACATTCCGCTGCAGCTCAAGGGCCACGAGCAGGCCATCGCGCTCTTCGAGAGGGAGCTTCAGGCGGGCGAGGAGCCGGTGCTGCGGGCGCTGGCGCAGCACACGCTGCCGATGCTGCAGCAGCATCTGGCCGAGGTGCAAGAACTGTCGAAGCTGCCGATCGCCTCGTCCGGCGCCAATCGCGCCGGCAGCTCGGTGCCGCCGCGCGGCAAGCCGGATCGCTAGCCGGCTCGAGCCTCGGCGGCGACGGGAAGCGGACGAGAAAAGCCCCGCCGCAGGGAGCTGCGAGCGGGGCTTCTGCCCGGCGCGGAAGCTGGGTTACTTGTTCTTCTCGGCGCTGTTGGTAACGGCGTCGCCGGCGTTCGACATATCCTCGCCGAAGCCCGCGGTGGTGTTGCACGCGCTCAGCACCGTGCCGACACCGGTCAGCAGGAACAGCGCGAGGAAGATCTTGGCAAATGTCCTCGTCATGGGCGAACCTCCAGGTCTGGCTCTCGACCCTCTCCGAACACTCGCCGCCGGCCGATGTTCCCGCCCGCGTCGCGGTTTGCGTTCAGAGACAGTTCCGGAGGTTGAAATACGCCTTGCGCCAGCGCGTCACGGTCACCTTGGCGAAGAGCCCCGCCTTGGTGAAGGGATCGTTGGCGATGAACTCCTCGGCGATCTTACGGTCCTCGGTGTCGACGATGAGCAGCCCGCCCTCGCCGGTCGAGCCGTCGTCGTGCAGCATCGCGCCGGCGGCAAGCAGCTTGCCCTTGTGCTGCTCGAGATAGTCGAGATGGACGGCGCGGGTGGCGGTGCGGATATGGGCGTGGTCGGGCTTGTCGAAGGTCTGGATGACATAGGGCATGACGCTTGCTCCGGCTCGTGCCGGGCGAGCCTAGGGAAGGCGGCGGGCGAGCTCAATGGGCGTGGACATGCGCCGGCCGCGCGTGCATCGGCAGCGCCGCGAGGCGGCCGAGCGCGGTCAGCAGCGCGGCCTCGTCCGGCGGCGCGTCCCGCCAGCGCGCGCGCAGGAAGCCGGCGCCGCCGATCAGGAACTCGCAATCGCCGGGATGATCGCCGCCGGTGAAGAGCGCATAGGCCGCGGCCGCGTCAGGCTCGGCGCTCGCCGCGAAATCGGGCAGCGGCCCGGCCGCGTCGGTCTCCGCCGCTGCGGGATCGATCGGGATCGCCAGCAGGCGCAGGCCGGCGGCGGCGAGCCGGTGCTCTTGACCCGCGAGCTGCCGCAGCCGCGCCAGCGCGCCGGGCAGGCGGTAGAGCACGAGGAGGACGGGCCCCGTGGCGAGCGCCTCGCGCAGCGTGCCTTGCCGCCCGCCGCGCTCGAAGGCGAAGTCGGGCGCCAAGGGCGCCGGGCCGGCCGTCACCCCCGGCAGCAGCGCGCTCGGCTGCGCCGCGCCGGCGCGGGCGCGGATGAAGTTGATCAGGTCCCAGCGGCCCTGCGCGCTCACGCTCGCGGCGAAGCCGGGCATCGGCCCGGTCGGAATGCCGCGGCTGATCCACCAGAAGAGATCGCCGTCGCTATGCCCGAAGATATGCTCTGCGGTGAGATCGGCGGGCGCCACGGCGAGGCCCTTGGCGAGCGGCCCGTCGCCGCGGCCGCCGGCGCCGTGGCAGGCGACGCAGTTCTCGCCATAGACCCGCGCGCCGCGCAGGATCGAGGCGGCGGCGAAGGGCACCGGCGATCGCGCGAAGCTGGTGGGATAGGCGGCGACCAGCATGAACTGCAGCGGCCACCAGCCGACGGTGAGAAAGATGAACCCGCCGGCGATCAGCAGCGCCATGCGCTGGGACGGACGGACCAGCGCATAGCCGAGTGCGGCGAGGCCGAGCAGGGCGACGGCGAGCGCGGCGAGCGCCTCGATCCGCAGCTGCGGCGAGGCCTCGATCGCCGCGAGGCTGAGGCGGTAGGGCAGCGGCCAGCGGGGCTCGGAATGAAGCGCCGGCGGCATCGTGCCCAGTGCGCCCAGCACCAGCAGCACCGCGCCGCCCAGCCCGACCTCGACCAGCGCGTTGCGCTGCAGCCGCCGCAGCGCGGCGGCCGGCGCGGCCTTCCCGGCCAGCTGCGGCAGGTGCCAGAACCGGTTGATCGCGGCAAGGATCGCCATGACCGCGAACAGCGCCACCTTGATCATCAGCCAATGGCCGTAATCGGTGCCGAGCAGCGCCGGGACGGTGCCGACCAGGAAGAGGCTGTTGACCAGGCCGGTCGCGAGGATCGCGGCGACGGCGATCAGGCCGAGCGCGGAGAAGCGCCGCGTCGCGTCATAGGCCGCCCGGCCGCAAGCGGAGCGTGCGTTGCGCCGCGCCGCGGCGAGCAGCAGCGCCAGCGGCGCCAGCCCGCCCACCCACGCGCCCGCCGCCAGCAGATGCGTCCCGTCGGCGACAAGCTGGAGCGAGCCGGCCCAGCCGGTTCCCGCCGCGGCATGACCGGCGCCGGCGAGCGTCGCCACCTCCGCCGCGCTCAACCCCAGCGCGCCCCATAAGGCGGCGTTCGCGACGGCCGCTTGCCGGCGCGCGGCGACCAGCAGGACGAGGACCAGGGGCAGCGCCAGCGCGCCGCGCAGCTCCCAGTCATGCCCGAAATGGGTGCGGTTCAGCACCGTGCCGAGAAGCTGTCCGGAGAACGCGTCGGCCAGCGGCCGCCCGCTCATGCTCTTCGCCTCGAGGAGGAGCCAGAGCAGCCCCGAGACGACGCCCAGCCCCAGGCCGAGCCAGGCCAGGCGGAAGAGGCGCCGGCGGAAATCCTCGGCGCCGGCCGCGTCGGGATGGCGGCGAAAGGCCGGCGCGGCGACGAGCGCCATGAAGGCGAGGCTGCCCGCCAGCGCGAAGAGCGAGGCGAAGTGCAGCGCGCGCACCACGGTCAACAGACTCTGCATAGGCACCTCCCGCGCGCGCCGCGCTCAGCCACCGACCTCGAAGATGAAATGGCCCGTCGTGGTGTGCGTGTCGACCGAAACCACGCGCCACTCGACCCGGTAGGTGCCGGGCGGCAGCGGCTTCACCGCCACATGCAGCACGGTCGGATCCGTGGCGTCGACCTGCAGGCCCAGGTCGACGCGGCGGCCGCCCCCGTCGACGATCTCGACAGTGCTGAAGGCCGGTTCGAGCTGCTGCGTGAACCACAGCGTGACGACGGCAGGCGCCTGCGTCACGCGGCTGCCGACCGCCGGCGAGGCGTGGTCGAGAAAGGCATGAGCGCGGGCCGCTTGCGCCGCGACAATGATCAGCAGCGAGGCCGCTATCAGGATGCGCATGTCAGTCTCCGAAGGTCGGACGGCCGAAGCTCTGGGGAAAGATGTCGTCGTAGTAGAAATGCAGCTGAATGAGCCCGCCGACGCCGTGGCCCTGTCCCTCGCCGTAGGGGAGGACGGCTTCGGCGGCGATCTGGTAGTACTGCCCCGACCAGATGATGCCGGGGGCGATCACCCCCGTCGTCGCGCGTCCCTCATTGTTGGTGATGAAGCCGTTGAAGGGCGAGGACGAGCCGGCGACCGTGCCGCGGTTGATCGGGGTCGCGCTGGTGATCTCGACCAGCGGAATCAGGCGGTCGAACGGCCAGCTGAGCCCCACATCCTTCACCTGATGCTCCAGATATTCGAGGCTGTACTCGATGGCGAAGCCGGCGTTGAACACGGTCTGATTGACCATGCCGTCATTGTTGACGCGGGCCGGAAAATCGACGAACAGATTGCCGGTGACGGCGAGAGGTTGGAACCACGAGAGCGAGTCCGGCAGGTCGCCGAAGCCCTTGCCCCAGTCGAACGCGGGCTCGATCGTCGTGTAATTGGCAGCGCCGCCTTGATTGACCGCCCCGGTATGGCCCCAGATCTCGTTCAATCCGACGAGAGCCATCGCCTCGTGCGGCGCGTTGATGAAGAGCTGATACTGCAGCCCCGTGAGTAGCGAGCCGAAGCCGTAATGGGCGGGCGCGCCTCTCGGCTGGAAGTAGTTCCACTCGTACTGGGCGAGGATGTCGGTGCTCGGGGTGAGGCGCTTGGAGAGGTCGCTCTCGACCGTGTAGGACTGGGTGCCCGCCGCATCGGTCGGGTTCTTGGCGACGGTCGGCAGGGAGCCTTCGTCGGCGACGAAGGGATCGTCGGTCTGGATCGTGGCGGGAAAGAAGCGGTCGCCGGCAAAGCCATGGGCCAAGGCCGATGCCGACGGCAGCAGCGCGCCGGCAAGCGCGGCGGCAAGCACGGGATATGGGCGGTTCATCGAAGGGCTCCCCTCGACTGACAAACGCGCCGAGCCGTCGCGGAGACGGTCCGGCGGCCGAACGATCATCAGGGATCAGCCGAGCGGCGGGGCGCGCGAGCGATAGGCGGCGAGCGCGACGAAACGCGGCTCCGAGCGACTCTCCGCCGTTGCCGCCGCGATCGCCGGCGCCGTCGGCAGCGGCAACGCCAGGATGGCAGGGGCGGTGAAGACCGGGCCGGCATGGAGCGCGATGCAGATCGGGCAGAGGCCGTCGCCGTCGCGATGCTGATGGTGGGACGTCCGCTCCGGCGCGCCCGCCGCCGCACGACCATGACCGTAGCCGCAGATCTCGAAGGCGCTGTTCGCGGCGGCGCGAGAGGCGAGCGAAATCTCGACCGCGACGAGGAGCGGCAGCTCCACCTGGAGGGCGAGCGCAATCAGTCCGAGCCAAGCGGCGATGATCCTGCGCTGCCCTCTCCATCTCATCGACGGCCGCCCCGAAGATCAAAACGACGCTCGCGCGATGGTAGAGAGATCGCCGCGGGACGGCAAGCATCGGCCGCAACCGCGGCGACGGCGCGGTTTCCTCCGGGCGCCAAGCTGCGCTAGAAGAGCGGGGGAACCGAGCGGGGGGAAGAGAGAGATGCGCGGTCGAATTGCCGTTCTGCTGTGCGCCGCCTTGGCATTTGCCGCGCCGGCGCGGGCGTTGGACAAGGTCACCTTCGGCACCGATTGGAAGGCCGAGGCCGAGCATGGCGGCTACTATCAGGCGATCGCCACCGGGATCTATCTCCGGCACGGAATCGAGGTGACGCTGCGCCAGGGCGGGCCGCAGGTGAACCATGCGCAGCTGCTCGCCGCCGGTCGGCTCGACTTCAACGAGGCGCCCAATTCCTTCATCGCGCTCAACTACGTCAACGAGAACATCCCGATGCTGGCGGTGGCGGCGATGTTCCAGAAGGACCCGTCGGTGCTCCTCGCCCATCGCGGCGTCGGCAACGACAGCCTCGCCGCGCTCAAGGGCAAGCCGATCATGATCAGCGCCGACACCCGCGTCGGCTGGTGGCTCTTTCTAAAGGCGAAATTCGGCTACAGCGACGATCAGATCCGCCCCTATGCCTTCAACGTCGCGCCGTTCCTGGTCGACAAGCAGGCGGTGCAGCAGGGTTATCTCACCAGCGAGCCCTTCCTGGTCGAGCAGCAGGGCGAAAAGCCGCTGGTCTTCCTCCTCGCCGATGCCGGCTATTCCAGCTACGCCTCGATCATCCAGACCTCGCGCCGGCTGGCGGCGGAGAACCCCGACCTGGTGCAGCGTTTCGTCGACGCCAGCATCGAAGGCTGGTACAGCTATCTCTATGGCGATCCCGCGCCGGCGAACGCGCTGATCAAGAAGGACAATCCGGAGATGACGGACGCCCTTCTGGCCTATGCGGTCGCGCGCCTCAAGGGCTATGGCATCGTCGACAGCGGCGCGTCGGAAAAATCCGGCATCGGCACGATGGGCGAGGCGCGCTGGCGCGATTTCTTCGCGGTGATGGCGGCGCAGGGCCTCTATCCCAGGACGCTGGACTACCATCAGGCCTATACGCTGCGCTTCGTCGACAAGCGCGTCGGCATGACGCTCAAGAAATAGGCGCGCCATGGAGCGGGAGGGAAGCGGCGCGCCGATGATCGCGCTCGACGGCGTCGGCAAACGCTTCCGCAGCGGCGTCGAGGCGCTGGCCGGCATCGATCTCGCGGTCGCTCCCGGCAGCTTCGTCAGCCTGCTCGGGCCGTCGGGCTGCGGCAAGAGCACGCTGCTGCGCATCATCGCCGGACTGGTGCCGGCCTCCTCGGGGCGCGTCGTCGCCGAGAGCGATCTCGCGAAGCGTCTGGGATTTGTCTTCCAGGAGCCGACGCTGATGCCCTGGGCGACCGTCTGGCAGAACGTCTACCTGCCGCTGCGGCTCGCCGGCAAGTGGCGCGAGGATGTCGCCGAACGTATCGCCGAGACGCTCGCCGCTCTCGGCCTCGAGGGGTTCGAGCAAGCCTATCCGCGGCAGCTCTCGGGTGGCATGCGCATGCGCGTCTCGATCGCCCGCGCACTCGTCACCGAGCCGCGGCTGCTGCTGCTCGACGAGCCTTTCGCCGCGCTCGACGAGTTCACCCGCTTCCGGCTGAACGAGGATCTGCTGCGGCTGTGGCAGCGGCATCATTGGACGGTGGTCTTCGTCACCCACAGCATCTTCGAGGCGGTGTTCCTGTCGAGCCGCGTGGTGGTGATGACGCCGCGCCCCGGCCGGATCGTCGCCGACCTGCCGGTCGAGCTTCCCTATCCGCGCGAGAGCGCGCTGCGCACCGCTCCGGCCTATGCCGAGCAGTGCCGGCGCATCTCCGCCCTGCTGAGCGAGGCGATGACATGAACGGACGCATCGCCAGGGTCGCGGCGCCGCTGGCGGTGGGGCTGATCTTCCTGTTCGGCTGGGAGGCGCTGGTCCGGGTCGGTCAGATCCCGTCCTATGTGCTGCCGGGGCCGCTGCTGGTCGCCGAGACGCTGTGGCGCGACGGGCCGAGCCTGCTGGGCTCGCTGCTGGTGACGCTGCGCATCACGCTCGCCGCGCTCGCCGCGGCGGTGATCCTGGGCGGAGCGCTCGCCATCCTCTTCGCCCAGTCGCGCCTGCTGGAGATCAGTCTCTTCCCCTACGCCGTGATCCTGCAGGTGACGCCGATCGTCGCGATCGCACCGCTGATCATCATCTGGCTCAAGGACCAGGTCTTCCTGTCGCTGCTGGTCTGCGCCTGGATCGTCGCCTTCTTCCCGGTGGTGGCCAACACCACGCTCGGCCTCAACAGCGCCGACCGCAATCTCGTCGATCTCTTCCGCCTCTACGGCGCCTCGCGCGGGCAGACGCTGCGCTATCTCCGCCTGCCCTCGGCGCTGCCCTATTTTCTTGCCGGGACGCGCATCAGCGGCGGCCTGGCGCTCATCGGCGCGGTGGTGGCGGAATTCGTCGCCGGCACCGGCGGCACCGAGAGCGGCCTGGCCTCGCGCATCCTGGAGGCGGGCTACCGGCTGCAGATGCCGCGTCTCTTCGCGGCGCTGCTGCTGCTGGCGGCGACCGGGGTCGCCATCTTCGCGCTGCTGGGCTGGCTGGCGCAACGGCTCATCGGCCACTGGCACGAAAGCGCGCTGCCGCGGGAAGAATAGGCCAGCGACGACGCGCTGCGCGCGTCGCACTCAGCTGAAGATGTTGAGGAGGTAGCCTTGCATCTTCTGCGCCACGCTCATCACTTTGACATTGGCGTCGTAGGAGAGGGCGGTGGCGTTGAGGCTGACCGTCTGCTGCGCCAGATCGAGGTTGGGCGCCGCGACGTTGCCGTTGCTGTCCGCAAAAGGCGAGTTCGGATCGTAGATCGCGTTGCTCGCCGGCGTCACCGGCTGCTGTACCGCCGCCGTGCCGCCGCCGGCGGTGGCGGTCTGCGTCACCTGGATCGGCTGATAGGGCTTGGGCTGGCCCGGCTGCGGCGTCAGCGGCGCGGTGTCCTGGCTATTGGCGATATTGCTCGCCGTCGCGCTCAGTTGGGTGCTGGCGGCGGTCAGGCCCGAAACGGCGATGGCGATCGCATTGCCCATGCCTGGCAATGTGGGGTCGAGCAGCTCCGGAAGCGAGCAGTATCGCCGCGGATTTTACCGGTATTTTAGCGGTCGCACGGCTCAGCTTTCCGGCAGCACCACTGCCACCAACTCGGCGATGCAGGCCGGACGGTCCGAGCCTTCGACCGCGATGGTGGCTTCCGAGGTGACGCGCACGCCCTTGGGCGTCTCCGCCACCTCGGCGAGGCGGATCTGTGCCTTGATGCGGCTGCCGCTCGGCACCGGCTGGGTGAAGCGCACCTTGTTGCAGCCGTAATTGAGCCGCGCCGCGACCTTGCCGACCTGATAGACCTCGTCGATCAGCCGCGGGACCAGCGACAGCGTCAGGAAGCCGTGCGCGATGGTCGTGCCGAAAGGCGAGGTCTTGGCGCGCTCGCGATCGACATGGATCCACTGATGGTCGCCGGTCGCCTCGGCGAAGCGGTCGATCATCTCCTGGCTGATCGTCACCCACTCGCTTTCGCCGAGCACCTGGCCGACAACGGTCTTGAGTTCCTGGACATCGGCAAATCGGCGCATCGGCGTGGGTCCTTTCGCGGGCGGCGGGGCCGCACATTCTTCCCGGAAGCCGATGCCGCGTCCAGAGCGGTGCAGCAGGGGTTGACACTCCGGAGGGCGTGGGCAAGGCTGCCGGCAAAATCATGAGGAGAGGCCTATGAGAGAAGCGGTCATCGTCGCGACGGCGCGTACGCCCATCGGCAAGGCGGTGCGCGGCGCCTTCAACAACACCCACGGCGCCAGCATGACGGGCCATGTCATCCAGCAGGCGGTCGAGCGCGCCAAGGTCGAGCCCGGCGAGGTCGAGGACGTGATCATCGGTTGCGCCAATCCCGAAGGCGCCACCGGCCACAACATCGCGCGCGACGCGGCGCTCCGCGCCGGCCTGCCGGTCACGGTGCCGGGCGAGACGATCAACCGCTTCTGCAGCTCGGGCCTGATGGCGATCAGCGTCGCGGCGCAGCGCATCATGGTCGACGGCATCGACGTGGCGGTGGGCGGCGGCGTCGAATCGATCAGCCTCGTGCAGTACAACATGAACAAGCACCGCTTTGCCGACGAGTGGCTGGTCGAGCACCGGCCCGACATCTACATGACGATGATCGAGACCGCCGACATCGTGGCGCAGCGCTATCAGGTGACGCGCGAGCAGCAGGACGCCTTCGCGCTGACGAGCCAGCAGCGCACCGCCGCGGCGCAGCAGGCCGGGCGCTTCGAGGCCGAGATCGCGCCGATGAAGACGGTGAAGCTGATGGCCGACAAGGACGGCAGCAAGAGCTGGACCGAAGTGGTCACGCTGGCGAAGGACGAGGGCAACCGGCCGGAGACGACGGCGCAGGGGCTGGCCTCGCTGAAGCCGGTGCGCGACGGTGGCTTCGTCACCGCCGGCAATGCCAGCCAGCTTTCCGACGGCGCCTCGGCCTGCGTCGTGATGGAGCGCCGGCTCGCCGAGAAGCGCGGCCTCGCGCCGCTCGGCATCTATCGCGGCATGGCAGTGGCGGGCTGCGAGCCCGACGAGATGGGCATCGGTCCGGTCTTCGCCGTGCCCAAGCTGCTGAAGCAGCATGGGCTCAAGGTCGCCGATATCGACATCTGGGAGCTCAACGAGGCCTTTGCCGTGCAGGCGCTCTATTGCCGCGACCGCCTCGGCATCGACCCCGCTAAGTTCAACGTCGACGGCGGCGCCATCTCGGTCGGCCATCCCTATGGCATGAGCGGCGCCCGGCTCACCGGCCACGCCCTCATCGAAGGCAAGCGCCGCGGCGCCAAATACGCCGTCGTCACCATGTGCATCGGCGGCGGCATGGGCGCCGCCGGGCTGTTCGAGATAGCGTGAAGGAGAAGTCGGCGGTTTTCAGTTGTCAGTGATCAGTGGTCCGCACTGATGACTGATAACTTCTGCTACCCCCTTCCCGCGATCGTCACGCCGCCGTCGATCACCAGCGTCTGGCCGGTGATGAAGCGGCCGGCGGGGGAGGCCAGCAGCACCGCCGTGCCGGCGATGTCGACGGGCTCGCCGATCATGGCCAGCGGCGACTGCGCCAGGGCCTGCGCCAGCACGTCCTTGTTCTCCCAGAGGGCGCGGGCGAAATCGGTCTTGACCAGGCCCGGCGCGATGGCATTGATGCGGATGTTGTGCTCGCCCCATTCGACGGCGAGGCTGCGCGCCAGCTGCATGTCGGCGGCCTTGGAGATGCCATAGGCGCCGAGCGTCGAACTGCCGCGCAGGCCGCCGATGCTCGAGACGATGATGACCGAGCCGTCCTTGCGCTTGGCCATGCCGGGGATCACCATGTTGCACAGCCAGAGATTGCTGCGGATGTTGCTGTCCATGATGCGATCGAAGGCATCGTCGCTGATCCCGGCGAGCGGGCCGTAATAGGGATTGACTGCGGCGTTGCAGACCAGGACGTCGATCCGGCCGAAGGCGCGGACGGATTGGTCGACGAGGTTCTGGAGCGCGGCCTTGTCGCCGATATGTGCCGGGATCGCCACCGCTTTGCCGCCCGCCTGCTTGATGCCGGCGACCACCTCTTCGCAGGCGGGGCCCTTGCGGCTCGACACCACGACATTGGCCCCGAACAGCGCCAGCTGCTCGGCGATCGCCCGGCCGATGCCCTTGGAGGAGCCGGTGACGATCGCGGTCTTGCCGGCGAGATCGAAAATCGACATGGGCTTGCTCCCGTCTTCCATCCCTGGTGCCGGCGTCTCCCGGCCTCAGCGGGGAAGCTACTCGATCGCGGTTACTGCCGCCATCCCGGCGGCCGCGCTAATTTTTTAGTTGGCACGGGCGCCGTGCTGCGCGAAAAAGACCGGACAATCGCCGGTCGGGGAGTGATGCGATGAAGAGGCTCGGACTCGCGATGGTGGTGGTGCTGTTGTCCGCCTGCGCCGCCGGCAACGGCATCGATCCGGCGGAGGATCAGGCCGAGGCCGCCCAGCAGCAGAAGAACTGCGCTGACCCCAAATGGAAGGCGGATCATCTCGGCGTCTGGTACAACGTCTGCCGTCCCAATGCCGCCTTGCATTAGGCTTGACACGACGCGCGCCGGAGAGTACGCGCTTGCCATTCCGTGGTGATTTGAGCCGACCGGCTTGCGGCCACGTAAAAACAACCGCTAAAAGGTCGGAGGCTCCTCTGGGAACCCTGACCGTCGCGGGTTAGGGTTTTTTCGTGTCCGGCCGGCGGCCGCAGGAGCAGGAACCATGCCTGACGCCTTTCGCGAGCTTCCCCCAGGCCTTCGCCCGCGCACCCTGATGGCGCGCGGCGGCCATCTGCGCAGCCAGTTCATGGAGACCGCCGAGGCGATCTATATGAGCTCGGGCTATGTCTACAAGACGGCGGAGGAGGCCGAAGCCGCCTTCGCCAATGACGGCTCGCGCTTCGTCTATTCGCGCTACGCCAATCCCACCGTGGCGATGTTCGAGGAACGTCTGCGGCTGCTCGAGGGCGCCGAGGCCTGCCGCGCGACGGCGAGCGGCATGGCGGCGGTGTTCGCCGCACTCGCCTCGCAGGTCAAGGCCGGCGACCGGGTCGTCGCCTCGCGCGCGCTCTTCAATTCCTGCAACTACATCGTCACCCAGATCCTGCCGCGCTACGGCGTCGTGACCGAGCTGGTCGACGGACGCGACCTCGCCGCCTGGCGCCGGGCGCTGGCGCCAGGGGTAAAGGCGGTGTTCTGCGAGAGCCCGTCCAACCCGACGCTCGAGCTGGTCGACCTCGCCGCGGTGGCCGAGCTTACCCATCGCGCCGGCGGCGTGCTGGTGGTCGACAACGTCTTCGCCACGCCGCTGCTGCAGCGCCCGCTGCAGCTCGGCGCCGACATCGTCGTCTATTCCGCCACCAAGCATATCGACGGGCAGGGCCGCAGCCTCGGCGGCGCGGTGCTCGGGCGCGACAAGCTTGTGCGCGAGAGCCTGATGCCGTTCCTGCGCCATACCGGACCGGCCTTGAGCCCGTTCAACGCCTGGCTGCTGCTCAAGGGCATCGAGACCCTGCCGCTGCGCGTCGAGGCGATGGGCCGGTCGGCGGCCGAAATCGCCGCCTTCCTCGAGCGCCACGGCAAGGTCGCGCGCGTGCTCTATCCCGGCCTCGACAGTCATCCGCAGCATCAGCTGGCGCGGCGGCAGATGAGCGGCGGCGGCACCTTGCTGGCGCTCTCGGTTGCGGGCGGCAAGCCCGGCGCGTTCCGCTTCCAGAACGCCCTGAAGCTGATCGAGATCTCCAACAATCTCGGCGACGCCAAGAGCCTGGTCACTCATCCCGCCACCACCACGCATCACCGCTTCAAGCCCGAGGAACGGGCCGAGCTCGGCATCGATGACGGGCTGGTGCGGCTCTCCGTCGGGCTCGAGGACCCGGCCGATTTGATCGCCGATCTCGACCAGGCGCTGCGGGCGGCGTGACCCCCGAGCGGCGCCCGGTCGGGCCGTCGGTGCCAGGACGACGATGACCGATCGCTGGGGGCCGATCGCCGGGGATTGTATGCGCCGGGCGCCGCGGTAGAGTGGCCGCCCGGGAGGGATGGCGATGCAGCGCAGCGCAGAGAGGATACTGACGACGCATACCGGCAGCCTGCCGCGGCCGGCGGAGCTGACGCGGCTCTACGCGCGGCGCGCGGGCGGCGAGGCGGTGGACGAGGCGGCGCTCGCCGAGGCGGGCCGGCGCGCGCTTCGCTGGGTGCTGCCGAAGCAGCTCGACTGCGGCATCGACATCGGCAACAACGGCGAGCAGCAGCGCGAAGGTTTCTTCCTCTATCTCCGCCACCGGCTCAGCGGCTTCGGCGGCAGCTGGCAGCGCGCGCCGCGCGGCGATATCGAGCGCTATCCCCTGTTCAAGGCGGCGCTGCACAGCCAGCTCGCGGGCAAGGAGGCGGTGAGCAACTTCGCACCGCCCAAGGCGGTCGGCGAGATCCGCTATCTCGACCCCGCCCTGGTCGAGGCCGAATGCCGCGATTTCCGCGTGGCGCTCGACGGCATGGCGCGCGGCTTCGTCGAGCCTTTCCTCACCGCGCCCTCGCCGGGCATCGTCGCCTCGGCGGTGCTGAACGAGCATTACGCCAGCGAAGAAGCCTATCTGGCCGCCCTCGCCGCGGCGCTCAAGGTCGAATATGACGCCATCGTCGCCAACGGCTTTCTGCTGCAGCTCGATTGCCCCGATCTCGCGCTGGAGCGGCATGTTTCCTACATGGATCGGCCGCTCGGCGATTTCCTGGGATTCGTCGAGCGCGTCGTGACGGCGATCAACACGGCGCTGGCCGACGTGCCGCGCGATCGCGTGCGCATGCATGTCTGCTGGGGGAATTACGAGGCGCCGCACGACTGTGACGTGCCGCTCCCGGAAATCTGGCCGGTGCTGCGGCAGGCCAAGGTCGGCGCCTTCGTGCTGCCCTTCGCCAATCCGCGCCATGCCCACGAGGTGCGTTGCCTGGAGACCCTGCCGCCGGCCGGGGATCAGCTCATCGTCGCCGGGGTGATCGACAGCCTGACCAATTTCGTCGAGCATCCCGAGGTCGTCGCCGAGCGCATCGAGCGCGTGGCGCGGGCGGTGGGCGACCCCCGGCGCGTCATCGCCGGCACCGATTGCGGCTTCGACACCTCGGCCGGCATGGGACGGGTCGCCGAAGACGTGGTCTGGGCCAAGCTCGGTGCGCTCAGAGACGGCGCGCGCCTCGCCTCGGACCGGCTGTTCGGATAGGCGAGCGCATGGCAGAGCGGCCGTTCTCGCTCGCGGGCCGGCTGGCGCTGGTGACCGGAGCGGGGCGCGGGCTGGGTTTCGCCATGGCGGCGAGCCTGGCGCAGGCGGGGGCGCAGGTGCTGCTCAACGGGCGCGATGCGGCGCGGCTGTCGGGGCCCGTGGCCTCGCTGCGGGCGCAAGGCTTCGCCGCGGCGCCGCTGGTCTTCGACGTCGCCGACGAGGCCGCGACCGCCCGCGCCTTCGCCGCCATCGCCGCCGAGCATGGCAGGCTCGACGTCCTCGTCAGCAATGTCGGGCTGCGCAACCGCCGAACCATCGACCAGCTCTCGCTCGCCGACATGCGCGAGATGCTCGAGGTCAATCTCGCCGCGCCCTTCGTCCTCGCCAAGGCGGCGGCGGCGCTGATGCTGCCGCAGGGCCGCGGGCGCCTCATCATGGTGACTTCGGTGGCGGGGCCGCTGTCGCGCGCCGGCGATGCGGCCTATACCGCGGCGAAGGGCGGCCTGGCCGCGCTCACCCGTTCGCTCGCCGCCGAGTACGGCCCGTGCGGCATCACCGCCAATGCCATCGCGCCCGGGTTCTTCGCGACCGAGACCAACGCCGAGCGCGTCGCCGATGCCAAATTCCTGTCCTTCGTCGAACTGCGCGTGCCGTTGCGCCGCTGGGGCCAGCCGCACGAGATCGGCGGCGCCGCGGTGTTCCTCGCTTCCGACGAAGCCGCCTACGTCAACGGCCACGTGCTCACCGTCGATGGCGGTTTCAGCGCGTCTTTCTGATTGGCGCGCCGCGCCGCGTCCGCTATAGGCATGGGCCGCCGGAACGACGGATCGAACGAGCCAGGGGGGATACAATGCGCGGCTTGATGATGGACCGCCCGCTGCTCATCGGGGCGCTCATCCAATACGCCGCGGAGTACCACGGCGATACCGAGATCGTGACGCGGACTACCGAAGGTCCGATCTATCGCTACACCTACGCCGAGGCCGAGCGCCGCGCGCGGCAGCTGGCGAAGGCCATGAAGCGCCTGGGAGTCGGGCTCGGCGATCGCGTCGCGACCCTGGCCTGGAACAACCACCGGCATTTCGAGATCTATTTCGCGGTCTCCGGCATCGGCGCGGTCTGCCACACGGTCAATCCGCGGCTCTTCGCCGACCAGCTGCGCTACATCGTCAACCATGCCGAGGACAAGGTCCTCCTTCTCGATCTCACCTTCGTGCCGATCGCCGAGAAGATGGCCGGCGAATGGCCGGGGGTGCGGCACTATGTGATCATGACCGATCGCGAGCACATGCCGCAGACCAGCCTGCCCGGCGCGCTCTGCTACGAGGAGATCGTCGCCGGCGAGACGCCCGATCTGGTCTGGCCGGAATTCGACGAGAACACGGCCTCGTCGCTCTGCTACACCTCGGGCACGACCGGCAATCCCAAGGGGGCGCTCTACACCCATCGCTCGACGCTGCTGCACAGCTTCGCCATCTGCTCGGCCAACGCCGTGGGCGTCTCAATGCGCGATGCCATCCTGCCGGTGGTGCCGATGTTCCATGTCAACGCCTGGGGCATCCCCTATGCCGCGGCGATGTCGGGGGCGAAGCTGGTGTTTCCCGGGCCGAAGCTCGACGGCGCCAGCCTGCACGAGCTGTTCACGGCCGAGAAGGTGACCTTGTCGCTGGGCGTGCCGACCGTTTGGCTCGGTCTCCTGCAGTATCTCGAGCAGACGGGCAAGCGCCTCGACGGGGTGAAGCGCGTCACCGTTGGCGGTTCGGCCGCGCCCCGGGCGATGATCGCGGCCTTCGAGGAGAAATACGGCGTCCAATGCATCCACGGCTGGGGCATGACCGAGATGAGCCCGGTGGGCACGCTGGCGCTGCCCAAGCTGAAGCACCTCGAGCGCTCGACGGACGAACTCCTGGCGATCAAGAGCAAGCAGGGCCTGCCGCTGTTCGGCGTCGACATGAAGGTGGTCGGCGCCGACGGCGCGGCGCGTCCCCATGACGGCGCCTCGACCGGCGAGCTGCTGGTGCGTGGCCCCTGGATCGTCAGCGGCTACTTCAACGACGACCAGGCGACCGCGGCGGCGTTCGACGAGGAAGGCTGGTTCCGCACCGGCGACGTTTCGGCGATCGACGGCGACGGCTATATGATCATCGTCGACCGCAGCAAGGACGTGATCAAGTCCGGCGGCGAATGGATCAGCTCGATCGATGTCGAGAACGCGGCGATGGGCCATCCCGACATCGCCGAGGCGGCGGTGATCGGCCTGCCGCACCCCAAATGGGACGAGCGGCCGCTGCTGATCGTCGTGCCCAAGCCGGGCTGCCAGCCGAGCAAGGACTCGATCACCGCCTTCCTCGGCGACAAGATCGCGCGCTGGCAGCTGCCCGACGATGTCGTCATCGTGCCGGAGCTGCCGCACGGGGCGACCGGCAAGGTGCTGAAGACGCAGTTGCGCGAGCAGTTCAAGGACTACCGGCTGCCCACGGCATAGTCGGCACGGCAAGGGAGGGCGTGATGGGACAGCGGCTTGCGGGCAAGGCGGCGTTCATCACCGGCGGCGCCTCCGGGCTGGGGCGCGCCATGGCCGAGGCCTTCGCCGCGGAAGGCGCATGGGTGGCGATCGCCGATATCGACCGGGTCCGCGGCGAAGAGGCGGCGCGCCGCATCGGGTCGGCGGCCATCTTCCTGGCTCACGACGTCACCAGCGAGGAGCAGTGGGTCGCCAATCTCGGCGCCGCGGCGACCGCCTTCGGCGGTCTCGACACGCTGGTCAACAACGCCGGCATCGGCACCCGCGGCAACGTCGAGAACACCACGCTCGAGGAGTGGCGCCGCATTCATGCGGTCAATCTCGACGGCCCCTTCCTCGGCTGCAAGCATGCCATCGCGCTGATCGCCAAGGCGGGCGGCGGCGCCATCATCAACATCTCGTCGGTCGCGGGTCTCATCGGCGCGCGGGACAGCGCCGCCTATTGCGCGAGCAAAGGGGGCGTGCGGCTGCTGACCAAATCGGTGGCGATGCATTGCGCACATCGCAAGAACGGCGTGCGCTGCAACTCCATCCATCCCGTCTACACCGACACGCCGATGGTGGAACAGATGCTCGCGGACTCGCGCCAGCCCGATCGCATGCTCCAGGCGATGAAGGCGATGGTCCCCCTGGGCCGGCTCGGCACCCCGGAGGAGCTGGCGGCGATGGCGGTCTATCTCGCTTCGGAGGAGGCGCGCTTCGTCACCGGCGCCGAATTCGTCTTCGACGGCGGCTATACCGCCAACTGAGCGCAGCCCGGAAAGAAGGCGCCGACCCGGGTCACGGGCCCATGTACTGGGCGAGGTTCTTCGACTGATCGGCGTCGAAGACCTCGACGCGCACCGGCACCACGCCCGCCTTGGTCATGCCGAGAACCTCCGCCGCGCCGCGTGAGACGTCGATGACGCGGCCGCGGGCGAAGGGACCGCGGTCATTGATCCGCACCACCACCGAGCGGTTGTTGTTGAGGTTGGTCACGCGCACCACGGTGTTGAGCGGCAGCGAGCGGTGCGCCGCCGTCAGGTCGCGCATGTCGTAGCGCTCGCCGCTGGCCGTGGTCTTGCGGTGGAAGTCGCGGCCGTACCAGGAGGCAAGACCGAGCTGGGTGAAGTTCGGCAACTCGCTCGGATAGACGGTCGGCGGCGCCGAGGGCAACAGCGGTTGTTGCAGGGCGAGGGCGGACGGCGCTGCCGGACCGGGCCCGGTGCACGCGCCCAACGCACCGGCCGCCGCCAACAGCAGCGCCGCCAAGAACGACTGAAGCCGAGGAATCCCCCGCCTGTGCTTACCCGCCAACCTCATGGCGAGAAGAGTGTAATGGAACTCCTTGCTGAGTTGCTAACATTAGATTTCTCGGAAATTACAATGATAATCTGTTAATTTTCCGCACGCCGCCGCGCTCGACTGCACTTGCCGATCGCTGTTGCGAGGAGTGCTTCGGATGTCGGGCAGCGAGCAGCGAGCGGCAGGTGCGGGCGCCGCATTCAAGGCGCGATGTGGCGCGCGGCGCGGATGGCGACGGATGATGACGCGCGGAACGCGCGCGGTCGGGCGCGAGCGTCAGGCAACAAGAGGCCGCTCATCGCTGAGCGGCCCCCGGTTTCGTCGGTTTGGTTGCACAGCTGCCGGCCGCGCAGAGCACGTACCGCAGCGACAGAATTGTATCGATCCTCGAAAAGAAACGCTACGCGAAAGCGCGATTTCGCCGCGCCGGCCGCCCTGCGTAAGCGTGCGCGCCATCTCTCGCGCTGCGGCCGCGGCGCGCCGAGTGGCTCGCGCGCAGCCGCCGATGTTCGGAAAAGTGACTGTGCCGCAGCGATTTTTGCGATCTCGTGCGGGAGCCAACCGCCGCCGGCAGGCGCGTCGCGGATTTTTCCGCGCCGCCGCCGCCGCCGCCGCCCGGCGGCGGCCCGACGGTGCCCGAGCGCGCCGTCGCCCGGTCGAGTCGGGCTCGGATGCGGCAGCGTTAGCGCAATCTTGCCACATTGCGGGTGTTTAATCGGGAAGAGGATGGCGTGAGGACTGGACCGGTCGAGGTTGCCCCCATATACCGCGCCGAGCGGATCGGGCGGCCGAGCGCGGGACGGCCTCGCCGGTGGCGGCCGGCGGACACAGGGACGTTGAGACGGCATGGTGCGCGAGAGCGAGCACGGGCATGAGGGGCGGCCGATCGCGTTGGTCGGCCTGTCGCTCGTCGCGCTGGCGGTTGGCGTGCTGGCCGGCGGCTCTTCGGTGCTGTTCCGCGCGCTGGTGGCGGGCATCCACAATCTCTTCCTGCTCGGCACGCTGTCCTTCTATTACGACCCGAACCTGCACACGCCGGCGAGTTGGCTGGGTCCGCTGGTGATCCTGTCGCCGGCCATCGGCGGCATCGCGGTGATCATGCTGATGCGGGCGCTGCCCTCTGATCGGCGCGGGCAGGGCGTCTCCGACATCATCGACGCCATCTACTATCGCGAAGGCCGCGTCCGCACCATCTCGGCCTTCGCCAAATCCTTCGCTGCGGGCGTGCAAAGCGCCAGCGGCGGCTCGGTCGGGCGCGAGGCGGCGATCGTGCAGATCGGCGCCGCTCTCGCCTCCCGCCTCTCGCGGTTGCTCGATCTTGCGCAGTGGCAGCGCATGACCCTGGTCGCCGCCGGGGCGGCGGCCGGACTCGCCGGCGCCTTCAACGCACCGCTCGGCTCGATCGTCTTCGCCATCGAGCTGATGTTGCCCGAGATCAGCGCCCGCACGCTGCTGCCGGTGACCATTGCTACCGGCGCCAGCACTTTCGTCACGCGCTTCTACTACGGCATGCAGCCGACCTTCCTGGTGCAGACGGTGATGGCGACGCATCTGCGCATCGCCGGCGTGCTCGGCCTGGTGCCGTTCCTCCTTTTCGGCATCCTGCTGGGATTCGCCTCCTGGTCGATGATCGCCGTGCTCGGCTGGGCCGAGCGGCAATTCGCGCGGATTACGCCGAACCCCTATCTCCAGCACATCGTCGGCATGCTGATCGTCGGGGTGCTCAGCTATGGCACGATGGTCGGCACCGGCCACTACTTCGTTGCCGGGCCGAGCTACGCCGCGCTGCAGGACATGCTCAGGGGCGACGTCGCCACCCTCGGGTTCTTCGCGCTGATCTTCGCCGCCAAGTTGCTGGCCACGGTGCTGACGCTCGGCTCGGGCGGCAGCGGCGGCGTGTTCTCGGCCTCGCTGGTCATCGGCGCCGCCTTCGGCGGGGTGATGGGCACGGTGACGATGCTGGTCGCCCCGAGCCTTGGCGTCGACGTCACCGATTTCTGCATCGTCGGCATGGCCGGCATGCTCGGCGGCACGACCGGCGCGGCGATCACCGCCATCGTCATGGTGTTCGAGCTGACGCGCGACTACAACGTGATCGTGCCGATGATCCTCGGCGTGACCCTTGCGCTCAGCGTGCGCCGGGCGGTGCTGCCGGAGAGCGTCTATACCCTGAAGCTGGTCAAGAAGGGACACGAGGTCCCCGACGCGCTGCAGGCCAACACCTATCGCATCCGCCACGCCGACAAGGCGATGGCGGCCGATTTCGAGCTGCGCCAGGCGGCCGAACCGCTCGAGGAGGTGATCGCGTCGCTGGAGGAGACCGGCAAACCGCTCTATCTCGTCATTGCCGACGGGGCGCGCATCAAGGGCTATCTCCGCCTCGATGCCGGTTTCAAGCTGTGGCAGTCGCGCGAGCCCGGCATGACGCTGGGCGACCTCGCGCGTACCGATTTCGTCCTGGCGCGTCCGGTCGATGCCATGTTCGACGTGATCGGTCGGCTGGCGCGGCGCGGCGGCAATCTCGCCATCGTGGTTCGCGGTGCGCGCCGCATTCCGCGCGCCGACGACGTGTCCGGCTATATCGCGCTCGATACCATGGGTGCGGCGGTCATCAGCAATGCACGGGCTTACTCGGCGCCGCCGACGCGCAATCCTTTCCCCATCCTCTACCGCCGCCGCGTGGTCCGTCCGATCCGCTTCTGGCGCGACAAGCTGCGGGGATCGCGCTCCGAGCCCGAGACCTGATCTTCTGCCGCGGCGAGCGCAAGAGCATCGCGCGAAATGATGCGGCGCTATGTGCCAAAGCAGTGCTTGTCTTGACCGTGGCGGGGAATACCATTGCCTGACATCCGCGTTGCGCCTGACACCGGCGCGGACATGCCCGAAAGAGGGAGGTCAGCATGCCGCGAAAATTTTGCCTGACATACTCGCGCACGACCTACTTCGATGTCGACTTGGCGGCCGACAGCGCCGCCGACGCCGAGCGGTTGCTCGAAGCCGCCATGGCCGGCGATGCCGGGGCGTGCAACGGCTTCCGTCCGATCGGCAAGCCGGTCCACCGCGTCGTCGAGATCGCCGCGCTGGAGGAGGAGGCGTCCGCCGGCCCGCACGAGGAAGCCGCGTAGGAACCGGGCCGCGACGGGGCGCCGCGGGATCCGGCGCGCGGCCAAGGAAAAGCCGGCTGTCTCGCGGCGACAGCCGGCTTGATCCTGGTCGGAGTGAGAGGATTCGAACCTCCGGCCCCTGCCTCCCGAAAGCAGTGCTCTACCAGGCTGAGCTACACTCCGGCGGTGGCGATATACTGCGTTATCGGCGGCGCTGCAACCCCCGGCGCGCTCAGTAGCCGCGGGCGAGGCAGAAGTCGATTGCCTCCTCGAGCGCCCGCCGTTCGGCGCCGTCGCGGAACAGCGCGAGGCTGCGCCGCGCCGCCTCGCCGTAATGCCGGGCGCGGTCGAGCGTGGCACGCAGCGTGCCGTACCGGGTCATCAGCTCGATCGCGCGCCCCAGGTCGTCGTCCTGCTGGTCGAGCTGCTCCAGCGTGCGTCGCCAGAAGGCGCGCTCGGGCTCGCTGGCCTGGCGCAAGGCGAGTACCACGGGCAAGGTGATCTTGCCTTCGCGGAAATCGTCGCCCACGGTCTTACCGAGCTCCACCTGGCGGGCGGAATAGTCGAGCATGTCGTCGACCAGCTGGAAGGCGGTGCCGAGATTGCGCCCGTAGGCGGCGAGCGCCTCCTCCTCGGCTTCCGGGCGGTCGGCGAGCACCGCGCCCAGCCGGCTCGCCGCGGTGAAGAGCTGCGCCGTCTTCGCCGCGATCACCGCGAGATAGGCCTCCTCGGTGGTCTCGATGTCGTTGGAGGTGACGAGCTGCAGCACCTCGCCCTCGGCGATGACCGCCGAGGCCTCGGACAGGATGGCGAGCACCTTGAGCGAGCCGTCCTCGACCATGAGCTGGAAGGCGCGGCTGAACAGGAAATCGCCGACCAGGACCGAGGATTTGTTGCCCCAGACGGCGTTCGCGGTGGCGAGGCCGCGGCGGAGGTCGCTGGCGTCGACCACGTCGTCATGCAGCAGGGTGGCGGTGTGAATGAACTCGACTGCCGCCGCCAGCGCCACATGGCGCTCGCCGTGATAGCCGCACAGCCGCGCCGTCGCGAGCGTCAGCATCGGTCGCAGCCGCTTGCCGCCGGCGGCGATGATATGGCCGGCGAGCTGTGGGATGAGCGCCACCGGACTCTGCATCCGCTCGAGAATGACGCCGTTGACGCGCTCGAGATCGGCTTTCAGGAGCGCGGTCAGGCCATCGAGCGTCGCCGGCTTCTTGGCATCCTCGCCTCGCGCACTTGCCAACAGGGCCACGCCGATTTCCCCTTCTCACCCACCGCTGCGGTCGCCCATCGCTTGACGGAGCCTTACCCGCAGGCGAGCATAGAAGCCTGGGAGGGGCGGTCAAGCCCAGGCCCGTCGCCGCGACAAGTCGACAAGCCCGATGAAAGAATTGCTGCGCACCAACGACCTCGTGCGGCTGTCCTGGCTGGAGGCGCTGCTCGCCGATGCCGGCATCGAGACTTACATCCTCGATCAGAACACCGCCGCGATCGAGGGCGGCATTTCCGCGCTCCAGCGACGCATGATGGTGCGCGAGGAAGACCATCGCCGCGCGCTGGCCGTGCTCGCCGGGGCGGGGGAGAAGCCGGAGTGAGCAAGCCGGCCGCCGGGCTTCCGGTCAGCGAGGACACGCTTCTCGGTGGCCGGGTCAAGCTGCGCCAGCCGCTCGCGGGATATCGCGCGGCGATCGACCCCGTCCTGCTTGCCGCCGCGGTGCCGGCGAGCGCCGTCGACCGGGTGCTCGACATCGGCTGCGGCGTGGGCGCGGCGGCGCTCTGCCTGGCGGTGCGGGTCGAAGGCTGCCGCATCACCGGCATCGAGGCGCAACGCGATCTCGTGCAGCTCGCCAATGAGAACGTCACGCTCAACGATCTCTTCGGCCGGGTCAGCATCATCGCCGGCAACCTGCTGCACCCGCCACCGCGGCTCGAACCCGGCAGCTTTTCCCATGTCCTGGCGAACCCGCCCTTTCTCGAGTCCGCTGCGGCCTCGCCGTCGCCGGTCGCCGGCAAAGCCGCCGCGACGGTCGAGGGCGAGGCCGATCTCGCCGCCTGGGTGCGTTTCGCGCTTACCATGGTACGGCCCAAGGGCAGTCTTACCTTCGTCCATCGCGCCGACCGCATGGAGCAGCTGCTGGCG
The DNA here is from genome assembly GCA_027315365.1 of Rhodospirillales bacterium. Classification (GTDB taxonomy): domain Bacteria; phylum Pseudomonadota; class Alphaproteobacteria; order ATCC43930; family CGMCC-115725; genus DAHUYF01. The sequence continues at coordinate 28,866 of DAHUYF010000029.1, read as the reverse complement.
CAGCTCATGGGCCGCGCCGGCGAGATCACCGTCTTCCCGCTCTGGGCTGGTCCCGACAAGCCGGCCAAGCGCATCATCGTGCGCGCGCGCAAAGGCGTGGAAACTCCGACTCGCCTGACCCCCGGACTGACCCTGCACGAGGCGGACGGGCGCTACACGCCGGCTGCCGACGCCGTGTTGCGCGGCGGTGCTGCGCTGGTGCTGGCGTGACCAGCGGTTGCGGTCTCGCCGCTTGCCAATCCGAGGGGCGCATCCCCATCTAGTAGGCGCATGAGCATCGTCGACGACATCCTGGAGAAGCTCCCGATCGAGCGCTTTCGCAGCCGGACGCCGCAGGTGGCGGTGCTGCGGCTCGACGGGCTGATCGGCATGCGCGGGCCGCGCGGCCTGTCGCTGCGCCGCTTCGCCGGCGCGCTCGAGCGCGCCTTTTCACTGCGCCATCTGAGGTCGGTGGCCCTGGCGATCAATTCGCCCGGCGGTTCGCCGGCGCAGTCCTCGCTGCTCTTCCGTCGCATCCGGCAGCTTGCCGAGGAGAAGCATGTGCCGGTCATCGCCTTTGCCGAGGACGTCGCGGCCTCGGGGGGATATTGGCTGGCGCTGGCGGCCGACGAGATCTTCGCCGAGGAAACCTCGCTGGTCGGCTCGATCGGCGTCATCAGCGCGAGCTTCGGCTTCGCCGAAGCGCTGCGCAAGCTCGGCGTGCAGCGCCGGCTCTATACCGCGGGCGAGCACAAATCACTGCTCGATCCCTTCCTCGCCGAAGATCCCAAGGGCGTCGAGCGACTGACCGCGCTCCAGCGCGACATGCACGAGGTGTTCAAGGACATGGTCCGTGGGCGCCGCGGCGCCCGACTCAAGGCGGAGGAGGGCACCCTCTTCAGCGGCGAGGTCTTCACCGGCCGGCGCGCCTGCGAGCTCGGCCTGATCGACGGCATCGGCGATCTGCGCAGCGTGATGCGCCAGCGTTATGGCGAGACGGTCAGGCTGCGCGTGATCGAGCCCGAGCGGCGCCGGCTGCTGCTGCCCCGCCTTGGCCTGCCGCGCCGGCTCGACATCGGCGAGGTCGCCGGCGATCTCCTGGCGCGGCTCGAGGAGCGGCTGATCTGGGCGCGTTTCGGGCTTTAGGCGCCTGCCTTGACCCCGGGCCGGAGGCTCTCCTACACCCGCCCATGATCGGCTTCTCGCTGCCCAAGCTCCTGCTCTTCCTGCTGCTCTTCGCGTTCGTCTGGTTCGGCTTCCGCTATGTGAACCGCGTCGAACAGATCCGGCGCGCGGTGCGCGACGAGGTGAAGCGGCGCCAGCAGGCGGGGCGCAAGCCCGCGAGCATCGAGGCCGAAGACCTCGTCAAATGCGGCCGGTGCGGTGCCTACGTGGCGGCACGCAGCGCTGCCTCTTGCGGGCGGACGGACTGCCCCTGGGGCCGTTGACCGGCCGGGAGGCTGGATCATGCGCAGCCGGTTGGTGAGCCGGAGGATGGTGATGCTGGCGGGGCTTGGCACGCTCGCCCTGCTGCTCGGCGGCTGCGGTGCGGCAACGCCTTCCTGGGGCCCCGATACGCCGCGCAACGGCGCCGGGCAGCCGGTCGATGTGACTTATGGCACGCCCATACCGGGTTACCCGGCGTTGCCCAAATAAGCTGCCGGCGCGCGCCTTGACCCTCCAGGGGGAGGCGATTATGTTGCGCCGCAATCTCAAACGTCTTTCCGGATCAAGTGGATGGTGGCGCGGGCCGCGGCGACCGGGAATAGCTTTCAGGCATTGATTCTGAAGCTGCAATCCTATTGGGCCGCGCAAGGCTGCGTCATCCTGCAGCCCTATGACGTCGAGATGGGGGCCGGCACCTTCCATCCCGCCACGACGCTGCGCGCGCTCGGTCCCAAGCCCTGGCGCGCGGCCTATGTCCAGCCGTCGCGGCGCCCGACCGACGGCCGCTACGGCGAGAACCCGAACCGGCTGCAGCATTACTACCAGTTCCAGGTGATCCTGAAGCCCGCGCCGGCCGACAGCCAGCGTCTCTATCTCGACAGCCTTGCGGCCCTCGGCATCGACAGCCGGCGCCACGACATCCGCTTCGTCGAGGATGATTGGGAAAGCCCGACGCTCGGCGCCTGGGGCCTCGGCTGGGAGGTCTGGCTCGACGGCATGGAGGTGTCGCAATACACCTATTTCCAGCAGGTCGGCGGCATAGAATGCGATCCGGTCTCGACCGAGCTCACCTATGGGCTCGAACGTCTCGCCATGTATGTGCAGGGCGTCGAGAACGTCTATGACCTCGACTACAACGGCGCCGGCGTCAGCTATGGCGAGGTGTTCAAGCGCGCCGAAATCGAGTTCTCCGCGTACAACTTCGAATTCGCCGACACCAAGCTGCTGTTCCGCCACTTCGCCGACGCCGAGCAGGAGTGCCAGGCGCTGCTGGCGCGGGCGCTGCCGCTGCCCGCCTACGACCAGTGCATCAAGGCGAGCCACGCCTTCAATCTGCTGGATGCGCGCGGCGTCATCTCGGTGACCGAGCGGGCCGCCCATATCGGCCGGGTGCGCGCGCTCGCCAAGGCCTGCTGCGAGGGCTGGCTGGCGCAGCAGGCGGGGGCCGCCTGAGCCGATGACCGAGCTTCTCCTCGAACTCCTGACCGAAGAGATCCCGGCACGCATGCAGCGGCGCGCGGCGGAGGATCTGGCGATGCTCGCCACCGGCAAGCTCGAGGCGGCAGGCCTCGTTCCCTCGGACGTTCATGCCTATGCGACGCCGCGGCGCCTGACGCTGGTGGTGGACGGGCTGCCGGACCGGCAGCCCGACACGACGGAGGAGCGCCGCGGCCCGCGCATGGGAGCGCCGGCGAACGCGGTCGAAGGCTTTCTCAAATCCGCCGGCCTCGCCTCGCTCGACCAGTGCGAGCAGCGCGATACCGGCAAGGGCGTCTTCCATTTCGCGATGATCCGCCGACCCGGCCGCGCCACCGCCGAGGTGCTGCCGGAGCTGCTGCGCGAAGCGGTGCTGGCGCTGCCCTGGCCCAAATCGATGCGCTTTCCGGCGGCGTCTTTCCGCTGGGTGCGGCCGATGACCAGCGCGATCTGCCTGTTCGGCGGCGAGATCCTGTCCTTGGCGCTCGACGGCGTGCCGGTGGGAGACGAAACGTGCGGCCATCGTTTCCTCGCGCCGAAGACGTTCAAGGTGAAAGACTTCGCCGATTATCGGCGGAAGCTGCATGACGCCCGGGTGATGCTGCGCGCCGAGGACCGGCGTCAGGCGATCGCCGCGGCGCTCGAGGAGCGGGCGGCTGCGGCGCGGCTCACGGTGAAGGACGACCCGGCGCTGCTCGAGGAGGTGACCGGTCTGGTCGAATGGCCGGTCGTGCTGATGGGCACGATCGACGCCGAATTCCTCGCCCTGCCGCCCGAGGTGCTCACCACCTCGATGCGCACGCACCAGAAATATTTCGCCTGCCTCGACCGTGACGGCGGGCTGGCCGGGCGCTTCCTGGTCGTCGCCAACACCGTCGCCGAGGATGGCGGCCAGGCGATCGTTGCCGGCAACGAGCGGGTGCTGCGCGCGCGCCTCTCCGATGCGCGCTTCTTCTGGGAGCAGGATCGCAAGGTGCCGCTGGCGGCCCGCATCCCGAAATTGGCCGAACGGGTGTTCCACGCGCGGCTCGGCAGCGTCCTCGACAAAGTCGGGCGGGTCGAGCGCCTTGCGGAGGAGATCGCGCCCGCGATTCCCGGCGCCGACAAGGCGAAGGTGCTGCGCGCGGCGGAGCTGGCCAAGGCGGATCTGTCGAGCGGCATGGTGGGGGAGTTCCCCGAGCTTCAGGGCATCATGGGCCGCTATTACGCGCTGCAGGACGGCGAGGGCGCGGAGGTTGCCGCCGCCATCGCCGAGCACTACTCGCCGCTGGGGCCGAACGAGCGCTGCCCCGCGGCGCCGGTCAGCGTCGCGGTGGCACTGGCCGACAAGATCGACACGCTGGCGGGCTTCTTCTCGATCGACGAGAAGCCCACGGGCTCGCGCGACCCCTTCGCGCTCCGGCGCGCGGCGCTGGGGGTGATCCGCCTCGTCCTGGAAAACAACCTGCGTCTGCCCCTGATGCCGGTATTCGGCCGCGCCTTCGCGTTCGGCCGCGACAACGGCTTTGCCGCCGATCCCGGCGCCGATCTGCTCGCCTTCTTCGCCGACCGGCTCAAGGTCCATCTGCGCGAGCAGGGGGTGCGGCACGATCTCGTCGCCGCGGTCTTCGCGCCGGGTGGCGAGGACGATCTGGTCCGGCTGCTGGCGCGGGTTGCGGCGCTCGACGCTTTCCTCGGGACCGATGACGGCGCCAACCTGCTGGTGGCCTATCGCCGGGCGGCCAACATCGTGCGCATCGAGGAGAAGCGCGACGGCGCCACATATCCCGGCGAGCCCGACCCCAAGCTGCTCGCGGCGACCGAGGAGGCGGCGCTCGCCGCCGAGCTGGAGCGGGCGGCGGCCGACAGTACCGACGCGTTGGCCCGGGAGGCGTTTACCGGCGCGATGGCGGCGCTGGCGGCACTGCGCGGGCCGGTCGATGAATTTTTTGCACGCGTAACCGTTAATTGCGAAAATGCCGAGGTGCGGGCGAATCGCCTGCGGCTGCTGGCGCAAATCCGCGACACGCTCAATCGCGTCGCGGACTTCTCGCAGATCGAGGGATAGGTGGGACGATGACCAAGTGGGTCTACAGCTTCGGCGACGGCAAGGCCGAGGGCAGGGCCGAGATGAAGAACCTGCTCGGCGGCAAGGGCGCCAACCTCGCCGAGATGAGCAATCTGGGGCTGCCGGTGCCGCCGGGCTTCACCATCACCACCGAGGCCTGCACCTATCTCCATGCCAACAAGGGCTATCCCAAGGAGCTGAAGGAGCAGGTCGAGGCGGCGCTGAAGCAGCTCGAGCAGCGCATCGGCTTCGCCTTCGGCGACGCGCAGAACCCGCTGCTCGTATCGGTGCGCTCGGGGGCGCGCGCCTCGATGCCGGGCATGATGGATACCGTGCTCAATCTCGGCCTCGACGACCGGACCGTCGAGGGGCTGGCGCGGCGCAGCGGCGACCGCCGCTTCGCCTTCGACAGTTACCGCCGCTTCATCCAGATGTACGGACAGGTCGTGCTCGGCGTCGACCACCATCACTTCGAGGATCTGCTGGAGAACACCAAACTCGATCTCGGCGTCACGCTCGACACCGAGCTCAAGGCGGATGACTGGCAGGAGGTGGTCGCCGGCTACAAGCGGGTCGTCCGGCGCGAGCTGGGCAAGCCCTTCCCCGAGGACGCGCAGGAGCAGCTGTGGGGCGCGATCGGCGCCGTCTTCGGCTCCTGGATGAACCAGCGCGCGATCACCTATCGCCGGCTGCACGACATTCCCGCCGATTGGGGAACCGCCGTCAACGTGCAGGCCATGGTGTTCGGCAATATGGGCGAGGATTGCGCCACCGGCGTCGCCTTCACGCGCAATCCCTCGACCGGCGCCAACGAGTTCTATGGCGAGTACCTGGTCAACGCCCAGGGCGAGGACGTGGTCGCGGGCATCCGCACGCCGCAGCATCTGACGCTCGCCGGAAAGAAGGCGAACAAATCGCAGCTGCCGGCGATGGAAGAGGTGATGCCGGTGGTTTTCGGCGAGCTCGCCAGGGTGCGCGAGACGCTGGAGAAGCACTATCGCGACATGCAGGACGTCGAGTTCACGGTGCAGCAGGGCAAGCTCTACATGCTGCAGACCCGCACCGGCAAACGCACCGCGCCCGCCGCGCTCAAGATCGCCGTCGACATGGCGCAATCGGGGCTCATCGACAGGACCGAGGCGATTCGCCGCATCGAGCCCGAGTCGCTCGACCAGCTGCTGCATCCGACACTCGACCCTAAGGCGGCGAAGACCGTGCTGGCGCGCGGCCTGCCGGCCTCGCCGGGAGCGGCCTCCGGCATCGTCGTCTTCTCCGCCGACGAGGCGCAGAGGCGCGCCGAGAAGAAAGAGGCGGTCATCCTGGTGCGGATCGAGACCAGCCCCGAGGACATCCACGGCATGCATGCCGCCCGGGGCATCCTCACCGCCCGCGGCGGCATGACCAGCCATGCGGCGGTGGTGGCGCGCGGGATGGGCCGCGCCTGCGTCGCCGGCGCGGGGGATCTTCGCATCGACTACCGCGCCGGCACGATCACCGTCCGAGAGCATGTGGTGAAGCTCGGCGACGTCATCACCATCAACGGCTCGACCGGGGAGGTGATGCTGGGCGAGGTGCCGACCATCCAGCCGGAGCTGTCGGGCGACTTCGCCACGCTCATGCAATGGGCCGACGAGGTGCGCACCATGGGCGTGCGGGCGAACGCCGACACGCCGACCGATGCCAAGACCGCGCGCCGCTTCGGCGCCGAAGGGATCGGCCTGTGCCGCACCGAACACATGTTCTTCGACGAGCACCGCATCGTCGCCGTGCGCGAGATGATCCTGGCGGACGAATCCGAAGGACGCCGCCGGGCGCTCGCCAAGATCCTGCCGATGCAGCGCCAGGATTTCGTCGAGATCTTCCGTATCATGAAAGGTCTGCCGGTCACCATCCGGCTGCTCGACCCGCCGCTGCATGAATTCCTGCCCAAGACCGACAAGGAGATGCAGGAGCTGGTCGGCGCCACCGGCAAGGACATCGCGGCGATCCGCCACCGGGCGCAGGCGCTGCACGAAGCCAACCCGATGCTCGGCCATCGCGGCTGCCGGCTGGCCATCACCGGCCCCGAGATCTATGAGATGCAGGCCCGCGCCATCTTCGAGGCGGCCGCGGCGGTGATCAAGGAGACCGGCGAAAAGATCGAGCCGGAGATCATGATCCCGCTGATCGCCACCAAGAAGGAGCTCGACATCCTGCGGGAGATGATCGACCGCATCGGCGCCATGGTGATGAAGGAGACCGGCGTCACGGTGCCCTACCTGGTCGGCACGATGATCGAGCTGCCGCGCGCGGTGCTGCGTGCCGGCGACATCGCCGAGACCGCCGAGTTCTTCAGCTTCGGCACCAACGATCTGACGCAGACCTGCTTCGGCCTGTCGCGCGACGACGCCGGCAGCTTCCTCGGCGCCTATCAGCGGGCGGGCATTTTCGAGCACGATCCCTTCATCACCATCGACCGCGAGGGGGTCGGCGAGCTGATGCGCATCGGCGTCGAACGCGGCCGCAAGACGCGCAAGGCACTGAAGCTCGGCATCTGCGGCGAGCATGGCGGCGACCCTGCCTCGATCCGCTTCTGCCAGGAGATCGGGCTCGATTACGTCTCCTGCTCGCCCTATCGCGTGCCGATCGCGCGGCTTGCGGCGGCCCAGGCGGCGCTGAGCAAGCAGCCGATCGAGACGACGGCTTGACCGCTACCCTCTCGTCCGTCGCGGCGGGAGGGAAGCCGGCGCTCGCCGCGGCGCTCGCCCGGCTCGAACGCGCGCCGGAGGAGGCGGCGACGCTGGCGCTGCTCGACGCGGCCTATGCCGCGCCGCGCGCGCAGGTCGTGGGCGTCACCGGCCCCCCGGGGGTCGGCAAATCTACCCTGATAGGCGCGCTCGTCGGCGGCTGGCGCCGGGACGGCCGCACTGTCGGCGTCATCGCCGTCGATCCATCCTCGCAGGTCTCCGGCGGCGCGCTCCTGGGCGACCGCACGCGGCTCAGGACGGATCCCGCCGATGCCGGCATCTTCGTGCGCTCGATGGCGGCGCGCGACAAGCTCGGCGGCCTTGCCGCGCTCACCGTCTCGGCCATGGTGCTGATGCGCGCCCTCTTCGACATCGTGCTGATCGAGACGGTGGGGGTAGGCCAGTCCGAGACCGAAATCGCCGGCGCTGCCGATACCGTGGTGCTGTGCGTCCAGCCGGGCTCGGGCGACAGCCTGCAATTCATGAAAGCGGGGATCGTCGAGATCCCCCACATCGTCGTCGTCACCAAGCGCGATCTCGGCGCCGCCGCCGAGCGCGCGCGAGCCGACGCGCTGGCGGTGCTGGGGCTGGCCGGAGGGGGCGTCGAGGGCTGGCCGGTGCCGGTCCTGCTGCTCTCGGCGCAGCAGCGCGACGGCATCGACGATCTCGCGGCGGCGATCGCGCGCCACTGGCGGTCGCTGGGCGAGCGCCTCGCATCGACGCGCGAGGCGCAGGCGCAGCACTGGCTGATCGAGGGGCTGCGCGAGGCGTTCGGCCGCGACGGGCTGCGCCGGACCGGGCAACCGGCGCTGGCGCCCGGCGAATCGCCGTTTCGCGCGCTCGCCCGGATAGGTGCCGGGCTGCGCGGGTGAAGAGGCGCCGCCGCCAAGGGCGGCGTCCAATAGGAGCTGAAGCCGGGGGGAGGGGCGAATGGGCGTGATCTACGTGGCGCGAAGCGTCAAATTCGGCAAATGGGCGAGCGATGTCGGGCTCAGCAAGTACGTCTTCAAGGTGGGCGTGAGCGACGACGATCCGAAGCCGCTCGCCGAGCAGGGCTGGGGCGGCGAGACCGATTGGATCATCCTCAGGAAGCGCGAGATCGAGGGCGTGAGCGAGGAGGAGGTGCTCCAGCGCCTGGCACGCAGGGAGAAGATGATCGATCCCGCCTACTACCCGCGGCTGCGCGGAACCTCCGGCTTCTTCAAGGTGCCGCCCGAGCATGTCGAGAATCACATCATCGTCGCCCGTAGCATGACGGGCACGCTGGAAAGCGCGGCGCTCAAGCTGAAGCCGGTCGACTTCGCCGATTACCTCATCCACAACGCGCTGCGCTGAGCCCGCTCAGAACTTCGCCCAGCCGGGCTTCTTCGGGCTGAGGCGCGCCGCGCCGGCGGTGAGCGGCGTCTCGGCCGAGGCCTCGCCCACCGCATCGAGCCGCAGCAATGCCAAGCCCAGCCCGTCGCGGCCGGAGCGCATCTCGCCCGCCTCCTGATCGCCGAGCATCACTGGCGTGCCGGGGGCGGGGAGCGGCCCCTCGACCGCGACCGGCATCAGCCGCTTCTTGACCAGCCCGCGATACTTGGTGCGGGCGGTGAGCTCCTGGCCGATATAGCAGCCCTTCTGCCAATCGACGCCGTTCAGCTCCTCGAATCCCGCTTCGAGCAGGATCGTCTTCTCCACCGCCAGGTCGCGGCTGCCGTCGGGAATGCCGAGCGACAGGCGCAGCCGGTCATAGGCCGCGCCGTCATCGACCGCGAAGCCCAGGCTTTCGAGCGGCGCCAGGCCGGCGCCGCGGCGCAGCAGCAGGCGGGCGCCAAGCTCGGGCAGGCGGGGGTCGACATAGGCGACGCCGCCGGCGAAGGGCACCGCCGCGCCGGGCTCCGCCGGCAGATCGAGCAGGCTCAGCGCGTCGCCGCCGAAGGCGGCGGCGACGCAGTAGCGCTCGCCGTTCTCGCCCAGCGTCACCTTGGCGCGCAGCCGGTAGAGGCCGAGACGGCGCTTCAGATCGGCAAGCCGCGCCGCCTCCGCGTCGAGCAGGAACGCGTCATCGATCTCGGCGATGAAGAAGTCGTGGAGATATTTTCCCTGCGCCGTGAGCATGGCGGCGTAGAGGGCGCGATCGGGCGCGACCCGCTCGACGTCGTTCGAGACGAGGCCCTGCAGGAAGCCGCAGCGATCCTCGCCGGCGACTTCCAGCACCGCGCGATCCGCCAGCAGCGCACAGGACCGTTCGACCATTCCGGGTTTCTCCGCGCAAACGAGACTTCGCCGCTACACCTAGGGAAGGGGGGCAACCTTGGCAAGCGGCGGCAGCCGCCTTATAAGGCCCGCGGCGTCACGCGCCGGAGGTCGGTTCCGCGGGCTCATGAGGATTCTCTTCGTCACCGGCACGCGAATCGGCGATGCCGTGCTATCCACCGGGCTGCTCGGCCACCTCGTCGAGCGCAACCCCGGCGCCCGCTTTACCATCGCCGCCGGTCCCGCCGCGGCGCCGCTCTTCGAGGCGGTGCCGGGATTGGAGCGCATCCTGAGCGTCGCCAAGCGGCGCTATGCCCTGCATTGGCTCGACCTCTACCGTCGGGCGGTGCTCCGGCGCTGGGATCTCGTGGTCGACCTCCGCGGCTCCGCGCTGGCCTATCTTCTGGCGGCGCGCCAGCGCCGGGTGATGGGCAAGGGCGATGCCGGCCTGCACCGGGTGCGGCAGCTCGCAAGCCTCTTCGCACTCGACCCGCCGCCGGCGCCGTTGCTCTGGACGGCGGCCGGGCATGAGCGGCGCGCGGCCGAGCTGGTGCCGCCGGGCGCGCCGGTGCTGGCGATGGGCCCGGCCGCGAATTGGCGCGGCAAGCAGTGGCGCGCGGAGCGCTTCGCCGAGCTGGCAGGGCGGCTCACCGCCGCTGCCGGACCGCTGCCCGGCGCCCGCATCGCGGTGCTGGCGGCGGCGCATGAGCGCGCCCAGGCGGCGCCGCTGCTGGCGGCGATTCCGGCGGGCCGCCGCCTCGATCTCGTCGGCCGCACCGATCTGCTGACGGCGGCTGCGGCGCTGCGGCGCTGCGCGCTGTTCGTCGGCAACGATACCGGCATCATGCACATTGCCGCCGCGGCGGGCACGCCGACCCTCGGCCTGTTCGGGCCGAGCCTGCCGGCGCAGTACGCGCCCTGGGGGCCGCGTACCGCGGTGGCGCGCACGGCGAAATCCTATGCCGAGATCGTCGGCGCACCCGATTACGACCACCGCACCACCGGCACGCAGATGGATTCGCTGAGCGTCGATGCCGCCGAGGCGGCGGCGCGGGAGCTCTGGGCGAGCATCCAGGGCGAGGCGGCCTGATGCGGCTGCTGCAGGCGATGGCCGGGGCGCACCATGGCGGCGCCGAAGCGTTCTTCGTGCGGCTCGGCCTCGCGCTGCACCGCGCGGGGCAGGAGCAGCTGCTGCTGATCCGCGACGATGCCGAGCGGGCGGCCGCGCTCCGGCGGGGCGGCGTCGAGCCGCTGCAGCTGCCCTTCCGCGGCTGGCTCGACCTTGCCACCCGGCTGGGCTTCCGCCGCGCCATCGCCCGCTACCGGCCGCGGCTGGTGCTAACCTGGATGAACCGCGCGAGCGCGCTGTGCCCGCGCGGCGAGTTCGTGCATGTCGCGCGCCTCGGAGGATATTACGATTTGAAATACTATCGGCGCTGCGATCATCTCATCGCCAATACCCGCGACATCGCCGCTTATCTCGTCGCGCGGGGCTGGCCGGGGAGCCGGGTCCATTACCTGCCCAATTTCGTCGCGGCGATGCCGGCGCCGCCGCTGCCGCGGGCGAGCCTCGCGACGCCCGAGGATGCGCCGCTTGCGCTGGCGCTCGGGCGGCTCCATCCCAACAAGGGCTTCGACACGTTGTTGGCGGCGCTGGCCGAGGTGCCCGACCTTCATCTCTGGCTGGCCGGCGAAGGCGCCTTGCGCGGCGCACTGGAGCGGCAGGCGCACGCGCTCGGCATCGCCCGGCGGGTCCGCTTCCTCGGCTGGCGCGAGGACGGCCCGGCACTGCTTGCCGCGGCGGATTTTCTGGTCTGCCCGTCGCGCCACGAGCCGCTCGGCAATGTCGTCATCGAGGCCTGGGCCGCCGGTCGGCCGGTGGTTGCGACCGCCAGCGAAGGGCCGCGCGCGCTCATCGTCGACGACGAGACGGGGCTGCTGGTGCCGGTCGATGATGGCGCGGCGCTTGGCGTCGCGCTGCGGCGGATGGCGGCCGACGCGGCACTGCGGGCGCGCCTGGCCGAGGCCGGCCGTGCTGCCTACGAGGCCGACTACGCCGAGGCGCGGGTGGTGGGCCTCTATCGCGATTTCTTCGCCGAGGTCGCACGCTGATGTGCGGCATTGCCGGCATCATGACCGCCAATGGCGAACCGCCGCCCGCCGCGGCGCTGCACGCCATGTCGGCGGCGCTGGCCCATCGCGGTCCCGACGGCACCGGCCATTATCGCGCCGGCGATGTCGGCATGGTGCAAACGCGGCTGGCGATCATCGATCTCGTCACCGGCGACCAGCCGCTCTATGAGGCCGGCGGCGCCGCGCTGATGGCCAATGGCGAAATCTACAACTACATCGAGCTGCGCGCCGAGCTCGGCGGCGTCGCCTTCTCCAGCGCGTCCGACTGCGAGCCGCCGCTTCATCTCTACCGCCGGCACGGGCTCGACTTTACCGACCGGCTGCGCGGCATGTACGCGATCGCGCTGCACGATCCCGCCGCGGGACGGCTCGTTCTGGCGCGCGACCCCTTCGGCATCAAGCCGCTCTATTACGCCGAGACGCCGGCGGGCTTCGCCTTCGCCTCCGAGCCGCAGGCGCTGATCGCCGGCGGCCTGGTGCCGGCGCAGCTGGTGCGCCAGGTACGCAACGAGCTGCTGCAGCTCCAATTCACCACCGGCCGCGAGACGATCTTTGCCGGCATCCAGCGGGTGCTGCCGGGCGAGACCGTGGTGGTGGCGCATGGCCGCGTCGTCGAGCGGCGGCGGCGGGAAGCGCTTGCCGGCGCCGCGCCGCTGCCGCGCGACGAGCCGCAGGCGCTGCGCGAGTTCGATCGCGTCTTCGCCGATTCCGTGCTGATGCATCAGCGCTCCGACGTGCCCTACGGCATGTTCCTCTCCGGCGGCATCGACAGCTCTGCGGTGCTGGCGATGATGGCGCGGCTCAACGAGCGGCCGGTCAAGGCCTTTACCGTGGGATTCACCAGCGGACAGGTGGCCGACGAGCGCGAGCAGGCGCGCGCGGTCGCGCAGTCCCTAGGCGCCGAGCACGTCGAAGTCGAGTTCCGCGAGGCGGATTTCTGGCGGCTGCTGCCGGAGATCGCCCGCGCCATGGACGATCCGGCGGCCGATTACGCCGTGCTGCCGACCTTCAAGCTCGCCGCCGCGGCGCGCTCGGCCGGGCTCAAGGTGATTCTTTCCGGTGAGGGCGGCGACGAGCTGTTCGCCGGCTATGGCCGCTATCGCAGCGTCATGCGGCCGTGGTGGAGCGGCGGCAAGCTGCTGCGCGGCCGCGGCAATTTCGACCGGCTCGGCGTCCTGCGCGGCAATCTCGCGGGCTGGCGCGATGGCATCGCCGCGGCCGAGCTGCATGGCGCCGTGCCGGGCCGCACGCGGCTGCAGGTCGCCCAGGCGACCGATTGCGCCGACTGGCTGCCGAACGATCTCCTCGGCAAGCTCGACCGCTGCCTCATGGCGCACGGCGTCGAGGGGCGCACGCCGTTTCTCGATCCGCGCGTCGCCGAATTCGCCTTCTGCCTGCCCGACGAGATCAAGGTGCGGCGCGGGCTGGGCAAATGGCTGCTGCGCCGCTGGGTCGCCGAGCAGGTGCCGGCGGCCGAGCCGATGGCGAGGAAGCGCGGCTTCACCGTCCCGGTCGGCGACTGGATCGCGCGCCGCGGCGCCCAGCTCGGGCCGCTGGTCGCCCGTCAGGCCGGGGTGCGCGAGATCTGCCTGCCGGACGCGGTGGTGACGCTGTTCCGCGAAGCCGCCGGGCGGCGCACCGGCTTTGCCGCCTGGACGCTGCTGTTCTACGCGCTGTGGCACCGCCAGCACATCGAGGGGCTGTCGCCCGGGCCGGACGTCTTCGCCACCCTCGGCGCCCACTGAGCGGGCCGGAGCGGCGCCGCGAGCTTCAGCCGGCGAGCCGCCAGCCGACCTCTTCGCCGGCGAGAAACGGGCGAAGCGCTCCTGCCTCGGTCGGCACGTCCAGCGGTACCTGCCAGGCCTGCCGCATCAGGCTCACACGCTCCTCGTTCGCGGGCAGGTCGTAGAAGCGCGGGCCGTTGAGCGAGGCGAAGGCCTCCAGCCGGTCGAGCGCCTGCTCCTCGTCGAACACCTGCGCATAGATTTCGAGCGCCGCGGGCGCGGAGAAGATGCCGGCGCAGCCGCAATCGTGCTCCTTGTCCCGCACGAGATGCGGCGCGGTGTCGGTGCCGAGGAAGAACTTGGCATTGCCCGAAGTGGCGGCGCGGCGCAGCGCCAGGCGATGCGCTTCGCGCTTGGCGACGGGCAGGCAATAGAGGTGCGGCCGCAGACCGCCGGCGAACAGCGCATTGCGGTTGATCACCAGATGATGCGCGGTGATGGTCGCGCCCAGCGTCGGGCCGGCGCCGAGGACGAAATCGACGGCCTCCTTCGTGGTGATGTGCTCGAGCACGATCTTGAGCTGCGGCAGGCGGCGCATCAGCGGCGCCAGCACCCGCTCCACGAACACCGCTTCGCGGTCGAAGACGTCGACTGCGGGATCGGTGACCTCGCCATGCACGAGAAGCGGCATGCCGAGCGCCATCATGCGCTCCAACACGGGATATGTCCGCGCGATATCGGTGACGCCCTGGGCCGAATTGGTGGTGGCGTGGGCGGGATAGAGCTTCACCGCGGCGAAGATGCCGTCGCGATATCCTCGCGCGATCTCCTCGGGGTCGCTGGCATCGGTGAGATAGGCGGTCATCAGCGGCGTGAAGGCGAGATCCCGCGGCAGCGCCGCGAGGATGCGGCTGCGATAGGCCGCCGCCGCCGCGACCGTGGTCACCGGCGTCGCGAGGTTGGGCATGACGATGGCGCGGGCGAACGCACGGGCGGTGAAGGGCGCCACGGCGCGCAGCAGGGCGCCGTCGCGCAGATGCACGTGCCAGTCGTCGGGGCGGCGCAGCGTGATCGTGCTCACTCGTAATACTCGGGGGCGTGCCGCTGGCCGTCGCTCTGCGGCTTGTCGTGGTTGATCCAGAGCTGGGCGTGACGCTCGGCGAGGATGTCGGCGATGCGCTGCATCGAGGCCAGCGACTTCTCCTTGTCGACGTTGAGCGCCGGCACGCGGCGGTTGTCCCAATTCGCCTTGAAATGCACGACGTCGCCGCTCAGCACCACCCAGCCGGTCTTGGGCAGGTGGACCAGCAGCGATTCATGGCCGGGCGTGTGTCCCGGGGTCGACAGGATGATGGTGCTGCCGTCGCCGAACACGTCCTTGTCGCCGTCGAGCATCATCACCGGGTGGCCGGCGGCGAAAGGCGGTGTCGGCCGGGCAAAGGCCCAATCATATTCCGCCTTCTGGATCAGCACGGTCGATTTGGGGAACAGCTCGACATTGCCGACATGATCGGGATGGGTGTGGGAGACGCCGATATAGCGGATGTCGTCGGGCTTGACGCCGAGCGTGGCGAGCTGGGCGGCGAGCGTCTTGGGCCGATGCCAGATCATGGCGCCATTCGCCATCGCCACGCCGTCCGGCGAGGCGGCGGTCGCGTCGGCGATGCCGGTGTCCCAGAGCAGATATCCGCCGCGCGCATGATGGATGAGGTAGCAATTGTCGGAGAGGTCGATCGGCTTGCCGACATCGACGCCGGGCGACCAGCGCGATTGGTCGGCGGCATGCGCCCAGCCGCAGTCCAGCACGTAGAGCCGGTCGACCCCCGCCGCGGATTGTGCCAAGCCGGGCCCGGCGCAGAGCAGCAGGGCGGCGACGCCGGCGACGAGGCGAGCGAGCTTCATGGCATCCTCCTGTCCAGGGCGCGGCTAGACTAGGCCGAACCCGTCGGCGGCGCCACCGCGGCGCCCGGCCGTGACGATCGGCAGTACGATTGCTATATCTAGCCGGCGTCGAGGATCGAGATCGGAGGATGACATGACCGCCTGCATCGTCGGCTGGGCCCATTCGCGCTTCGGCAAGCTCGAAGAGGATCTCGAGGCGCTGATCACCAAGGTGGTGGTGGAGGCGATCCGCGACGCCGGCATGGAGCCGAAGGACATCGACGAGATCTTCCTCGGCACGATGAATGCCGGCTTCCAGCGGCAGGAGTTTCCATCTTCCTTGGTGCTGCAGGCGGATCCCGGCTTCCGCTTCAAGCCGGCGACCCACGTCGAGAATGCCTGCGCCACGGGCTCGGCGGCGATCCATCAAGGGCTCAACGCGATTGCCGCCCGGCGCGCACGGCGGGTGCTGGTGGTCGGCGTCGAAAAGATGACCGATGTCACGGGTCCGCAGGTCGGCGAGATCCTGATCAAGGCCTCCTACGTCAAGGAGGAGGGCGCCATCGAGGGCGGCTTCGCCGGTGTCTTCGGCCGCATCACGCAGATGTATTTCCAGCGCTATGGCGACAAGTCGGACGCGCTCGCCCGCATCGCCGCCAAAAACCACAAGAACGGCGCCTCCAATCCCCTGGCACAGCTGCAGAAGGATCTGGGATACGAATTCTGCCGCACCGTCTCCGACAAGAACCCGCTGGTCGCGGGGCCGCTGCGCCGCACCGATTGCTCGCTGGTCTCCGACGGGGCGGCGGCGCTGGTGCTGACCGATGTCGATAGCGCGTTCGGCTGCGCCAAGGCGGTGGTGTTCCGCGCCGCCGAGCAGGTCAACGATTTCCTGCCGATGAGCCGCCGCGACATCGTCGCCTTCGAAGGGCCGGAGCTGGCGATCAAGCGTGCGCTGGCCGCGGCCGGGATCGGGCTCGACGACCTCGGCTTTGCCGAGGTGCATGACTGCTTCACCTCGGCGGAGCTGCTGATCTACGAGGCGATGGGGCTCACCGCGAAGGGGGAGGGCGAGCGCGCCATCGCCGAGGGCTGGGTGGCGAAGGACGGCCGGCTCCCGGTCAACCCGTCGGGCGGGCTCAAGGCGAAGGGCCATCCCGTGGGCGCCACCGGGGTCTCGATGCATGTCCTGGCCTCGATGCAGCTCACCGGCACCGCCGGCGGCATTCAGGTGAAGGCGCCGAAGCTCGGCGCGGTCTTCAACATGGGCGGCGCGGCGGTGGCGAATTACGCCAGCGTGCTCGAGCGGTTGCGCTGACGGAGGGCGATATGGGAGAGGTAAAGGCCTTGGTGCTGCGCGAGGCCGACGGCAAGGTGCAGGCGCGCATCGAGCGCATCGACGAGAGCGCCTTGCCGCCCGGCGAGGTGACCGTCGCGGTCGAATACTCCACCCTCAACTACAAGGACGGGCTGATCCTCAACGGCCTCGGCCGGCTGGTGCGCAACTACCCCCATGTTCCCGGCATCGATTTTGCCGGCACCGTCGAGCAGTCGGCGTCGGCGGCCTACAAGCCGGGCGACAAGGTGGTGCTCACCGGCTGGCGGGTGGGCGAGCTTTCCTGGGGCGGCTATGCCGAAAAGGCGCGGGTCAAGGCAGCGCATCTGGTCGCGCTCCCGCCCGGGCTCACCACGCGGCGTGCCATGGCGATCGGCACCGCGGGATTTACCGCCATGCTCGCGGTCATGGCGCTTGAGGCGCATGGGCTCGCGCCGGAGCAGGGCGAGGTGCTGGTGACGGGAGCGGCCGGAGGCGTCGGCAGCATCGCGCTCTCGGTGCTGGCCAGGCTCGGCTACCGCGTCATCGCTTCCACCGGACGGCCGGAGCAGCACGAGTTTCTGCGCGGCCTCGGCGCCGCCGGCTTCCTCGACCGCGCCGAGCTGGCGAAGCCGCCGGCGCGGCCGCTCGACGCCGAGCGCTGGGCGGGGGCCGTCGATGCCGTCGGCAGCACGACGCTGGCGAACCTGCTGACGCAGCTCAAATACGGCGGCAGCGTCGCCGCCTGCGGCCTTGCCGGCGGCAATGATCTGCCGGCGACCGTCATCCCGTTCCTGCTGCGCGGCGTCAATCTCCTGGGCATCGACAGCGTCATGTGCCCGGTCGAGCGGCGGCGTGCGGCCTGGTCGCGGCTCACCCGCGACCTGCCGATGGAGAAGCTCGACGCGCTCACCGAGACCGTGCCGCTCGAAGCCTTGCCCGCGCTCGGGCAGAAAATCCTCAAGGGCGGCGTGCGCGGACGCGTGGTGGTCGACCTGCGCGCCTGAGCGGTCGCGAAGGCCCGATTTTTTGATTCATTTTTAATAGAATTGGCGGCGAAATTCGGCGGCTTTAAGGGACCCTTATCGGTTTCGGGCCGAGCATGCGGCACTATCACGCACGCAGATCGGACCGTTGATGACCACCGAGCCGTCTTCCTCCGCCGCCATCCTCGTCGTCGACGACGACGAGGTCATGCGCGACCTGCTCCGGCGGGTGCTCGAGCGCTCGGGCTTCGAGGTTCTCACCGCGACCGACGGCCGCGAAGGCGTGGAGCGCTTCCGCGGCCGTACCGTGGATGTGACGATCACCGACATGATGATGCCGGTGATGGATGGCATCGAGCTCATCCGCGCGCTGGTGGCGGAACAGCCGAGCATCCGGATCATCGCCGTGTCGGGGGTCGACGACTGGGACAACTACCTCAAAACGGCGCGATCGCTGGGTGCCAAGGCCGTGCTGCGCAAGCCCGTGAGCAGTGCGGAGCTGGTCAGCACCGTCCGACGCGTCCTGACGGGTGGCTCCTGATGCCGCGCGAGGACGCCCTGCCGGAGCCCGGCTATCTTCGCGGCGTCGCCGAGCAGCTGCGCAGCCGCGCCCAATCCGTTGCGCCCGAGAGGCTGCGCGAGCAGCTTCTGGCGCTTGCCGAATATTACGACGGCATGGCGACCGTCGCACCCCCGGTCCTGGCGGCCTCGCCGCGCTGAACCCGCGCCGCGCCGCACCATCCATTGGCGCAAAATTAACCAACGCATGGCAGGGTTGACGGGTGGCCGCGCTACCGTGACGTCCTGCTGCAAAAATTTTATCCTGATGTTGCAGATGGATATGGCAATATCTTCAACCAGAGGCTATAGTGTGCGCCGGTAAGCGTTCAACCTTCTTGCTAGGGACGGGAGCGGAGTGAGCGCTGATGTCGAGGGTTCGTAGCCGTATCGATCGTCGAAGCTTGCTGCGCCTGTTGGCCGCCACCGGGCTGACCCTGGGCGGATCGATGGCGGTGCCGCCGGCCTTCGCCGAGCCGCAGGCGGTCCGGGGGCCGCGCCGACCCCATCTGATCGTGCTCGATCCCGGCCATGGCGGCGTCGATCCCGGCACAATCGGCTATAGCGGCGTCTACGAAAAGGAAATCGCGCTGGCCACCGCGCGGGAAGTGGCGCGGCAGCTCGAGGCGACCAAGCGCTACCGCGTCCGGCTGACGCGCACCGGCGACGAGTTCGTCGCGCTGCAGGAGCGCGTGGCCTTTGCCCGTGCCGCGGGCGGCGACCTCTTCCTGTCGATCCATGCCGATGCGCTGCCCGAGGCCGGGGTCCGCGGCGCCTCGGTCTTCACCCTGTCGGAAAAAGCGTCGGACAAGGAGGCTGCCGAGCTGGCCGCCCGCGAGAACAAGGCGGATCTCATCGCCGGCATCGACCTGTCGCGTCACGAGCCGGTGGTCAGCGAAATCCTGTTCGACCTGGCGCGGCGGCAGACCAACAATTTGTCGATCCGGCTGGCGCGCGACCTGGTCTCCGAACTGGGGCATGAGGTGCGGCTGCTCAACAACAGCCATCGCGCGGCCGGATTCGTCGTCCTCAAGGCGCCCGACATCCCCTCGGCGCTGGTCGAGCTGGGATGCCTATCGAACAAGGAGGAGGACGCGCTGCTCCAGAGGGCGACATACCAGCGCAAGCTCGCGACCGGGCTGGTGCGCTCGGTCAACGACTATTTCGACTTCATCACAAAGGCTTAGTCTGGATCAGGGGTGGCGCAGGCGCTGCAGCCGGGCATAGGCCTCGACCACCGGGCCGAGCTCGCGGCGCTTGTCGACATGGCCTTTGCCGCCGGCGCGCGTCAGCGTCGCCTCCAGCGCCTTCACGAGCAGCTCCGCCACGTCGATCTCGCGCCGCTCGCAGGCCTGGTCGAAGGCGGCGAGAATCTTGTCGCTGAGGCGGCGATCGGGCGAAGCCATGACGCGTCAAGCTTATCAGCGATCGCCCGGCGCGGCAGCAGAAACCCCGACACGGAAACCCCGAGCAGAATCCCCGAGCCGACGAAAAATCGTTTCAGCTCCGAAAAAATCGCGGCGCCGTTAACCATTTGTTGACACTCGCGGCCCTACTCTCACCGTGCGATGTGAGCCCGGATGCTCCGGATCGCATCGCAAGTCCTTCGGGCTTTTCCTCCCTGAACTTGGGCCGCACTCAGGTGCGGCCCTTTTTCTTGCTTCTTGCGTCCACGCCGCGGCGTCGCCTTCGGCGGCTTTCGTGCTAGGCTCCGGCCCGTCGCGCTCGCCGACGGAACGGAGCTCTCATGCGCAACCTCGCCATCGGCATTTTTGCTGCGGCACTCTCCGCCTGCAGCTTCACCACCATCGCCGACCGATACGGCAACGAATATGGCGACTGGTACAATCCCGGCGCCGATTTCACCTGGCAGCTCGACCTTTGCGAGCGGCAGATGGAGGCGGACAGCGTCCCGCCGATGAACCGCAAGGCGGCGATGCGCTGCTGCATGCACGATCACGGCGTGCCGGTCGACAATGCGCGGAGCTGCACCGCCTAGCCTGAGTGCAGCGCCACCGGCGCCCGATGGCGATGATGCATGTCCGGCGGACGCGCCGCGGCGCCGCCCGCCGTCATTGATCTAGATCAAGGGACCGTTCCGCGATATCGGCCTAGGCTGTCTGATGGAGCCTGCATCTATGCTCGCGAAAGGGGCGTGGGGTGGCGACAGCGACGATAAAGTCCGATACGCGGCGGGTTCCCACCTACTGCTACAATTGCGTGGCGGGGCCCGACCTGCTGAATGTGCTGGTCGAGGACGGCGTCGCTACCACGATAGAGCCCAATCACGCCGGCGCCGGCATCCATCCTGCGGACGGGCGGCCTTGCGTCCGGGCCTATGGCCTGGTGCAGAAAACCTACAACCCTCATCGCGTCCTGGCCCCGATGAAGCGCACGAACCCGAGGAAGGGTCGTGATCAGGACCCCGGCTTCGTGCCGATCTCGTGGGACGAGGCGCTGGCGACGGTTGCCGCCAAGCTCAACGACATCCGGGCGCGCGGGCTCCTGGACGAGCAGGGGCTGCCGCGCGTGGCCGCCACCTTCGGACATGGCGGCACACCGGCCAGCTACATGGGAACGCTGCCCGCGTTTCTCGCCGCCTGGGGACAGATCGACTACAGCCTCGGCTCGGGGCAGGGAGTCAAATGCACCCACTCCGAGCACCTCTACGGCGAGTTCTGGCATCGCGGCTTTACCGTCGCCTCGGACACCGTTCACAGCCGCTACATCGTCTCGTGCGGCGCCAATGTCGAGGTTACCGGCGGCGTCTGCGCCGTGCGGCGCCATGCCGATGCCCGCAGCCGCGGCGTCAAACGGGTACAGATCGAACCGCATCTCTCGGTGACCGGAGCCTGTTCGGCCGAATGGGTGCCGATCAAGCCGAAGACCGACGCCGCCTTCCTGTTCGCCCTGCTGCACGTGCTGTTGTGCGACGTGCCGATCGAGCGGCTCGACATCGACTTTCTGCGCGATCGCACTGCCGCCCCCTATCTGGTCGGCGCCGAAGGCTATTATCTGCGGGCGTCCGACAGCGGCAAGCCGCTGATGTGGGACACGCGCAGCAATGCGCCGGTGCCGTTCGATCATCCCGGCGCGGTGCCGGCGCTGGCGGGAGAGTTCACCGTGGCGGCCGCCGTCAGCCACCATGCGGACGGCGAGGTGATCCGCCACCAGGACGCCGTCGCGCGGCCATCCTTCGCCGCCCTGGTCGAGGCCATGCGCGCGCACAGCCCCGATTGGGCCGCCTCGGTCTGCGATGTGCCGGCGGCGACCATCCGCCGGATCGCACTGGAGTATCTCGACAACGCCTGCATCGGCCAGAGCATCGAGATCGACGGGCGGAGGCTGCCCTATCGCCCGGTCGCGGTCGTCCTCGGCAAGACCGTCAACAATGGCTGGGGCGCCTTCGAGTGCTGCTGGGCGCGCACCGTGCTCGCCACCATCGTCGGCGCGTTGGAGGTGCCGGGCGGGCTCCTGGGCACCACCGTGCGCCTCAACCGGCCGCATGAGAACCGGCTGTTGAGCGTCAAGCCGGGCGAGGACGGCTTCATGAACTGCACGTTCAACCCCACCGGCCTCGACAAGTGGATCGGCAAGCCGACCGGGCGCAACGCCCATCGCACCCTGGTGCCGCATGTCGGCACCGGCCCGTGGAGCCAGGCGCTGGGCCCGACCCATCTGGCCTGGATGTTCATGCGCGAGGCGCCCGACCATTGGCCGCAGCCGACCATGCCTGAGCTGTGGTTTGCCTATCGCACCAACCCGGCGATCTCGTTCTGGCAGAGCGAGCGCCTCACCGACACCATCGGCAAGCTGCCCTACATCGTGGCCTTCGCCTATACCCTGGACGAGACCAACCATATGGCGGACATCCTGCTGCCCGAGGCCACCGACCTCGAGAGCACGCAGCTGATCCGCATCGGCGGCACCAAATTCGTCGAGCAGCATTGGGCGCATCAGGGCGTGGTGCTGCGCCAGAAGGTGGTCGAGCCCAGGGGCGAGGCTCGCGACTTCACCTGGATCGCGACTCAACTGGCGGAGCGCACCGGCCTGCTCGAGGCTTATAACGAGCGGATCAACCGCGGCTCGGCGCTGGTGCCGCTCAAGGGCGAGGGCTACGATTTCTCGCTGCCCACCGATCGGGTCAACCCGGCCGAGGCGATCTGGGATGCGGTGTGCAAGGCCGCGACCGCCGAGCTGACCGGCGGCGCCGAGGTCAGGGATCTCGCCTGGATGAAGCGATCCGGGTTCTTCGTCGTCCCCCACACCCGGGTCGACTGGTACCTCTATCCGACGATGGTGGAGCAGGGCCTGCGCTTCGAACTGCCCTACCAGGAGCGGCTGCTGCGCATCGGCGAGGAGCTGAAGCGCCGCCTGCACGGGCAGGGCATCCATTGGTGGGACCGGCAGCTGGACGAATATCGCGCGCTGCCGGAATGGCACGATGTCCCCGGCCTCTGGATCGAGGCGGTGCGCGCTGCCGGCGGCGATCCCGCCGACTACCCGCTCTGGGGGATTACCACCAAGAGCATGCAGTACAGCACCGGCGCCAATGTCGGCATTCCGTTGATGGACGAAGTCGCCGGCAACATGCGTGGCCATGGGCGGGTCATCCTCAACGCTGCCACGGCGCGCAGCCTTGGCGTCGAGCGCGACGACTGGGTCGAAGTCCGCTCGACCGCCGGCGTCACCCGCGGCCGGGCCGAGCCGGTCCAGGGCTGCCGCCCCGACACGATCGTCATCCCCGGCCAGTTCCACCACTGGAAGACGCCCTACGCCAAGGATCTGAACTTTCCCTCCCTCAACCGGCTGACCACCATGTCCCGCGAGGCGCTGGCCTTGACCGACGCGACCGGCTCGGGCGCCGACGTGGTGCGGGTCTCGGTGCGGCGCGTGGACGGTCCCTTCGCCGGAGACCGGGCGTGACGCGCTATGCCATGATCGCCGATCTTCGGCGTTGCGTCGGCTGCCAGACTTGCACGGCGGCGTGCAAGGAGGCCAACGCCACGCCGCCTGGGGTGCAGTGGCGGCGGGTCCTGGACATCGAAGTCGGGGAGTATCCGGCGGTGCGCCGCGTCTTCATTCCCACCGGCTGCCAGCATTGCGACCAGCCGCCCTGTATGGAGGTCTGCCCCACGCGGGCTACCGGGAAGCGCGCCGACGGCATCGTCACCATCGACTACGAGCTGTGCATCGGCTGTTCCTACTGCGCGCTGGCCTGCCCCTACGATGCCCGCTTCAAGGTCGACACCGTCGAATTCGCTTATGGCGTCGCCCTGGACAGCGAGCAGGCGCGGATCGACGAGAAAAGGGTCGGGGTGGCGACCAAATGCACCTTCTGCGCCGATCGCCTCGATGCCGGGCTCGCCACCGGCAAGGTGCCGGGTGTCGATCCGGAGGCGACGCCGGTCTGCGTCAATTCATGCATCGCCGGGGCGCTGCATTTCGGCGACCTCGACGATCCCGAGAGCCCGGTGTCGCTGCTCCTGGCGAGCAACGAATGGTTTCGCATGCATGAGGAACTCGGGACCGGGCCCAACATCTACTACCTGTGGGACAAGGGCCGATGAGCGTAATCGCCGGCCGGGCGGTGTCCGGTCCACGGCAGCAGGCCAACTGGGATTGGCGCGCCGCCTGCAATTTCATCGCCGGCGGGGCGGGGGCGGGGCTGCTGATCGTCGGCGACATTGCCGGTTCGGCGCCCCGGCCGACGGTGTTGCTGGCTGGTGCGCTGATCGGCTTCGGCCTCGCCTGCGTCTGGCTGGAGATCGGCAGGCCGTGGCGCGCGCTCAACGTCTTCCTTCACCTGCGGACCTCGTGGATGACGCGCGAGGCGGTTGCCGCCGTGCTGGTTTACGCATTTTGCGGCGGCGCGGTTCTGCTCGGCTCGCCAGTGCCGCTCCGCGCGGCAACGCTGGCTGCGGTCGCCTTCGTCTATTGTCAGGCGCGGATACTTACGGCCTCGCGCGGCATTCCCGCCTGGCGCGAGCCGCTGGTGGTGCCGCTGATCCTGGCGACCAGCCTGACCGAGGGCGCCGGACTGACCTTGCTGCTGTCGTTCACGCTCGCCCGAGCCGTTCCCGCCTCTGCCGCATGGATGCTGTTTGGACTGCTGGCCGCGCGCTGGCTGAGCTGGCGCCTCTACGCCGCCCGCCTGAACTCGGGAACGGTGCCGGTCAAGGCGCGGGCCGTGGTCGATGCGCTGGACCGGCCGCTGTCGCTGGCCTTTCACGGTCTGCCGGCGGCGCTCATCCTGGCGGCGGCTGTGCTGCCCGAGGCCGCCGGAGCGGCCGTTCTCGCCGCTGCATTGCTGGCTGTGGCCGGCGGGTGGCTGCTCAAGTCCAGGCTGGTCACCCGCATGGCCTTTACGCAGGGCGTGGTCCTGCCGATCACCCCGGTGCGCGGCGGTGGGCTCAGCGGACCGGGGGCCAGACCGGGTTGGCAGTAGCGGCAGCAAAGCCGGTCTGCCGCTACTGCCGGCTTGGCGCGGCGACCTTTTTGATGTCCTGCTCCGTCACCCGTGCGACGATCCCTGCGCCTGCTCCTCCGCTTCCCTCGCGAAATCGCCGCGCGGCGCCTTGCCGAATTCGGCGAGACGCGGATAGGCCTCGAGCATGGCCGGCATGAGAACGTCGACCGGCACGTCGGCATAGCTGCCGCGCTGGCGCAGATATTCCATGTGCCGGCGGCCGTCGCGATCGAACGGGTGGAACACCGCGTCGGCGCGCCCGTCAAAATCGAGCGGGCGAATGCGGAATTTCTCACAGAGCGTCAGGTTGAAGGTGGGCGTCGCCTTGATCCAGCGCCCGTCGAGCCACAGCTCGGTGATGCCGTGATAGACGAAGATGTCGGTGCCGATCAGCTCGAGCAGGCGCGGCGTCGCCAGGTGATTGCGCACATCGGCGAAAGCGACCCGCGCCGGAATGCCGCGCACCCGGGCGGCGGCGGCGAGCAGCGAGGCCTTGCCGACGCAATATCCACGCCCCTTCGCCAACACGGCGCTGGCGCGGTAGGTGTCGGGATCCTCGGCAGGGACATAGGGATCGTAGAGGATCTCGTCGCGCACGGCGTAGTAGAGCTTGACCGCGGCGGCCACCGGGTCGGAGGCGCTCGCCGTCGCGCGCACTGCGAAGGCGGCGATAGCGGGGTGATCGCTGTCAATGAAGCGTCCGGGCTGCAGGTAGTCTTCGCCGATCGCGGCGGCGTTGGTTACGGTTTCGGCCATGGCTCACCTGTAATGCGGCAAAGGGATGCTCCCACCGATGCCATGAACGACGTGCGCGCTGCGGCGCTCAGCCGCGCTGCGCCCGCCTGCGCGGCCGGCGCTCGCCGAGCGCTGCGGTCCAGGGACGCTGGCGGACGATCTTCAGCATGGTGGAAATGGTGATCGAGCGGAAGGTGGCGAGTGCGTGCTCGTCGATCTCGTTCAGCACGAGGCGCAGCGCGCGCCCGACATCGGTCGGAGCCCGCGGCTCGTCGCCGCCGAGCGTATCGCCCTCAATCTCCTCGAAAAGCTCGATCACGTCCATCAGGGTCAGGCGCTTCGGATTGCCCGCGAAGCGGTAGCCGCCGCCGACGCCCCGGGCCGCGTCGACGATCCCGGCCCGGCCGAGGTCGCGCAGCACCTTCGCCAGATGGTGCAGCGAGATGCCGTACTTGTCGGCGATCTCGGCGGCCGCGAGCTGGCGCGTCGGGTCGGCGGCGAGCTCGAGCACGGCGAACAGCGCGAAGCAGGTGGCCTTCTGCAGCTTCATGAGTTGGGGCCGCTCTCAAGCGTGGTCTCGAGCTCGATGAACGGACCCGCCATCATCCCCTGGCTGCGGAAAAAGGAGAGAATGGTGGTGTTGTCGCGCGCCAGCATGGTGCGGACATTGACCACGCCGGTCTTGCGGAAGCGGTCGCAGATAGCGTTGAAGAGCTGCGTGCCGAGGCCCTTGAGGCGGCTCTTGGGGCGGACCTGGATGGCGAAGATCCAGCCGCAAGGCGGCGAGCCGAACTCCCAGGCGCGCGTCTCGCCGATGACGAAGCCCTCGATTCGGCCCTGGCGTTCGGCGACGAGGAAGAAACGCTGGTCGCGCCGACGCTCGCCGAAGCGCTCGAACATGTCGCGCCAGTAGCCGGGCTTGGCGAGACCCGTCACTTCTTCGTCGAGAGCGATGACCGCGGGCACGTCCTCGGCGTGTGCCGGGCGCATGTGCAGTCCCGCGTTCGCATCGACCGTGGCCGCTGTCTTCATCGCGCCCCTCAGCCGCCGGAAGCGGCGGCGCGGCGTCGATCCACCGCCGCCATGCCGCGCTCCGCAAGATTGGCGCATTCGGCGCCGGATGTAAATACGTAAATTGGTACCAATTTAGTTCCAGTCGGCGGTGCCGCGTCCCGGCCGCTGGTGGATTGATCCAGATCAAATACATCGGCGCCGCGGTGGTGCAGACTTCCGCTCTAAATCGGTAGTCAATTACCGAATATGGCGGCGGGGAGAAACGGGATGAAGGCGAGCCTGGTTCCCGGGGTCGTGTTCGAGCGGCGGTTCGGCGTTGACGAGACGCGCACCATTGGCTTCATGGGCGAGGCCGGGCGGGTCTATGCCACCCCAGCGCTGGTGCGGGACATCGAGCAGACCTGCCGCGACGGGCTGCTGCAGCATCTCGATGCCGGCGAGGATTCCGTCGGCGCGCGGGTCGAGCTCGATCATCTGGCGCCGACCTTGCTCGGCATGGCGGTCGAGATTCGCGTGGTGATTGCCGAGGTGAAGGGCCGGCTGGTCACGTTCGAGATCACCGCGAGCGACCCCGTCGATCAGATCGCGCGTGGCAAGCATGTGCGTTTCGTCACCGACGTGCAGAAGACGCTCGAGCGACTCAAGGCCAAGGCGGAGAAGGCGAAGTCCGCGGGATCTGCGATCTCATGAGGGTGCCGGCGACGCCCTGCTCCGGGCCCGGGATCTCGCCGGTTGCGGGGCGCGCATTCTTGCGAGGTGTCGCCGCCTTCGATGCTTCCTGGTTGCCTCGCCGGAGATGCGGTGGCCTGGCGCTGTCCGCGAGGTCGGCGCACCAGCGGGAGGGAGCTGAATCATGACCACGCCTGCGATGCGCGGCCGGTACAACGCCCGAGGACACGATTATTTCTCGCCCGATGTCGAGACCATGCCGCGCAAGCAGCTGCAGCGCCTCCAATTCGAGCGGCTGCGCCGGGTTCTGCTCCATGCCTACGCCAACGTGCCGCATTACCGCCGCAGCTTCGACGGCGCCGGAGTATCGCCGTTCGCGATGCGCGGGCTCGGCGATCTGCATCGCTTCCCCTTCACGTCGAAGGCGGATTTGCGCGACAACTATCCTTTCGGCCTCTTTGCCGTCCCGCGCGAGACGCTGATCCGCCTGCACGCCTCCTCCGGGACAACGGGGAAGCCGATCGTGGTCGGCTACACCGCCGGCGACCTCGCCAATTGGGCGCTGCTGATGGCGCGCTCGATGGTCGCTGCCGGCGTCCATGCCGGCGACATCGTGCACAACGCGTATGGCTATGGTCTCTTCACCGGCGGACTGGGCACCCATGACGGCGCGCAGCGGCTCGGCTGTACGGTGGTGCCGGCCTCCGGCGGCGGCACCGAGCGGCAGGTCGCGCTGATGAGCGATTTCGGCGCCACGGTGCTGTGCTCGACGCCGTCCTACGCGCTCAACCTCGCCGAGGTGGCCGACCGCTCTGGCGTCGATCTTCGCCGCGGCCCGCTGCGCGTCGGGTTGTTCGGTGCCGAGCCGTGGAGTGACGGGTTGCGCCGCACCCTGGAAGCCCGCCTGGGGATCAGGGCGATCGACGTCTACGGCCTGTCCGAGATCATGGGACCCGGCGTTGCCATCGAGTGCCACGAGGCGCAAGCGGGCCTCCACGGCTGGGAGGATCATTTCCTCTTCGAGATCATCGATCCCGAAAGCGGCGAGCCGCGCGAGATTGGGGAGACCGGCGAGCTGGTCATTACCACGCTCACCAAGGAAGCGCTGCCGATGATCCGGTATCGCACGCGCGACATCACCCAGCTCACCGACGAGCCCTGCCGCTGCGGCCGCACGCATCTGCGTCTGCGGCGCATCACCGGGCGCAGCGACGACATGCTGATCGTGCGCGGCGTCAATGTCTATCCTTCGCAGATCGAGGCGGCGCTGGTCGGGCTTCCGGGCATCGTGCCGCACTATCAGGTGGTGGTGGAGCGCAGCGGCGCGCTCGACCGCGTGACGCTCGAAGTGGAGGTCGACGCGTCGGTCGCGGCAGGAGACGACGCGGCGCGACGCTCGATCGCCGCCGCGGTGGCGCATCATCTGAAATCGCTGCTCGGCGTCTCCTGCGAGGTGACGGCTAAGCGGTCGGGCGAGCTGCCGCGCTCGGAGGGCAAGGCGGTGCGCGTTCGCGATCTGCGCCCGAAGTCATAGCGCAATGAGACTCGATTCCATCGTCTATGGACATCAGTGGGCGCTGCCCGGCCGCTTGGGCACAGGCACAAGGAGCGCAATCATGGAACCGCAACGGCACGTCTCGCGCGCGCTTCACGACGATCACATGGCGACCATGGCCCTGCTCGAGCGTCTCGAGCGACTGATCGGCCGCCATCATCCGAGTCAGCCGCCGCCGCAGGGCGGCGCCGATA
>DAHUYF010000028.1 GCA_027315365.1 Rhodospirillales bacterium | reverse complement strand
GCGGCGTCGACGCTGCGACCTACCGGCGCGACCGGCCGGGCATGAGCGCCTTCGTCCTTGAAGACGGTGTCGTCTATCACGCCTATTCGACCTATGCGCGGGGACTGGACGGCCTCTGGGGGGCCTATCAGTGGCTCGATCGCGCCCCCAAGGGGCGCAACGAACAGGGCATCTGGTGGCGTCGCCACGACGAGTACGGCCATGACTGACGTGCCGATGCCTTCCATCGTGCGTCACGGCGTCGAGACCTGTGCCGGGGGCGGCCATGCCGCTTCCGGCGCGGCCGGTTGGCTCGGTCTTGCCGCCGCGCCGACCTTCGCCGTCATGGCGCTCCTGAGCTGCGTGCCCGGCGCAGGCGCGGACATGATGTGCTCGTCCGCGCATGGCGTGTCGCCGCTGAGCGGCATGGTCCCGATGTACCTGCTGATGAGCGCATTCCATTCGGCGCCTTGGCTGAAACTGATCTCCCGCCGACGGGGCGCTGCCCGCCGGTCGTCGCAAAAGGGTTTGCACCACTCGCGCGGATGATATTTTTCGGGGAAAAATAATCATCGGGCTATGAGATAATCAAGCCTCGCTTGCCGCCGGTGACGAAGTCAATTCGGGCCGCATTGCCTTCTTGACTCGCATATCTGGCCGGTTATAGATTGAATCAATAGCCAACCGGTTATCGATTGCGATGCCAGAGCCCCACGACATCCTTTTCAGAACGCTCGCCGATCCGACCCGGCGGGCGATCTTCGAACGCCTGTGCCGCGACGGAGAGCAGTCGGTCGGAGCTTTGACGGCGCGTGCCGGGGTCTCGCAACCGGCCGTCTCGAAGCATCTCGGGGTCCTGAAGCAGGCCGGGCTGGTGCGCGACCGCCACGAAGGTCGCCAGACGCACTATAGCGCGCAGCTCGGCGCCTTGGCACCGCTGATCGACTGGGCACGCCACATGGCCGGCTTCTGGCAAAGCCGGTTCGACCAACTCGAAGACCTGCTCAAAAGGATGGACCAATGAGCAAACCCGCGACCGAAACGCTGTCCGTCGTCGTCGAACGGGAGATGCCTTTTCCGCCGGAAAAGATCTGGCGCGCGCTCACGCAGCCGCACCTGATCGAGGAGTGGCTGATGAAGAACGATTTCAAGCCGGTCGTGGGCCACGGGTTCAATCTTCGCGCAGACTGGGGCGCCGTCGACTGTCGGGTCCTGACGGTCGAGCCGAACAAAATGCTGTCTTACACCTGGGGTGCCCATGGTCTCGGGAGCGTCGTCACCTGGACGCTCACTCCGACCAGCGCGGGGACCCATCTGCGCATGGAGCAGTCGGGCTTCCGGCCGGATCAGCAGCAGGCCTACCAGGGCGCCAAGGGCGGGTGGCCGCGGTTCTTAGCAAAGCTGGAGCAGGTCTTGGCGCGGACAGACTGAAGCTCTTCGGACCAAGTCAAAGCCGGCGACCCGGCGTCGAAAGCCGGAAGCACCGCAGCCATGCGCTTTTTTTCTTGTCCATGGTCAGCGCGCAACGCGAAAGGGATTAACGACGCGCAGGCCTTCGTCGAGCGCCATTCCATGCTGCATCTCTTCCGACCATAGCGTGTCGCAGCCGGCGTGAATCGCGGCGGCGGGGATCATGGCGTCATAGATGGAAAGGCCGTACCGCTCGGCGAGCCTCAATCCGGTTTCGTTGGTCTCGAGCGTGAGCGGATGAACCGTCAACAGGCCGCGCAACATGGTCAGCAGCGCATGCGTGTCGACCCAGGACATTTGCATCTTCCGACGCGCGAGGCTGGCGAGTTCATTGAGAACCTGCACGCTGATCGATCCGCCGGCGGCGATAGTTGCCTCGGCCCGATCCGCCTTCGCCCGATCGCCGGACGCGATGTAGACAAGGACATTGGTGTCGAAAAAAAGAGCGGCGATTTACTCGTCTCTCGGGCAAACGGATCGGCCGAGTTTGTTGGCCGGGCGGTGTATGTCGACGAAATTGCCGAGCTGGTGGTGTTTCCCGATACCATCATCCGTTACCCGCTCGGCGCGGATCGAGAGATTGGTCGCTGGGTGAGACTGGCTTGGAGCAGCCCGTTCGGGCGGAGCCAGATCCGCCGCTTGGTGAAAACGACCGCGGGGATTTTGAAGATATCTCAGGAGGACATTTCGCAGATCGCGCTGCCCATCCCACCTCCCGCCGAGGCCACCGAAATCCTCCGCCGCGTCACCGACGCCCTGGCCGCCGCCGCCGACACGCTTGCCATGCTCGACGCCGAGGCCGCCGATGTCGCGCGGCTGAGGCAGTCGATCCTCAAAGCCGCCTTCGAGGGCCGCCTCGTGCCACAGGACCCCGCGGACGAACCCGCCGCGGCGCTGCTGGAGCGGATGGCGGCCGGCCGACCCGCCGCCGGCCGCATGGGGCGCGGGCGCGGCCGAAGGCGCGCTCTTGATTTTCAATGATATCCCATCTATGATATCCTAAATATCTAGGATATCATGAGGACATAATGAGGCGGTCGATGCAGGTCTCGAAATGGGGCAACAGCCTTGCCGTGCGGCTGCCCAAGAAGCTGGTCGAGGAGATGGGGCTGAAGCCCGGCGACGAATTGGCCGTCGTCGACGCATCGAAGGACAAGGTCGCGGTCGAGAAACGGGACCGGCGCAAGGAGGCGCTCGACCGGATGAAGGCGCGGGGCTGGACGCTGCCGTCCGGCTATCGTTTCGACCGCGATGAGGCCAACCGGCGGTGAGCGCCTTCTTCGACACCAACATTCTCGTCTATGCGCAGGAGACCGGCGGGAGGGGGGAGCGGGCACGGGCGCTGCTGGAAAGGGGCGGCGTCCTCAGTGTTCAGGTGCTCAACGAGTTCGCCGTCGTGGCACGCCGAAAGCTCGGAAGGGATTGGGAGGAGATCGGCGCGGCGATCGAGGATGCCTTGGCGCTGGTCGAGCCGCCCCTGCCGCTGACCGCGGAATTGCATGTCGCGGCGCGGGTGATCGCCGGCGATCACGGCATTGCCTTCTACGACGCGCTGATCCTCGCCGCGGCGCTCGAGGCCGGCTGCGACACCCTCTTCACCGAGGATTTGCAGGACGGGCGCGACCTCGGCGGGCTCAAGATCGTCAATCCGTTCGCGGGCGCAGCGGCGTGAACTCGCAAACCCTCGTCGCCAAGGTGTGGAACTTCGCGCATGTGCTGCGCGACCAGGGCGTCTCGTATCAGGCCTATATCAGCCAGATCTCCTATCTCCTCTTCCTCAAGATGGACGAGGAGCGGGTGACGCAGATCGGCGAGGCCTCGATGCTGCCCGACGGCGCGCGCTGGGCCGACATCAAGGAGCTGACCGGCGAGCCGCTGGCGGCGCGCTACGCCGGGCTGCTGGAAACCCTGTCGCGGCAATCCGGCGTCATCGGTGCCATCTTCCTCAAGGCGCAGAACGAGATCCAGGACCCGGCCAAGCTGAGGCGGCTCGTCGGCCTGATCGACGGCGAGATCTGGCTCGGCCTGCCGGTCGATGTGAAGGGCGACATCTACGAAGGACTGCTCGCGCGCAAC
>DAHUYF010000022.1 GCA_027315365.1 Rhodospirillales bacterium | reverse complement strand
GCCGCTTCGGCCGCCAGCCGCCGCTCCAGCGCGGCGATCACCGGCTGCGGCGCCGGCGTCGGCGGCTCGCCGCCGCCGGGCGCCGCAGCCCGCCGGGCGAGCGCATCCGACAGCGCGCGCATCTCCGCCTCGTGCCGCGTCGCGTCGTCGCGCAGCCGCGCCTGCTGGCGTTCGGCCTTGGCGAGGAGCGCGCCGTTCTCCTGTTCGAGCTGGTGCAGCCGGCGGATATCGGCACGGTTGGCGGCGCCCACCAGATGCGACAGCATGTGCACCTCGCCGAACACCTGGCGCAGCAGCTCTTCGCCGGTGTCGGGATGGGTCAGCACCGCCCAATAGGCGCCGGGGATGTCGCCGCGCTTCACCGCCTCGCGCCACAGCCCGCGCAGCGCGGCCTCGCCGCGCGCCCTGGCGAGCTGGTTGATCGCGACATGATGCCGGCGGTCGAGCGCCTTGTTCAGCAGCTTGGCCCCGACATCGCGGTGGCGCGCCAGCAGGACGCCCCGGCTGTGGAGATCGTGGTCGGACGCGGTCTCGGCATCGGCATGCTTGAGCCGGATCAGCAATTGCCGGAGCTCCGCGGCCGAAAGACAGGTGCCGACCACCGAACAGTGCAGGCTGCTGCTGAGATCCCAGATCTTGCGCCGGCGCCGGTCGTGCAGCAGCGCCGAGACCGCGTCGCCATCCGCTGCGGGCGCCGGCATCGGCTGCCGGCCGGGCGACGCCGCCGCGCGCCATGCGGCCGCCAGCGGCCGCTCCTTCTCATAGACGCCCACCATCGCACCTCGTCGCGTCACGTTATATCGGTTCGTATATAACGATGGATATATACGATCAGATATAACGAGGCCCGTCAATGCCCGCCGTGGCCCTTCCGCCCGGTTGACACCCGAAGGCCGCCCGCCTACTGTCCGCTCCGCTTCCGTACGAAGCGTTTCCCTCGCCCCTCCGGGGGCCGGCCGGTCCGCGAGTGTCGCGCACTGGCCCGTTCGGTTTTGCGGATAGACCATGTTCGAGAGTCTGAGCAACCGCCTCAACGACGTCTTCGACCGGCTGCGCCGCCACGGCGCGCTGTCGGAGGACGACGTCAACGCGGCGCTGCGCGAGATCCGCGTGGCGCTGCTCGAGGCCGATGTCGCGCTGCCGGTGGTCAAGGACTTCGTCAACGCCGTGCGCGAGACGGCGGTCGGCCAGGAGGTGCTGCGCTCGGTCACCCCCGGCCAGATGGTGGTGAAGATCGTTCACGACCATCTCGTCGAGACCCTGGGCGGCGTCGCCGCGCAGCCGCTCAACCTCAACGCCGTGCCGCCGGTGGTCGTGATGATGGTCGGGCTGCAGGGCTCGGGCAAAACCACCACCGCGGCGAAGCTCGGCCGCATCGTCCGGCTGCGCGAGCGCAAGAAGGTGCTGCTCGCCTCGCTCGACGTGCAGCGGCCGGCGGCGCAGGAGCAGCTTGCCGTGCTGGCGCGCCAGGCCGAGGTGACGTCGCTGCCCATCGTCGCCGGCGAGCGGCCGGTGGCGATCGCCCGGCGCGCGCTCGATATGGGCCGGCGCGAGGCCTATGACGTGGTCATTCTCGACACCGCCGGCCGGCTCCATATCGACGAGCCGCTGATGCAGGAGGTGGCGGCGGTGCGCGACGCGGCCCAGCCGACCGAGACGCTGCTGGTCGCCGACGCCATGACCGGCCAGGACGCGGTCAACGTCGCCAAGGCGTTTGCCGAGCGCGTCGGCATCACCGGTATCGTGCTGACCCGGGTCGACGGCGACGCCCGCGGCGGCGCCGCGCTGTCGATGCGCCAGATCACCGGCCGGCCGATCAAGTTCATGGGCACCGGCGAGAAGCTCGACGCGCTCGAGCCCTTCCACGCCGAGCGCGTCGCCGGCCGCATCCTCGGCATGGGCGACGTCGTCGGTCTGGTCGAGAAGGCGGCCGAGACCGTCGACCAGGAAGAAGCCGAGAAGCTCGCGCGCAAGCTGCAGAAAGGCGGCTTCGATCTTGACGATCTGGCGCAGCAGTTGAAGCAGCTGCGCAAGATGGGCGGCATGGGCGGCGTCATGGGCATGCTGCCGGGCATCAACAAGGTCAAGAAGCAGCTCGAGGAAGCCAAGATCGACGACGGCATGATCAAGCGCCAGGAGGCGATCATCTCCTCGATGACCAAATCCGAGCGGCGCAATCCCAAGCTGCTCAACGCCTCGCGCCGGCTGCGCATCGCCGCCGGCTCCGGCACCTCCGTGCCGGAGATCAACCGCCTGCTGAAGCAGTATCAGGACATGGCGGGCATGATGAAGAAGATGAACAAGCTCGGCAAAAAGGGCCTGATGCGCCACGGCCTGTCGGCGATCCTGCCGGGCGGCGGCGGCGGCTTCGGCCGATGACCGCGATGCGCGCCGGAATGACCATCACCTTGACGAAAGGAGCACCATGTCGCTCAAGATCCGTTTGACCCGCGGCGGTACCAAGAAGCGGCCGTTCTACAGCATCGTCGTGGCCGATTCGCGCAGCCCGCGCGACGGCCGCTTCATCGAGAAGGTGGGCACCTACAACCCGATGCTCGATCGCGGCCATGCCGAACGCGTGGTGCTCAAGAGCGAGCGCATCCAGCATTGGCTCAAGGTTGGCGCGCAGCCGAGCGAGCGCGTGCAGCGCTTTCTCGGCGATGCCGGGCTCGGGCCGAAGCCCGCCATCCGCGAGACGCCGAAGAAGTCGACGCCGCGCGCCAAGGCGCAGGAGCGCGCCAAGAGCGCCGCGGCGGCGAGCGAGGCGGCGGCGGGCGAGAGCGCGCCGGCGCAGGGCTGAGGCGCGCGATTTGCCGCCGGGCGGAGAGCGACGGGTGTTGATGGGCGTGATCACGGGCGCGCATGGCGTGCGGGGGGCGGTGCGGGTGAAGAGCTTCACCGCCGATCCCGCGGCCATCGCCGGCTACGGGCCGCTGGAGGACGAGCGCGGCGAGCGCCACGTCACCCTGGCGCTCGCCGGTACGGTGCGCGGCATGCTGATCGCCCGCATCGACGGCGTCGACGACCGCAACGCTGCCGAGCGGCTCAAGGGCACGCGGCTCTATCTGCCGCGCGCCGCGCTGCCGCCGCCCGGCGCGGAGGAGTACTACCACGCCGACCTGATCGGGCTCGCCGCCGATCTCACGGACGGGACGCCGCTCGGCCGGGTGCGCGCGGTGCATGATTTCGGCGCCGGCGACAGTATCGAGGTCGAGAAGCCCGACGGCGCGACCGTGCTGGTGCCGTTCACCGAAGCGGCGGTGCCGGTGGTCGACATCGCCGGCGGAAGGCTGGTGATCGACCCGCCGGCCGGGCTGTTCGACAACCCCGCGCAACGCGAAGCGTTGTCGCAGGCGGGCGCCAGCGGCTCCTCCGGGAACCGCGAGAGCCCGCACGGTGCAAGCAAGGTCAAGCCATGACCGCGCCCTGGACCGCCACCGTGCTGACCATCTTCCCGGAGATGTTTCCGGGGCCGCTCGGCCATTCGCTTGCCGGCAAGGGCCTGCGCGAGGGGCTGTGGCGGCTGCTGACGGTGGACATCCGCGATTTTGCGCGCGATAAACACCGTTCGGTCGACGATGCGCCGTTCGGCGGCGGTCCCGGCATGGTGATGCGGCCCGACGTGGTCGACGCCGCCGTCGAGAGCGTGCCGGGCCCGGGCCCGTTGATCTATCTCTCGCCGCGCGGCCGTCCGCTGGACGAGGCGCGGGTGCGCGAACTGGCCGCGGGGCCCGGCCTCCGGCTGCTCTGCGGCCGTTTCGAGGGCGTCGACGAGCGGGTGATCGAGGCGCGGGCGATGGAAGAGGTCTGCCTCGGCGATTTCGTGCTGTCGGGCGGCGAGCCGGCGGCGATCCTGCTGATCGACGCCTGCGTGCGGCTGCTGCCCGGTGTGGTCGGCGACGCCGCCGCGCTGGAGGAAGAGAGTTTCGCGCGGGGATTGCTGGAATATCCCCATTACACCCGGCCGCAGCTGTGGCAGGGGCGCGCCGTTCCGGAGGTGCTGCTTTCGGGACATCACGAAGAGATCCGCCGCTGGCGCGAGGCGCAGGCGGAGGCGGCGACGCGCCAGCGTCGCCCGGATGTGTGGGAACGCTATCTCGCCCGGCAGGGCCGCGCGGGATCATAGGTCGGAGGTGGTGCCATGAACGTTATGCAGACGCTCGAGCAGGAAGAGATCAAGAAGGCGCTGGCGCGGCGGCCGGTGCCGGATTTCGCGCCGGGCGACACGGTCCGCGTCACCGTCGTGGTCGAGGAGGACAAGGCCTCCGAGAAGCCGGAAAAGGGCCAGAAGGCCAAGGACGAGAAGCCGCATCGCCGCACCCAGGCCTTCGAGGGGGTGTGCATCGCGCGCAAGAACTCCGGCATCAACTCCAGCTTCACCTTGCGCAAGATCTCCTACGGCGAAGGGGTCGAGCGCATCTTCCCGCTGTACTCGCCGCGCATCACCACGATCGAGGTGGTGCGCCACGGCGCGGTGCGCCGCGCCAAGCTCTATTATCTCCGCGGCCGCAAGGGCAAGGCGGCGCGCATCGCCGAGCGCGAGCGCGACACCGGCGAGACGGCCGAGGCTGGCGCCGCCAAGGAAAAGAAGTAGGCGCCACGGGAGACGAGAGGGCGGGAGTGAGGACGATGGCAGGGCCGCGTACGCTTTTCGACAAGATCTGGGACGGCCATGTGGTGGATCGTCAGGCGGACGGCACCTGCCTCCTCTATATCGACCGCCATCTCGTGCATGAGGTGACCAGCCCGCAGGCCTTCGAGGGCCTGCGCGCCGCCGGCCGCAAGGTGCGCCGCCCCGAGCTCACCGTCGCGGTCGCCGATCACAACGTGCCGACCACCGATCGCTCGCGCGGCATCGCCGAGCCCGAAAGCCGCCTCCAGATCGAAACGCTGGAGCGCAACGTCAGGGAATTCGGCGTTCCCTATTTCGCCATCGACGACGTTCGCCAGGGCATCGTCCACATCATCGGCCCCGAGCAGGGCATGTCGCAGCCCGGCATGACCATCGTCTGCGGCGACAGCCACACCGCGACGCACGGCGCCTTCGGCGCCCTCGCCTTCGGCATCGGCACCTCTGAGGTCGAGCACGTGCTGGCGACCCAGACGCTGATCCAGCAGCCGGCAAAGAACATGCGCATCACCGTCGAGGGCGATCTGCCCTTCGGCGTCACCGCCAAGGATCTGGTGCTCGCCATCATCGGCAAGATCGGCACTGCCGGCGGCACCGGCCATGTCGTCGAATATGCCGGCAGCGCCATCCGCAAGCTCAGCATGGAAGGGCGGATGACCGTCTGCAACATGACGATCGAGGCCGGCGCCCGCGCCGGGCTGATCGCGCCGGACGAGACCACCTTCGAGTATCTGAAGGGCCGGCCGCACGCGCCCAAGGGCGCCGCCTGGGAGCAGGCGGTGGCGTTCTGGCGGACGCTGCCGTCGGATGCCGGGGCGCACTACGACACCGAGGTCGCGCTTGCCGCCGCCGAGATCGCGCCGCAGGTCACCTGGGGCACCAGCCCGCAGGATGTGCTGCCGATCACCGGCCGCGTCCCCAACCCCGCCGAGGAGGCGGACGCGGGACGGCGCGCGTCGATGGAGCGCTCGCTGGCGTATATGGGCCTCGCCGCGGGCACGCGGCTCGTCGACGTGCCGGTGCAGCGCGTCTTCATCGGCTCCTGCACCAACGGCCGGATCGAGGACCTGCGCGCCGCCGCCGCCGTGGCCAAGGGCCGCTCGGTGGCCGCGGGGGTCAATGCCATGGTGGTGCCGGGCTCCGGCCTGGTGAAGCACCAGGCGGAGGAGGAAGGGCTCGACCGCATCTTCCTCGCGGCGGGCTTCGAATGGCGCGAGCCCGGCTGTTCGATGTGCCTCGCCATGAACCCGGACAAGCTCGCGCCGGGCGAGCGCTGCGCCTCGACCTCGAACCGCAATTTCGAGGGACGGCAGGGCCGCGGCGGGCGCACCCATCTGGTCAGCCCGGCCATGGCCGCCGCTGCGGCCGTCGCCGGCCGGCTGGCGGACGTCCGCGACCTCGGCTGAGGCGGTGCGACGCAAAGCGTCGTCGCCGGCGACACGAAGGGGCGGATTGCGAAATC
The DNA here is from genome assembly GCA_027315365.1 of Rhodospirillales bacterium. Classification (GTDB taxonomy): domain Bacteria; phylum Pseudomonadota; class Alphaproteobacteria; order ATCC43930; family CGMCC-115725; genus DAHUYF01. Next base: position 1,762 of record DAHUYF010000022.1, on the reverse strand, counting down.
ATCCGCCGGCTGATAATCGGTTAACGTGGCGTTAACCTCGGCGCGCTTCACTTGGCGTCGGGCCGCCGCAGCACCTTCTCCCGCGCGACGGAGATCTCGTGCTGCGCAGCATCCGCACCCGATTGGCGCTTCTGTTCCTGCTGGCGGTACTGCCGGGGTTCGTCGGCGCCAGTGCCTATGACGTCTACGTCTTCCGCGGGCGGGTGACCGCGGCGGTTGCCGATCTCTCGGCCCGGGTGCGCGTCGTCGGCGGCGCCGACGGCGTGTTGATCGGCGACGGTCATCTGTTGCTGCGCACCCTCGCCAACCTGCCCCAGGTGCGCGAGATGAGTCGCGATCCAGCCGCCTGCTCGCGCGAGGTGGCCGGCGTTCTGCGCGGTTCGCCCTATTACGCCGAGGTCGCGGTGGTCGATGCCGGCGGCGCGGTGATCTGCGCCGGTCCGTCGCCGCATGCGGATGCCCTGGTGATCGACCGCGGTGTCGTCGAGCGCGCGATGCAGGAGCGCCGCTTCGCCGTCGGCGACGGCGCCGGGACGCAGGGCGGGCTCGGCGCCGCCCACGATCTTCACCTGGCCTATCCGGTGGTGTCGGACGATGACGCGCCCATCGGCGCCGTCGAGCTGGTGCTCGATCTCGACTGGCTCAACCGCCGCTTCGCCTCGCTCGCGTTCGAGGAGGGCACGAAGCTGACGCTGATCGACGCGTCGGGCGTGGTGCTCGCGCGCTATCCCGGGGCGGCGGTGCAGCTCGGCCGGCCGCTCGCGCCGGACGTGGAGGCGCTGCTGCGGGCCGGCAGAACCACGGGCGAGGCGGTCTTCAACGACGGCGAGAGGCGATTTTTTGCGCTCGCGCCGCTCGGCGGCACCGCGCCGGCCGATCTCGCCTTGTTGCTCAGCATCGACCGTGTCACGCTGTTGGCTCCCGCCATGCGCGACCTCGTCGCCGACCTCGCGATTTTCGCACTGGTGGCGGTGCTGGGCGTGGCCTTGGCGCTGCTCGGCGGCACGCCGCTGCTGCTGCGGCCCATCCGCAAGCTCGGCGCTGCGGCCGCGAAGCTCACCGCCGGCGACCTCTCGGCGCGCATCGCTCCGCCCTATGAGCCGACCGAGTTCGGCCGGCTGGCCCAGGCTTTCGACCGGATGGCGGTGGCGCTCGAGGAGCGCGAGCGCGACCTGCGCAAGGCGCACAACTACAAGAGCCGCATCCTCGCCATCGCCGGCCATGATTTGCGCCAGCCGCTGCAGGTCATCCAGATGACCCACGAGCTGATCGGCAAGCTCCCCTTGCCGGAGCGCGAGCGCCGCTATCTGGGGCGGGCGGAGGAGGCGCTGCGCCGGCTCGTCGACCAGCTCGACCTCGTCGCCGAGGCCGGCCGGCTCGAGGGCAAGGCGCTGGAGCCGCGGCTGCGGCCGGTAGCCGTTGCCGCGGTCCTGGCCGAGGTCGCGGCCGAACAGGCGCTTGCCGCCCAGCGCAAGGGCCTGGCGCTCAGGATCGTGCCGACGCAGGCGGTGGCGCTGAGCGACCCGGAGATGCTGGCGACGATCCTGCGCAACCTCGTCGGCAACGCCGTCAAATACACCGGCCGCGGCGGCGTCCTCGTCGGCTGCCGCCGCCACGGCGAGCAGCTTCGCATCGAGGTGCGCGACACCGGCATCGGCATCCCGCGGGACCGCCTCGACGACGTCTTCGGCGATTTCTGGCAGCTCGACCCCAAATCCGACGGCCTCGGCCTCGGGCTCTCGATCGTCCGCCGCACCGCCGA
>DAHUYF010000016.1 GCA_027315365.1 Rhodospirillales bacterium | reverse complement strand
TCCCAGCAGATCGTAGCTTGGCCGGTCGTCGATCGGCAGCGCGGCAAGATCGAGCGTCACGCCGCGCGCCTGCAACAGCTCCAGCGCGCGGGCCAGGACGGTCAGCGTCTTCAGGCCGAGGAAGTCGAACTTGACGAGGCCCGCCACCTCGACATATTTCAGGTTGAACTGCGTCACCGGCATGTCGGAGCGCGGGTCGCGATAGAGCGGCACCAGCTCTTGCAACGGCCGGTCGCCGATCACCACGCCGGCCGCATGCGTCGAGGCATGGCGGTAGAGGCCCTCGAGCTTCAAGGCGATGGCGATGAGCCGCGCCACGCTCTCGTCGCCGTCGCGCAGCTGCTGGAGCTGCGGCTCGCCGTCGATCGCCTGCTGCAGCTTGACCGGATTGGCCGGGTTGTTGGGCACCAGCTTGCACAGGCGGTCGACTTGGCCGTAAGGCATCTCGAGCACGCGGCCGACGTCGCGCAGCACCGCACGCGCCTGCAAGGTGCCGAAGGTGATGATCTGCGCCACCCGGTCGTGGCCGTATTTTTCCTGGACGTGGCGGATCACCTCGTCGCGCCGGTCCTGGCAGAAATCGATGTCGAAATCCGGCATCGAGACGCGCTCGGGATTGAGGAAGCGCTCGAACAGCAGGCCGAAGCGCAGCGGATCGAGATCGGTGATGGTCAGCGCCCAGGCAACGACAGAGCCGGCGCCGGAGCCGCGTCCGGGCCCCACCGGAATGCCCTTCGCCTTCGCCCATTGGATGAACTCGGCGACGATGAGGAAGTAGCCCGCGAACCCCATGGCGATGATGGTGTCCAGCTCGAAGGCGAGCCGCTCGCGATAGGGTCGTGCCGCGCCCCCGCGCTCGTCCTCGCTCGCCGCCTGCGCCAGCAATCGCCGCTCCAGCCCCTCGGCCGCCATGGTGCGCAGCTCGTCGGCCCCGGCGCGGCCGCTCTCGGTCTTGAACGGCGGCAGGATCGGCTTGCGCGGCTGCGGCATGTAGGCACAGCGCCGCGCCACGACCAGGGTGTTGTCGATCGCCTCGGGCACGTCGGCAAAGAGCAGCCGCATCTCCGCCGGCGACTTGAAATGGTGATGCGGCGTGACGCGACGGCGGTTGGGCTCGGCAACCACCGTGCCCTGGGCGATGCAGAGCAGCACGTCATGCGCTTCGTAGAACCCGGCATCGGCGAAGAACACGCCGTTGGTGGCGACAAGCGGCAGGCCATGGCGATAGGCGAGATCGATCAGCACGCCCTCGCAGCGATCCTCCTCGGGCAGTCCATGCCGCATCAGCTCGACATAGAGCCGCCCGGGAAACAGCGCGGCGAGTCGCAGCAGCACGGCCTCGGCATCTTCGCCTTGGCCCTCGAGCAGCCGCCGTCCGACCGGCCCGGCGGGGCCGCCGGTAAGCAGCAGCAGCCCGTCGGTCATCCCTTCCAGCGCGTCGACCGCCAGCTGCGGCGACTCGCCCGGCGCGGTCTCGAGATAGGATCGGCTCACCAGGGCGAGCAGATGGCGATAGCCCTGCTCGCTCTGCGCCAGCAGCAGCACGGCATCGGGCGGCGGCGCCGGCCCGGTCCGGGTGATGCGACTGCCGTTGTCGCCGCCCCCCCGGCGCAGGCCGAACTCGCAGCCGATGATCGGCTGAATTCCGGCATCGCTCGCCGCACCGGCGAACTCCAGCGCACCGAACAGATTGCCGCTGTCGGTGAGCGCCAGTGCCGGTATGGCATGGCGCTTGGCAAGGCCGACCAGCTCCTTCACCTTGATCGCGCCGGCGGAGAGCGAATACGCCGAATGCGCTCGCAAATGGACGAAATCGGCATGGGCCATGCCGCCACAATCGCATAAGGAAGGCACGGCGCAAGTGGATTTTAAGGGCTTTTGTCGCGTCTTCGCGGCGACTCGGGAGACCGCCCCGCCGCGCCCTTGCCGAGAGCGCGCCCGAGGCGATAGAGCAGCGCCGGTCTAGCCTATGCGCGCGCCCTCGCCTCGCCCGTCCGCTCGACCACGCGGCCCTCTTCGAGCGCCAGGATGCGATCCATCCGCCGCGCCAGGTCGAGATTATGCGTCGCGACCAGCGCGGCGAGGCCGGTGCGGCGCACGATGTCGATGATCACCGCCATCACCCCGTCGGCGGTGTGGAGGTCCAGATTGCCGGTGGGCTCGTCGCCCAGCAGCACCCGCGGCGCGTTGGCAAGCGCGCGCACGACGGCGACGCGCTGTTGCTCGCCGCCCGAGAGGCGGGCCGGCCGGTGATCGGCACGCGCGGCAAGGCCCACCATGGCCAGCAGCTCCTGCGCCCGTCCGCGCGCCTTCGCCTTCGATGCACCGGCGATCATCTGCGGCAGCATCACGTTTTCAAGCGCCGAGAATTCCGGGAGCAGGTGGTGGAACTGGTAGACGAAGCCGAGCTGGGCGCGGCGGATCTCGGTGCGTTGGCCGTCGGACATGGCGCCGCAGCTGCGCCCGCCCAGCAGCACCTCGCCGGCATCCGGCCGCTCCAGCAATCCGGCGGTGTGCAGCAGGGTCGACTTGCCGGCGCCGGACGGCGCCACCAGCGCCGCGATCTCGCCGGGGAAAAGCGCCAGAGACGCGCCGCGCAACACCGGCAGCAGCTCCGCCCCCTGCTTGTAGGTCCGCGCGACCGCGCGCAGCTCGAGCGCCGGCAGCCGCTCGCGCTCATTCATAGCGAAGTGCCTCGACGGGATCGAGCCGGGCGGCGCGCCAGGAAGGATAAAGCGTCGCCAAGAAGGAAAGGCCGAACGCCATGGCGAGCACTGTCGCCACCTCGTGCAGGTCGATCCGCGCCGGGATCCGGGTCAGGAAATAGATCTCGGCATTGAACACATTGACGTGCAGCACGTCCTGCACGAGCTCGCGGATTTCTTCGATATGAGTGGTAAAGGCCACGCCGAGGGCGAGGCCCAACAGCGTACCGACGACGCCGATGCTGGCGCCGCTCAGCATGAAAATGCGCAGCACCATGCCGCGGGTCGCGCCCATGGTGCGCAGGATGGCGATGTCGCGCGTCTTGTCCTTCACCAGCATGATCATGCTGGAGATGATGTTGAAGGCGGCCACCACGATGATGAGCGACAGGATGATGAACATGACGTTGCGCTCGACCTGCACCGCGCCGAAATAGGCCGAGTTGCTCTGCTGCCAGTCATAAACCCGGTATTGAGCGCCGAGCCGCTGCTGCACCAGGGCAGCGACAGCGCTTGCCCGGTCGGGATCTGTGATGAATATCTGGAGCGTATTCACGGCATCGGGCAGCTGGAAATAGAGCTGCGCCGCCGGCAGTGGCATGAAGACGAAATTGCTGTCGTACTCGTACATGCCGACATCGAAGAGCGCGCCGACGCGATAGGTCTTGACCCGCGGTACGGTGCCGAAGGCGGTCGCGGAGCCGTTGGGCGAGAGCAGCGTGATGGCGTCGCCGACCCCGAGTCCGAGTTTGAAGGCGAGCTTGTCGCCGAGCATCACCGTGTTGTCGGCGAACTGATCGAGCGATCCCGCGACGATGTGGCTCGACAGCAGGGCCTCGCCGGCGACGTCGCGCTCGCTCATGCCGCGCACCGCCACCCCGGTCGAGCGACCCTTGGCCGAGGCCAGCACCTGCCCCTCGATCAGGGGATGGATGGCGACGACGCCCGGCACCTGCTTCAGCCGCACCGCTAGCGTGTCGAAGCCGGTGATGCTGCCCTGCGGGGAATAGACGCCGAGATGACCGTTGAGGCCGATGATGCGGCCGAGAAGCTCGACGCGGAAGCCGTTCATCACCGACATGACGATGATGAGCGTGGCGACGCCGAGCATGATGCCCAACAGCGAGAAGATGGCGATGACCGAGATGAACCCTTCCTGCCGGCGGGCACGGAGATAGCGGAACGCTACCATGCGCTCGAACGTATCGAACACCATCACTTTCCTCCGAGCCGGTTGAGTGCCGCCTCGGGAGAAAGTTCCTCTTTCCTGCCGGTCTTGCGCTCCTTGAGCTCGACCAACCCCTTGTCGAGGCCGCGCGGGCCGATGACGAGCTGATACGGCAGGCCGATCAGGTCCATCGCCGCGAATTTGGCGCCGGGGGATTCGTCGCGGTCGTCATAGAGCGTCTCGATCCCGGCGGCGCCGAGCCTGGCGTAGAGCGCGTCGGCGGCCGCGACGCAGCGGGCATCGGCCGCGCGCAGATTGACCAGCCCGAGCGTGAACGGCGCCACGCTCTCCGGCCAGATGATGCCGGCGTCGTCGTGGCTCGCCTCGATGACGGCGCCGACGAGACGCGACACGCCGATGCCGTAGGAGCCCATCTCCACCGCGATCGGCTCGCCCTTCGGACCGGCGACGACCGCGCCCATTGGCTTCGAGTATTTGGTGCCGAAATAGAAGATATGCCCGACCTCTATGCCGCGCGCGGTGACCAGGCGATCCTCGGCAACGGGGCAGGCCTTGGCGTCGTGCTTCTCGTCGGTGGCGGCGTAAAGCCGCGTCCAGCGCTCGACGAAGGGCTCGAGATCGCCGGCGTAATCGATCTCACTCGCCAAGATGTCGGCGTCGAGCCAGGCCTTGTCGCAGAACACCTGGGATTCGCCGGTCTCGGCGAGGATGATGAATTCGTGGCTGAGATCGCCGCCGATCGGGCCGGTGTCGGCGCGCATCGGGATCGCCTTCAGTCCCATGCGCGCGAAGGTGCGCAGATAGGCGACGAACATCCGGTTATAGGAGCGCTTCGCGCCGGCGGCGTCGAGGTCGAAGGAATAGGCGTCCTTCATGAGGAATTCGCGCCCGCGCATCACGCCGAAGCGGGGCCGTACCTCGTCGCGGAACTTCCACTGGATGTGATAGAGGTTCCTCGGCAGGTCGCGGTAGCTCTTGACGCTTTGGCGGAAGATGTCGGTGATCTGCTCCTCGTTGGTCGGGCCATAGAGCATCGCGCGCTCGTGACGGTCGGTGATGCGCAGCATCTCCTTGCCGTAATCGTCGTAGCGGCCGCTCTCCTGCCATAGCTCCGCCGGCTGGATGGTCGGCATCAGCACCTCGAGGGCACCCGACGCGTCCTGCTCCTCGCGCACGATCTGCTCGACCTTCTTGAGCACGCGCAGGCCGAGCGGCAGCCAGGAATAGATCCCGGCACTCGACTGTCGGATCATGCCGGCGCGCAGCATCAGCCGGTGCGAGACGATTTGCGCTTCGCTGGGATTTTCGCGCAGCAACGGCAGGAAATAGGCGGACAGGCGCATCGGACCTCGGGGCGCTGGAAAAAAGTCGCGCGACTCTAGGCAAGCCGGTAGGCGATGTCTATGCGCGACGCTTCGCGTCGCGAAGCGTGGTCGCTGGCGCCGCCAAGGATGAACTCCCTACGGGAGTTTTCGCCTTATCGCTTCGCCGCAGCGCACGCCTCCAGCATCATGTCGCGTTCGTTGCCGCTGATCGGCGCACCGTTGAAATAGGCTTGCCCGCCGTTCAGGGTCAGCATGCCGATGATCGCCCCGCCGCCGAGCAGCGCCGAGTTGGCGGGAATGCCGTAGCGGTTCTGCATGCCGAGGCCGATCGCGATGGGAAAGTTGCTCGCCGCCATCGGCGCCCCGCCCGGCGGAAGATCGGCCGGTGCCACGGCATCGCCGTTGACGTCGACTCCCGGCCGATAGTCGGCGCCGGGATCGGCGGCCGCAGCGTGACGCAGCCGGTCGCAGACCTCGGAGGAGATGACGATCGGCCCCTGCCGCGACACCGAGATGCCGCCCGGCGGCGGCGGCAAAGGCGGCGGCGGCTCCTCGAGACCCGGCGGCGGGGTCACCGGTTGCTGAGCGAGCGCCGGCGCGACGGCAACCAGCGCCAGCGCCAGCATTCCCGGGAATCTCATGGCGAGGATACTAGCGCAACGCGACAAGCCGAGCCATCACGGCGCGATAGCAGCCGTAACGCAGAATTTAGATGACGAAACCAGGAGGGTTTCGTACACTTCCTTCCGCCTGAAAATGGTCGCGCGCAAGATTGCGACACTGGCCCAGGTTTAGGGAGGAACTGCCGTTAAGCGAAGGTCGGGGAGACGACCCAAAAGGCACAAGACCGAGCCTTAACTGCAACAAGCTCAGGCAAGATCACATAGTGATCTTGCCATATTTTTTCCCTCGACATCGCTTTATGATCGAATCTTTGCTTTGGATACCCGCTTTTTAGACGGGGAGGCCTGCTTGCGTTCCTGCCACGCTGGGTTCAGCGTGAGGATCTGCTGGTATACCGGACACCAGGGCCGATGCGCCCCCGGGAGATAGCCGAGGCTCATCAGGAACTCGCCCACAATCTCGCCACCGGTGAAGCGGAACGTCTTCTTGAAGAGGCTGATCCAAGCTGTCTTGGGCAGCGGGTGATGGGCGTCGAGCCAGGCGGCGAACGAACCGTGGCTGTCGCGGATCTGCTGCAGGCGCTTGGCGTTCTCGATGGCCGCGTCGATCTTGAGCCGGTTGCGGATGATCCGCGCATCGCCCATCAGCCGCCGGCGGTCGTCGGCGCCGAAGCCCGCGACGCGGTCGATGTCGAAGCCGCAGAACGCCTCGGCGAAGGCGGCGCGCTTGTTCAGGATGGTGAGCCAGGAAAGGCCGGCCTGGTTGATCTCCAGCACCAGCCGTTCAAACAGCACAGCGTCCCCGCGAGCGGGAAAGCCGTATTCGCCATCGTGGTAGGGCCCGTGGACGGGATGGCCGGGGGCGTGCCGGCAATAGGCGGCGGTCATGGCTGGCGGAAGCTGATCAGACCGGAGGTGGCAAGGGCATAGAAGCCCAGCCAGATCGCCGCCGCAACCAGCGTTGTAATGCTAGCCTTGAACCACAACCTGGGGTTGGCCGGCGCACCCGCGGCATGGCCGATGTCGGCCTTTTCCACCGGCCGCACGCCAAAAGGCAGCACGCCGAACAGCACCATCCACCAGATGATGATGTAGGCGACAATGCCCTCGAACCAGGACATCTCGGCTAGACCTGCTCGAGCTCGACGAGCGTGCCGCAGAAATCCTTGGGGTGGAGGAACAGCACCGGCTTGTCATGGGCGCCGATCTTGGGCTCGCCGTCGCCCAGCACGCGCGCCCCTTGGGCCGTGAGCTGATCGCGGGCGGCGATGATGTCCGCCACCTCGTAGCAGACATGATGCATGCCGCCGCCAGGATTGCGTTCGAGGAAATTGCGCACCGGCGAGTCCGGACCAAACGGCTCCAGCAGCTCGATCTTGGTGTTGTCGAGGATGACGAACACCACGGTGACGCCGTGCGGCGCCAGGCTCACCGGCTCCGACACCTTGGCGCCCAGCGTGTCGCGATAGACCGCCGCCGCCCGCTTCACGTCCGGCACGACGATGGCGACATGGTTGAGCCTGCCGATCATCCCGCTTCTCCCCTCAAATGCGTACCAGATGTACCTCCGTCACCGGTTTTTTTCCATGCCAGGCGCGCAGCGAGCGCCGCACGGCAAGCCGCGCCGCCTCGCGCAGCGCGGCATCGTCGCGCCGGGCGCGCGGCTCCAATTCCTCGATCGCCTGCGCGACGCGCTGGCGCAGCTCGCCAGTAAGCGCCGCATCCTCCGCTTCATCGCCGAGCCCGTGCACGGTGACCTGCGGCGGCGCCTGCAGCCGCCCGTCACGATCGACGACGATGGTGGCCAGCGCGGCACCGTTGAACGTCATCTTCTGACGCGAGCGCAGCGCCTCGCTGCCCACCGGCAACAGGTGCTTGCCGTCGACCACCAACCGCCCGGTCGGCACCTCGCCCAGCACCGCGGCCGGCCCCGGCGCCAGCCTCACCACCTCGCCATTGCGCGTCACCAGCGCCTGCGGCACCTGGCATTGCTCGGCGAGCCGCGCCTGCGCCATCAGATGCCGCGTCTCGCCATGGACCGGCACGGCGATCTGCGGCCGCACCATCTGGTACATGCGCGTCAGCTCGTCCTGCGCCGGGTGACCCGAAACGTGAATGAGATGATCCTGCTCGGTAATGATCTCGACCCCGAGCGCCGCCAGCCGGTTCTGCAGTCGGCCGATGGCGCGCTCGTTGCCGGGGATCACGCGCGAAGAGAAGATCACGGTGTCGCCCGGCTCGAGCATGATCTCAGGGTGATCGTCGTCGGCGATGCGAGAGAGCGCCGAGCGCGGCTCGCCCTGACTTCCGGTACAGATCAGCACGACCTTCTCGCGCGGCAGATAGGCCGCCTCCTCGTCGGTGAGGAAGGGCGGCACCTGCTCGAGATAGCCGGTCTCGCGCGCGGCATGATCGATGCGCCACAGCGACCGCCCGACCAGCGCCGCATGCCGGTCATGCGCCGCCGCCGCCGCCGCGGCGGATTGCAGCCGCGCCACGTTGGAGGCGAAGCAGGCGACGACGACCCGCTGACGGCAGCGCCCGACCAAGTCGATCAGCGAGCGCCGCACATCGGCCTCGGAGCCCGCCTCGCCCGGCCGGAGCGCGTTGGTGCTGTCGCAGATCATGGCGAGGACGCCTTCGTCGCCGAGCTGGCGCAGCCGCGCCATATCCGACCGCGCCCCCACCAGCGGATCGGGATCGAACTTCCAGTCGCCGGTGTGCAGCACCGTGCCGAGCGGCGTGCGCAGCACGACGGCGTTGGGCTCGGGGATCGAATGGGTCAGCGTGACCAGCTCGACTTCGAACGGTCCGACCGTGAAGCGGCCGGACATCGGCACCTCGGTGACCGGCACCTCATGCTCGAGATTGGCCTCGATCAGCTTCTGGCGCAGCACCGCGGCGGTGAACGGCGTGGCGTAGACCGGACAGCGCAGGCGCGGCCAGAGATAGGGGATGGCGCCGATATGGTCCTCATGCGCGTGGGTGACGACCAGCCCGGCCAGCGCACCGGCGCGATCGGCGATGAAGCCGGGATCCGGCATGATGACGTCGACGCCGGGCAAAGTGTCATCGGCAAAGGAGATGCCGCAATCAACCATCAGCCAGCGCCCGGCATAGCCATAGAGCGAGAGGTTCATGCCGATCTCGCCGACCCCACCCAGGGCCAGGAAAGCCAGCTCGTCGGGCCGGTTGGGCGCGGTGAGCGGTGCGTCGGTCATACCGGCTTCTTTCGGTTGCGCTCGTAGACGAGGCGCAAGCCCCAGAGCGTGAGGTTGGGATCGACATGCTCGATGACGGCGGTGGCGCCTTCGAACAGTGGCGCCAGCCCGCCGGTGGCGACGACCGCCATCGGCGCGCCGTATTCCTGCTTGATGCGGCTCACCAGCCCCTCGACCAGGCCGATATAGCCCCAGAAGAGGCCGGATTGCATGCAGGCGACGGTGTCCTTGCCGATGACGCGATCGACGCGGCGGATGCGCACGCTGGGCAGTTTCGCCGCCGCCATGTGCAAGGCCGTCAGCGACAGGTTGATGCCGGGCGCGATAACGCCGCCGCAGTAATTGCCGTCACCGTCGACGACGTCGAAATTGGTCGCGGTGCCGAAATCGACGACGACCAGCGGCGTCCGATAGCGGTCATGCGCCGCCACAGTATTGACCAGCCGGTCGGCGCCGACCTCCTCGGGCCGGTCGACCAGCGCCTTCGCCCCCAGCACCACGCCGGGCTCGCCCACCATCAGCGGCTCGCTGTTGCAATAGCGCCGGCACAGCGTCGTCAGGTTGAAATTGGCCTCGGGAACCACGCTGGCGATGATCGTGCCGGTCAGCCCGTGCCGTGCCAGCCCTTCGAGCCCGAGCAGATGGTCGAGCCAGACGACGTATTCGTCGGCCGTCCGCTTGGCGTCGGTGCCGGCGCGCCAAGCGCCCTTCAGCTGCTCGCCGTCCCAGACGGAGAACACCGTGTTGGTGTTGTTGGCATTGATGGCGAGCAGCATGACGCCTCCTCTCACCGCGTCGCCGGAAAGACGTCGCCGGCGGTGATGCGGCGCCGCACGGTGTCGGTATCGAGCAGTAGTGCGCCTTCCTCGTCGAGCCCGGCGAAGCGGCCCTGGCTCTCGCCCTGCGGCAGCCTTACCCGGATCGCCTGCCCCAGCCCGCTGGCCCGGGCGAGCCAGGCGGCGCGCAGCGGCTCGAAACCCTCGGCGAGCCACCGCTCATACCAGAAATGGAACGCCCGGGCGACCGCTTCCAACAGCGCGTCGAGCGCGACCGGGGCCGCCCCGGCGGCGGCCATCGAGGTGGCGGGGTACTCGCTGTCCGTCGGAAAGGCGACCAGGTTGACGCCGATGCCGACCACCAGCCAGTCGATCCGCCCCTCCCCCGCCGCCTGTGATTCCAGCAGGATGCCGCTGATCTTGCGGCCGGCGACGAGCACGTCGTTGGGCCATTTGTAGGCGAGATCGACGACCCGGGGCAGCAGCGGCAGCAGCGCCTCGCCGACCGCCAGCGCCGCGGCGAAGCCGAGCTGCGCGGCCGCACCGGCCGGGCGCGCCGGGCGCAGCAGCAGCGACAGATAAAGATTGCCGGGCACCGATACCCAGGCACGGCCGCGCCGGCCGCGCCCGGCCGTCTGCGTCCGAGCCCAGATCAGCGTGCCGGCCGGCGCGCCAGATGCCGCCTGACGCTTGGCTTCCTCGTTGGTGCTGTCAAGCTCGGCGAAGCTTTGGAGGCGCAGACAGGCCGGCAGGCCGGAACCGGCTGTCATCCCGGAAAGAGCGTAGCGCTCGCAAGCTCCGCGGCGCCTACGATCGGCGACGGAAACACGATGAAGAACAGGATCACCATCGCCGAGATCAACACCACCGCCTGCATCTCGCGGCCGATCCCGGGATCGAACGCGCCTTTGGGCTCGTCGAAATACATGATCTTGACGATGCGCACGTAGTAATAGGCGCCGACCACGCTGGTGACGACGCCGAGCACCGCGAGCCAGAACAGCCGCGCGTCGATCGCCGCCATGAAGATGTAGAACTTGGCGAAGAAACCGGCGAGCGGCGGGATGCCCGCCATCGAGAACATGAAGATGGCAAGCGCCGCCGCCAGCATCGGCTGCGTACGCGCCAACCCGGCGAGATCCTCGATGCCCTCGACCAGGCGCCCCTCGCGGCGCATGCAGAGGATGACGCCGAAGGTGCCGATGTTCATGAATACGTATATCGCCATGTAGACGAGGATGCCGCGCACCCCCGCCGGCGTGCCCGCGGCAAGGCCGATGAGCGCGTATCCCACATGGCCGATCGAGCTGTAGGCCATCAGGCGTTTGATGTTGCGCTGATTGATCGCCGCCAGCGCGCCCAGGATCATCGACGCGACCGAGATCGCCATGATGATCTGCTGCCACTGATCGACCAGCTCGCCGAACGCATAGATCATGACACGGACGAAAAGCGCCAGCGCCGCCGTCTTCGGCGCGATGGAAAAGAAGGCGGTGGCCGGCGTCGGCGCGCCCTCGTAGACGTCCGGGGTCCACATGTGGAACGGCACCGCCGAGACCTTGAAGGCGAGCCCGACGGCGACGAAGACGATGCCGATGATCAGGCCGATGGAAGCGTTCGACGCCTCGAGCGTATGGGCCAGCGTGTCGAAATTGGTGCTGCCGGCGAAGCCGTAGACCATCGATGCGCCATAGAGCAGCATGCCCGAGGACAGCGCTCCCAGGACGAAGTATTTGAGACCGGCCTCGCTCGAGCGCGTCTGGTCGCGCTGGAAGCTGGCGATGACATAGAGCGCCAAGTTCTGCAGCTCGAGGCCGACATAGAGCGAGATGAGATCGTTGGCGGTGATCATCATCAGCATGCCGGTGGTCGAGAGCAGCACCAGCACCGGATACTCGAAGCGCGCCACTCCCTCGCGCTCGTTGAAGCGCATCGCCATGACGATGGCGAAGCCGGCGCCGATCAGGGTCAGCACGCTCATGAACATGCCGAAGCCGTCGGTGACCATCATGCCGTAGAGGCTGACCTTTCGCTCGTAGCCGAAGCTCATGACCAGCGCCGCGGTAACCGCGAGCGCCACAACCCCGAGCCAGCCGATCTCGCGCGCCACATGCGGGCCGCGCTGGAAGGCGCCGAGCACGAGCAGCACCATGGCGCTCGCGGCGAGGAACATCTCCGGCAGCGCCGGCACGAAGCTGGGAAGTGCGTCGTTCATCTTCTAACGCTCGGCAAGCTTGGCCGCCGCGTTCTCATGGAGCGACAGCTGCACGCGCTCCATGACCTTGGCGAGGGCAGGTTGCATGGGTTTGAGGAAGGAGTTGGGATAGATCCCCATCCACAGCACGAGGACGATCATCGGCGCGAAGATCGCCACCTCGCGCCAGGAGAGATCGAGCATGGCGCGGACGTCGGCGCGGGTGATCACGCCGAAGATGACGCGACGATAGAGATAGAGCATGTAGGTTGCGCCCAGGATCATGCCGGTGGTGGCGAAGAAAGCCACCCAGGTATTGACCTCGAAGGCGCCGAGCAGCGACAGAAACTCGCCGACGAAGCCGCTGGTGCCGGGCAGCCCCACCGAGGCGAGCATGAAGACCATGAAGACCGCGGCGTATTTCGGCATGGTGTCGGCAAGGCCGCCGTAACGCGCGATCTCGCGCGTATGGAGCCGGTCGTAGACGACACCGACGCAAAGGAAAAGTGCGGCCGACACGATGCCGTGGCTCAGCATCTGCACCATCGCGCCCTGCAGCCCCTCCGCGGTCATGGTGAAGGTGCCCATGGTGACGAAGCCCATATGCGCCACCGAGGAATAGGCGATGAGCTTCTTCATGTCGTCCTGCGCCAGCGCCACCAGCGACGTATAGATGATGGCAACGACGCTGAGGGTGAAGACGAACGGCGCGAGGTCGTGCGAGGCGATCGGGAAGAGCGGCAGCGAGAAACGGATGAAGCCGTAGCCGCCCATCTTCAGCAGCACGCCCGCCAGGATCACCGAGCCCGCGGTCGGCGCCTCGACATGCGCGTCGGGCAGCCAGGTGTGCACCGGCCACATCGGCACCTTGACGGCGAAGGACGCGAAGAAGGCGAGCCAGAGCCAGGTCTGCAGCCCCGGCGGCAGGCCGCGGTTCAGCGCCTCGACGACGTCGGTCGAGCCGATCTGATAGTAGATCGCCAGAATGGCGAGCAGCATCAGCACCGAGCCCAGGAGCGTGTAGAGGAAGAACTTGAAGGCGGCATAGACCCGCCGCGGGCCACCCCAGACGCCGATGATGAGGAACATCGGGATCAGCACGCCTTCGAAGAAGACGTAGAAGATGACGAAATCGAGGGCGCAGAACATGCCGACCATGAGCGTTTCCAGGACCAGAAACGCCATCATGTACTCCTTCACCCGCTCGGTGACCGACGCCCAGCTGGCGATGATGCAGATCGGCGTGAGGAAGGTGGAGAGCAGCACGAAGAACAGCGAGATGCCGTCGATGCCGAGGTGATAGGCGATGTGGAAGGCCGGCAGCCACGACGCCAGCTCGACGAATTGGAAATCGGCTTGCGTGGGGTCGAAGTCCGCCCACAGCACCAGCGACAGCGCGAGCACGACGAGGGACGTCCAGAGCGCCGCCCAGCGCGCGTTGCGCGCCACGTCCGCCGGCGTGCCGCGCAGCACGAGGATGAAGAGCACGCCCGCCAGCGGCAGGAAGGTGACAAGGGTCAGGAGTGGCCAGCTTTGCATGGTGCCGCTCAGCTCCCGATCTGCCGCAGGAGGTACCAGGAGACCAGCAGCACGACGCCGATCAGCATGACGAAGGCGTAGTGGTAGAGATATCCCGTCTGCAGCCGGCTCGCCCGCACGGAAAGCCGGCTGGTGACCGAAGCGACCCCGTCGGGACCCAGCCCGTCGATCACCGCGCCGTCGCCGCGCTTCCAGAACGCGACGCCAAGCGCCATCACCGGCCGCACGAAGAGTGCGTCATAGAGCTCGTCGAAATACCACTTGTTCAGCAGGAAGAGATAGAGCGGGCGCAGGCTCCGGGCCACCACGCCCGGAATCCCCGGCCGCCAGATATAGGCGATCCAGGCGACGGCGATGCCGAGCACGCCCATGGCGAAGGGCAGCTCTCCGACCCAGGCCGGCGCGTGATGCGCCGCCTCGATGCTGGCGTGATCGGGCAGCACCAGGATGGACTCGCGCCAGAAGCTCTCTCGCCCCTCGCCGACGAAGTCGTGGTAGCCGAGCCAACCGGCGAAGATGGCGCCCGCCGCCAGCACGACCAGCGGCAGGATCATCACCTTGGGCGATTCATGAACGTGATGCATCACCTCGGCATCGGCGCGCGGCTTGCCGTGAAAGGTCAAGAACAGCAGGCGCCATGAGTAGAAGGCGGTCAGGAAGGCGGCGATGATGCCCAGCCAGAAGGCGTAAAGGCCGACGCGGCTGCCCGAGGCCCAGGCGGCTTCGAGGATCATGTCCTTGGAGAAGTAGCCGGCAAAGGGCGGGATGCCGGCAAGCGCCAGGCTGCCGATCCACATCAGCACATAGGTCACCGGCACCAGCCGCCAGATGCCGCCCATCTTGCGCATGTCCTGCTCGCCCGACATGGCGTGAATGACCGAGCCGGCGCCGAGGAAGAGCAGCGCCTTGAAGAAGGCATGGGTCATGAGATGGAAGATCGCCGCCGAATAGGCCGAGACGCCGGCAGCGAAGAACATGTAGCCGAGCTGGCTGCAGGTGGAATAAGCGATGACGCGCTTGATGTCGTTCTGCGCCATGCCGATGCTGGCGGCGAAGAGCGCGGTGCTGCCGCCGATCACGCAGACGACGGCGAGCGCCGTGGGCGCGTATTCGAACAGTGGCGACAGCCGCGCCACCATGAAGACGCCGGCGGTCACCATGGTCGCGGCGTGGATCAGCGCCGAGACCGGGGTCGGACCCTCCATCGCGTCCGGCAGCCAGGTGTGGAGACCGAGCTGCGCCGATTTTCCCATGGCGCCGACGAACAGCAGGATGCAGGTGACGGTGAGCGCATCGACCTGCCAGCCCAGGAAGATGAAGGGCGTATGCGCGAAATTCGGCGCCGCGTCGAAGACGGCGCCGAACTGCAGCGAACCGAACAGCGCATAGACCGCGAAGATGCCGAGCGCGAAGCCGAAATCGCCGACGCGGTTGACGACGAACGCCTTGATCGCCGCGGCGTTGGCCGTCGGCCGGTCGTACCAGAAGCCGATCAGCAGGTAGGAGCAGAGCCCGACGCCCTCCCAGCCGAAGAACATCTGCAGGAAATTGTCGGCCGTCACCAGCATCAGCATGAAGAAGGTGAAGAAGCTGAGATACGCCATGAAGCGCGGCACGGAGCTGTCATGCGCCATGTAGCCCACCGAATAGACGTGGACCATGGTGGAGATCACCGTGACCATCGCCACCATCGTCGCGCTCAGCGTGTCGAAGCGCAGCGCCCACTGCACCTGAAGGTCGCCGGCGTCGAGCCAGGTGAAGAGCTGGGTGGTGACGTTGTGACCGTCCAGCGCCACATCGACGAACAGTGTGACGCCGAAGGCCGCGGCCAGCGCGACGCCGGTGCAGGCGACGATCTGCGCCCCGCGGTCGCCGATCCAGCGGCCGAAGAAGCCGGCGATGAACGCGCCCAGGAGCGGCAGGAAGATGGCTGCGACCGTCACCGGATTAGCCCTTCATGAGGTTGATGTCTTCGACCGCGATGCTGCCGCGGTTGCGGAAGTAGACCACGAGGATCGCCAGCCCGATCGCCGCCTCGGCGGCGGCCACGGTGAGGACGAACATGGCGAAGACCTGGCCAACGAGGTCGTGCAGATAGGCGGAGAAGGCGACAAAATTGATGTTGACCGCAAGAAGCATCAGTTCGATCGACATCAGGATGATGATGACGTTCTTGCGGTTGAGGAAGATGCCGAAGATGCCGAGCGTGAACAGGATGGCGGCGACGGTTAGATAATGAGCAAGGCCGATCTCGAGCATGTTCTCACACTCCCTGCCGCGGCCGTACTTTGACGATCTCGAGCGTGTCGGCCCGCCGGCGTCCCACCTGGACGTTAATGTCCTGCTTGCGCACGTCGGTGCGCGCCCGCAGCGTCAGCACGATGGCGCCGACCATGGCGACGAGCAGGATCATCCCGGACGCCTGGAACACGTAGACGTAGCGGGTGTAAAGCAGCTGCCCCAGCGCCGCCGTATTGGTGACGTTGGTCGCCAGCGGCAGAGGCGCCGCGATCGACTGCGCCACCTCCGGCCCGGCGACCCAGGCGCCGAACACCAGGATCAGCTCGACCAGCAGCACCAGCCCGACCAGCGCGCCCACCGGCAGGTACTGCAGCGCGCCCTGTCGCAGCTCGACGAAATTGATGTCGAGCATCATGACGACGAACAGGAACAGCACCGCGACGGCGCCGACATAGACAATGACCAGGATCAGCGCCAGGAACTCCGCCCCGGCGAGCACGAACAGCCCGGCCGCGTTGAAGAAGGCGAGGATGAGGAACAGCACGGAATGCACCGGGTTGCGCGCGGCGATCACCATGACGCCGGACGCCACGGTGATCGCGGCGAAGAGATAGAAGCAGATGGCCTGAACGATCATCGGCGGCTCACCGGTAGGGCGCGTCGATCGCGAGGTTGTGCGCGATCTCCGCCTCCCATCGATCGCCGTTCGTCAGCAGCTTGGCCTTGTCGTAGAACAGTTCCTCCCGCGTCTCGGTGGCGAACTCGAAATTGGGACCTTCGACGATGGCGTCGACCGGACAGGCCTCCTGGCAGAAGCCGCAATAGATGCATTTCGTCATGTCGATGTCGTAGCGCGTGGTCCGGCGGCTGCCGTCCTCGCGCGGCTCGGCCTCGATGGTGATGGCGAGCGCCGGGCAGACCGCTTCGCACAGCTTGCAGGCGATGCAGCGCTCTTCGCCGTTGGGATAGCGGCGGAGCGCGTGCTCGCCGCGGAAGCGCGGGCTGAGCGGCCCCTTCTCATAGGGATAGTTGACCGTCACCGGGGTCTTGAACATGTGCCTCAAAGTGAGCCACAAGCCGGCCGCCAGTTCGGAGAGCAGGACGGCGCGTGCGCCGCGATCGAGGAAGGCCATGGGAATCCCTATTTCGGCAGCCAGCCCGTCGTCACCAGGACGCCGGCAGTGAGCACGAGCCAGAACAGCGAAAACGGCAGGAACACCTTCCAGCCGAGCCGCATCAGCTGATCATAGCGGAAGCGCGGCACCGTGGCGCGCACCCAGAGGAAGCAGAACAGCACCAGCGCGACCTTGAGCGCGAACCAGAATCCGGCCCAGAGATGCGCCGCGAGCCCGGTGAAGGGCTCCAGATTGAACGGCGCGAGCCAGCCGCCCAGGAACAGGATGCTGGTCATCGCGCTCATCAGGATCATGCTGCCGTATTCGCCGAGATAGAACAGCGCGAAGCTCATCGCGGAGTATTCGACGAAGAAACCCGCGACCAGCTCGCTCTCGCCTTCCGGCAGATCGAAGGGCGACCGGTTGGTCTCGGCCAGCACCGAGATGAAGAAAACCACGAACATCGGCAGCAGTGGAATGGCATACCAGATCGTGCGCTGCGCCTCGACGATGGCCGTGAGATTGAGCGAGCCGGCGCAGAGCAGCACCGTGACGATGACGAAGCCCATCGAGACTTCGTAGGACACCATCTGCGCCGCCGAGCGCAAGGCGCCGAGGAAGGCGTATTTCGAATTCGACGACCAGCCCGCCATGACGATGCCGTAGACGCCGAGCGAGCTGATGGCGAAGAGGTAGAGGATGCCGACGTTGATGTTGGCAAGCACGACGCCCTTGTCGAAGGGGATCACCGCCCAGGCCATCAGGCTGAGGCTGAAGGTGAGGATCGGCGCGGCGAGGAAGACGACGCGGTTGGCGCCGCTCGGGATCACCGTCTCCTTGAACAGCAGCTTGGCGCCGTCGGCGATCGGCTGCAGCAGGCCGAAGGGCCCGACCACGTTGGGGCCCTTGCGCAGCTGCGCCCAGGCCAGCACCTTGCGCTCGGCATAGGTGAGATAGGCGATCGCCACCAGCAGCGGCACGATGATCGCGACGATCTCGGCTACCGTGATCACCACGGGAAGCGCATAGCCTTGCCAGAAATCAGCCATGGGTGCCCGTCTTCTGCCGGGTCTCCGCGCCCATCGCGGCGGCGCATGCCGCCATGGTGGGCGAGGCCCGGCTGACCGGATCGGTGCGGTAGAAATCCGCGATCGGATAGACGAAGGGAGCGGCGTCGATCGGACCGGCGGTGCCGAAGGCGCCCCATGGCGCCGGCGTCGCCTCGTCGAGGCCGGCAAACACCTGATTGGCCACCAGCATGCGCTTGCGCAGCTGCGGCAGTGAATCGTAAGGCAGCTTGCAGCCGAGCGCATCGGAGAGAGCGCGCAGGATCTTCCAGTCCTCGCGCGCATCGCCGGGCGGAAACACGGCGCGGCGGCCGAGTTGGACGCGACCTTCGGTGTTGACGTAGGTGGCGTCCTTCTCGGTGTAGGCGGCGCCCGGCAACACCACGTCGGCGCGGTGCGCGCCGGCGTCGCCGTGATGGCCCTGATAGATGACGAAGGCCTGGCCGAGCCGGCGCGCGTCGATCTCGTCGGCGCCGAGCAGATAGACGATCTCGATCTCGCCGCTTTCGCAACCGCCCAGGATGCCGGCCGTACCGCGCCCTCCCGGCCCCGGCACGAATCCCAGATCGAGCCCGCCGACCCGCGCCGCGGCGCGGTGCAGCAGGTTGAAGCCGTTCCAGCCGTCGCGCACCATGCCGGCGCGCTCGGCCAGCTGCCGGGCCAGCGCCAGGATGGCGGTGCCGTCCGGCCGCGTCAGCGCACCCTGCCCCAAGATCAGCATCGGGTTCTTGGCCGTTTGCAGCGTCGACCACCACTCGTGCTTGCCCTCGACCAGCGCGAGGAGCGCCCCGGGGCCGGTGCCGAGCATCGCGACGGGAAAGGTGAGATCGACCGCCGGCCCGATCGCCGCCGGCTTGAACCCGCCCTGCAGCCAGCGCTTGCGCAGCCGCGCATTCAGGATCGGCGCCTCGCGCCGCGGATTGGTGCCGATCAGCAGGCAGGCATCGGCCTGGCCGATGCCTGCGATGGTGGTGTTGAAGAGATATCCCGCGCGGCAGCCGGGATCGAGTGCGGCGCCGTCCTGGCGGCAATCGAGATTGGCCGAGCCCAGCGCGGCCATCAGCTCCTTCAACGCCAGCATCGCCTCGCAATCGACGAGATCGCCGGCGATCGCCGCCATCCGGCCCCCCGGAACGCCCTTCAGCCGCCCGGCGATGAAGGCGAAGGCTTCCGACCATTCCGCCTCGACCAGCTTGCCGTCGCGGCGGACATAGGGGCGGTCGAGCCGCCGGCGCGTCAGCCCGTCGACGGCAAAGCGCGTCTTGTCGGAGATCCACTCCTCGTTCACGTCCTCGTTGAGTCGGGGCAGCACGCGCAGCACCTGCGGCCCGCGGCTGTCGATGCGGATATTGCTGCCGACCGCGTCCAGCACGTCGACCGATTCGGTCTTGCGCAGCTCCCAGGGGCGCGCCGAGAAGGCATATGGTTTGGAGGTCAGCGCCCCTACCGGGCAGAGATCGATGATGTTGGCGGAGAGCTCGGAGGTGAGCGCACGCTCGATGTAGGTGCCGATCTCCATGCTCTCGCCGCGGCCGGTAGCGCCGAGTTCCTCGACGCCGGCGACATCGGTGAGAAAGCGAACGCAGCGGGTGCAGTGAATGCAGCGCGTCATGCTGGTCGCGACCAGCGGCCCGAAATCCTTGTCCTTGACCGCGCGCTTGTTCTCGAGAAAGCGGCCGCGATCGAAGCCGTAGGCCATCGCCTGATCCTGCAGATCGCACTCGCCGCCCTGGTCGCAGATCGGGCAGTCCAGCGGGTGGTTGATGAGCAGGAACTCCATCACCCCGTGCCGCGCCTTCTTGGCCTTGTCGCTGTCGGTATGGATGACCATCCCCTCGGCCACCGGCATCGCGCAGGATGCGATCGGCTTCGGCGCCTTCTCCTGCTCGACCAGGCACATGCGGCAGTTTCCGGCGATTGCCAGACGCTCGTGGAAGCAGAAATGCGCCACTTCGACGCCGGCCTGCTGGCAGGCCTGCAGCACGGTCGTGCCGACCGGCACCTCCACCGCGATCCCGTTTATCGTGAGCTTCGGCATGATCCCGTCTCTCGTCCCTATGCCGCGCGCCGCGCCGCAGCCTCGCGATATTCCTTGATGCGCCGCTCCATCTCCGGGCGGAAATGGCGGATGAGGCCTTGGATCGGCCAAGCCGCCGCATCGCCCAGCGCACAGATGGTATGGCCCTCGATCTCATAAGAGACGTCGAGCAGCATGTCGATCTCCTCGACCGAGGCGTTGCCCTTGGTCATGCGCTCCATCACCCGCCACATCCAGCCGGTACCTTCGCGACACGGCGTGCACTGGCCGCAGCTTTCGTGCTTGTAGAACTTCGAGAGCCGCGCGATCGCCTTTACGATGTCGGTGGATTTGTCCATGACAATGACCGCGGCGGTGCCGAGACCGCTCTTGACGTCGCGCAGCGCGTCGAAATCCATCAGCACGGTGTCGCAGACCGATTTCGGGATCACCGGCACCGAAGAGCCGCCGGGGATGATGCCCAGCAGGTTGTCCCAGCCGCCGCGCACGCCCCCGGCATGGCGCTCGATGAGCTCCTTCAGCGGGATGCCCATCGCCTCCTCGACGTTGCAGGGCTTCTCGACATGGCCGGAGAGGCAGAAGACTTTGGTGCCTTCGTTCTTCGGCCGGCCGATGCCGGCGAACCAGGAGGCGCCACGGCGCAGGATCGTCGGCGACACGGCGATGGTCTCGACGTTGTTGACCGTGGTCGGGCAGCCGTAGAGTCCGACCGCCGCTGGGAACGGCGGCTTGAGGCGCGGCTGCCCCTTCTTGCCCTCGAGGCTCTCCAGCAGCGCCGTCTCTTCGCCGCAGATATAGGCGCCGGCGCCGCGGTGGAGATAGAGATCGAAATCATAGCCGGAACCGCAGGCGTTCTTGCCGATCAGGCCGGCGGCATAGGCCTCCTCGATCGCCGTCTGCAGGTGCTTCGCCTCGTTGACGAACTCGCCGCGGATATAGATGTAGCAGTGATGAACGCCCATGCCGACGCTGGCCAGCAGGCAGCCTTCCACCAGCTTCTGCGGGTCGTGCCGGATGATGTCGCGGTCCTTGCAGGTGCCGGGCTCGGACTCATCGGCATTGACCACGAGATAGGTCGGCCGGTCGGCCTGCTTCGGCATGAACGACCATTTGACGCCGGTCGGGAAGCCGGCGCCGCCGCGCCCGCGCAGGCCGGAATTCTTCATCTCGTTGACGATCCAGTCGCGGCCTTTGAGGATCAGTTCCTTGGTGCCGTCCCAATCGCCGCGGGCGCGGGCGCCCGGCAGGTGCCAGTCGTGCAGGCCGTAGAGATTGGTGAAAATGCGATCCTTGTCGCTCAGCATCAGGGCTTGCCCTCGGCGAAAGAGAGATCGGTGAGCGTCTGCGGGCCGCCTTCGGGCGCCGAGGTCTGGCGCCCTTTGACGGAGCCCGGCTTGGGCGCCTCGCCGCGCCGAAGCGCGTCGATCAGCCGCTCGGTGGCGGCGCCGTCGAGATCCTCGTAGAAATCGTCGTTGACCTGGATGATCGGCGCATTGACGCAGGCGCCGAGGCATTCGACCTCGGTCAGGCTGAACTGGCCGTCGGGGGTGGTTTCGCCGATGGTGATGCCAAGCTTCCGCTCGCAGGCGCGCACCACCTCCTCCGAGCCCCTCAGCCAGCACGGCGTGGTCGTGCAGATCTGGAAGAAATGCCGGCCGACCGGCTTCAGGTTGAACATCGAGTAGAAGGTGGCGACCTCGTAGACGCGGATGCGCGCCATGGCCAGCATGTCGGCCACCGCATCCATCGCCGCCCGCGGCAGCCAATTGTCATGCTGGCGCTGCGCCAGATCGAGCAGCGGCAGCACCGCGCTCGCCTGCCGCCCCGGCGGATATTTCGCGATATGCGCCTGGGCCTTCGCCAGATTCTCCGGCGTGAAGGCGAAGCTTCCGGGTTGCTCGACCGGCGCGTCGCTCGCGGTGCTCATCGGTCGATGCTCCCGAAGACGATATCCATCGAACCGATGATGGCCACCACATCGGCCAGCATGTGGCCGCGCCCCATGAAGTCGGTGGCCTGCAGGAAGGCGAAATCCGGGCAGCGTATCTTGCAGCGATAGGGCCGGTTGGTACCGTCGGAAACGAGATAGACGCCGAACTCGCCCTTGGGCGCTTCGGTCGCGGTGTAGGTCTCGCCCGCCGGCACGTGATAGCCCTCGGTGTAGAGCTTGAAATGGTGGATGAGCGCCTCCATCGAGCCCTTCATCTCGCCTCGCGGCGGCGGCGCCACCTTGCGATCGTTCACCTTGACCGGTCCGCCCGGCATCTGCGCCATCGCCTGCTTGATGATGCGCAGCGACTGGCGCATCTCCTCGATGCGCACGAGATAGCGGTCCCAGCAATCGCCGTTCTTGCCGATGGGAATGTCGAATTCCATGGTCTCGTAGGCGTCGTAGGGCTGCGCCTTGCGCAGGTCCCACGCCACGCCCGAGCCGCGCAGCATCGGCCCGGTCAGCCCCCAGTCGAGCGCATCGTCGGCGCTGATGCGCCCGATATCGACGGTGCGCTGCTTGAAGATGCGGTTCTCGGTGAGCAGCTCCTCGATGGCGTCGAGCACGCGCGGGAAGGCCTCGCACCAGGCAAGAATGTCGTCGCCGAGTCCGGCCGGCATGTCCTGGTGCACGCCGCCGGGGCGGAAATAGGCGGCATGGAGCCGCGCGCCGCAGACGCGCTCATAGAACTCCATCAGCTTCTCGCGTTCCTCGAAGCCCCAGAGGAACGGCGTCAGAGCCCCGACATCGAGGCCGAAGGCGCAGACGTTGAGGAGATGGTTGAGGACGCGGGTGATCTCGGCATAGAGCACGCGCAGGTACTTGGCGCGCGGCGGCGGCTCGATGCCGAGCAGCTTCTCGACGCCGAGCGCGTAGCTGTGCTCCATGCACATCGGCGAGACGTAGTCGAGCCGGTCGAAATACGGCACCGCCTGGAGAAAGGTCTTGTACTCGATCAGCTTCTCGGTACCGCGATGCAGCAGGCCGATATGCGGATCGGCGCGCTCGACCACCTCGCCGTCCATCTCCAGCACCAAGCGCAGCACGCCATGGGCCGCCGGATGCTGCGGCCCGAAATTCATGGTGAAGCTCTTGATCCTGGCTTCCGCCTCGGCCGCCGCGCTCATTGCCCGTCCTCCGTCGCCTTCTCGTCGCCGGGCAGCACGTGGTTCATGCCCTCCCACGGCGAGAGAAAGTCGAAACTGCGGAACTCCTGCGTCAGACGTACCGGCTCGTAGACCACGCGCTTCTGGTCCTCGTCATAGCGCACCTGGACATAGCCGGTGAGCGGAAAATCCTTGCGCAGCGGATGGCCTTCGAAGCCGTAATCCGTCAGCAGCCGTCGCAGGTCGGGATGATCGGAGAAATAAATGCCGAAGAGATCCCAGGCCTCGCGCTCGAACCAGCCGGCGGCGCTGTAGACCGGGATAACCGAAGGCACCGCCTGGTCCTCGTCGGTGGCGACCTTGACGCGGATGCGCTGATTGAGCTTGAGGCTCAGCAGATTGTAGACGACCTCGAAGCGCTCCGCCCGGTCCGGGTAATCGACGCCGCAGAGATCGGCCAGCAGCCTGAAAAGGCATCTGGGATCGTCGCGCAGGAAGCCCAGCACGCGGACGACCGACTCTCGCTTCGCGGTGACGATGAGCTCGCCGTGCAGGATCGCGGTCGCGGTCACGTCCTGCGGCAGAGACGCCGCCACATGCTCGCCGAGTTCCTTGAGCGATTGGGTCATGGCGATCCCGGCTCCTTAGCGCGCGAAGACCCGCTCGCGCCGGATCTTCTTCTGCAGTTGCAGCACGCCGTAGAGCAGCGCTTCGGCGGTGGGAGGACAGCCGGGCACGTAAATGTCGACCGGCACGATGCGGTCGCAGCCGCGCACGACGGAATAGGAATAGTGGTAATAGCCGCCGCCATTGGCGCACGAGCCCATGGAAATCACCCAGCGCGGCTCCGACATCTGGTCGTATACCTTGCGCAGGGCGGGCGCCATCTTGTTGGTGAGCGTGCCGGCGACGATCATCACGTCCGACTGCCGCGGGCTCGGCCGGAACACCACGCCGAAGCGGTCGAGATCATAGCGCGCCGCGCCGGTATGCATCATCTCGACGGCGCAGCAGGCGAGCCCGAAGGTCATCGGCCAGAGCGACCCGGACCGCGCCCAGTTCACCAGTTTGTCGAGCTGGGCGACGATGAATCCCTTGTCCTGCAATTCGCCCGTCGCCTGGCGCAGCAGCGCCTCCTGCTCCGGGCCGGGCGGCACCGGCGGCATGCTCTCGGCAGCGGTCACTCCCATTCGAGCGCCCCTTTTTTCCATTCGTAGATGAAGCCCACCGTCAGCACCGCGAGGAACACGATCATCGACCAGAAGCCGAAAAGCCCGATCGAGCCCAGCGACACCGCCCAGGGGAAGAGGAACGCCACCTCGAGGTCGAAGATGATGAACAGGATCGAGACGAGGTAGAAGCGCACGTCGAACTTGCTGCGGGCGTCGGCGAACGGCTCGAAGCCGCACTCATAGGGCGACAGCTTCTCGGAATCCGGATTCTGCCGCGCGACCAGGAAGGACGCGAGCACGATCACCGTGGCAAGGGCGACGGCCACGCCGATGAAGATGAGGATGGGAAGGTACTCGCGCAGCAGGCTGTCCATGGCGCGAACTCCTCAATCGCCCGATGCCGCGGCGCGCCCTGGCAGGCAGCCCCGCGTCGGCACCAAGGAACGATACCAACGGTTCAACGCCACCCCCGAAAGAAACCGGTCTCGGCCGCCGCTTCCGTAAGGACCCGGGTCGCCGAGATGGCGGGAGTGACGGGGCTCGAACCCGCGACCTCCGGCGTGACAGGCCGGCGCTCTAACCAACTGAGCTACACCCCCGCAGCGCGCTCGACGGCGAGGCTTACTAGCGCTGCCTCCCCGCAAGTGTCAAGCATGAGACGCCCGGACATTCAAGCGCATGCGCATCGGATATGAGCGCGAAGATGAAGCGGCTGACAGCTTGCGCCGGACGGTGCGGCGCACGGGGCGTCGGCGGTGCTGGTGGGCGATGAGGGGATCGAACCCCCGACCCTCTCGGTGTAAACGAGATGCTCTACCGCTGAGCTAATCGCCCGCGCCGCCGGCGCGGACCATAGCACAAAATCGTCGCGCCGCCTGCGGACTCCGCCGACGAGGAACCGCGGCCCTTACTGGACCGCGTCCTTGAGTTGCTTGCCGGCGCGGAACTTGGGCTGCTTCGACGCGGCGATGGCGATCTTCTCGCCGGTGCGCGGGTTGCGCCCCTCGGAGGCGGCGCGCTGCGTGACGACGAAGGTGCCGAAGCCGACGAGTCGCACTTCGCTCCCCTTCTTCAGCTCGCCGGTGATGCTGTCGAACACCGCATCGACCGCTTTCTCCGCTTCCTGCTTCTTGAGACCGGTGGAATTGGCGACGGCATCCACGAGTTCATTCTTGTTCACGAGCGCCCCCTTCTTATCGATGCCACGGTCTGATCTATCGCGCGGCAGTGTAGATCGCGGTTCTCGGCGGCGTCAATCGCCGAGCAATGCGGATTTTCGCGCATTTGACACAAGCAGGCGCGAATGCGTTGCGCCGCCATCCCGATGGGGATGACGGCGCAAATCGAACGCTTCGGTTCCGGTTCAATGCGTGAGGATGCCCGGCCGATCTTCCGGCGGCTTCGCCGGTACCGGCTGCGTCTCGCTCACCTCGTTCCACTCGATCGGCACCAGCGGCCGCACCAGCGCGTGCTTCAGCAATTCGTCGGACGAAGCGACCGGGATGATGACCAGGCCGCGCTTCACGTTGTCCGGTATTTCGGCGAGATCCTTCTCGTTCTCCTTGGGGATCAGCACCGTCTTCAAGCCGCCGCGCAACGCGGCGAGCAGCTTCTCCTTGAGGCCGCCGATCGGCAATACCCGGCCGCGCAGCGTGATCTCGCCGGTCATGGCGATGTCCTTGCGCACCGGAATTCCGGTCAGCACCGAGACGATCGATGTCACCATGGCGACGCCGGCGGACGGTCCGTCCTTGGGCGTCGCGCCCTCCGGCACGTGGACGTGGATGTCCTTCTTCTCGAAGATGGTGGGCAGGATGCCGAAGGCCTGGCTGCGCGACTTCACGTAGCTTTCCGCCGCCTGCACCGATTCGCGCATGACGTCGCCGAGCTTGCCGGTCGCGGTCACCTTGCCCTTGCCGGGTACCGTCACCGCTTCGATCGACAGCAGCTCGCCGCCGACCTCGGTCCAGGCAAGGCCGGTGGTGACGCCGACGAGATCGGTCTCCTCGACCTCGCCATAGCGGAAGCGCCGCACGCCGGCGAACTTCTCGAGGTTGCGCCGCGTCACGGTGATCTTGGCGAGCTTGCGCGTCAGGATCTCCTTGATCGCCTTGCGCGTCAGGTTGGCGATCTCGCGCTCCAGATTGCGCACGCCGGCCTCGCGCGTGTAGTAGCGGATGAGGTCGCGCAGCGCGTCGTCGGTGACGTTCCACTCGGTCTTCTTGAGGCCGTGCGCCTTGATCTGCTTGGGGATCAGGTGGCGCTTGGCGATCTCGACCTTCTCGTCCTCGGTATAGCCGGGCAGCCGGATGATCTCCATGCGGTCGAGCAGCGGCTGCGGCATGCGCAGCGTGTTCGCCGTGGTCACGAACATCACGTCCGACAGGTCGTAATCGACCTCGAGATAGTGGTCGTTGAAGCTCGAATTCTGCTCGGGATCGAGCACCTCCAGCAGGGCCGAGGACGGATCGCCCCGCCAGTCGGCGCCGAGCTTGTCGACCTCGTCGAGCAGGAACAGCGGATTCGACGACTTGGCCTTCTTCATGCCCTGGATGACCTTGCCGGGCATCGAGCCAATATAGGTGCGGCGATGGCCACGAATCTCGGCTTCGTCGCGCACGCCGCCCAGCGACATCCGCACGAAGTTGCGCCCCGTCGCCTTGGCGATCGACTTGCCGAGCGAGGTCTTGCCGACACCGGGCGGGCCGACCAGGCACAGGATCGGCCCGCGCAGCTTCGGGCTTCGCGCCTGCACCGCGAGATATTCGAGGATGCGCTCCTTGACCTTCTCCAGCCCGTAATGATCGGCGTCCAGCACCTTCTCCGCCGCGATCACGTCGTTGCGGATCCGCGAGCGCTTCTTCCACGGGATCGACAGCATCCAGTCGAGGTAGTTGCGCACCACGGTCGCTTCCGCGCTCATCGGCGACATGGTCTTGAGCTTGCGCAGCTCCGCCATCGCCTTCTCGCGGGCTTCCTTGGAGAAATGGGTCTTCTTGATCTTGGCTTCGAGCTCGGCGGTTTCGTCCTTGCCGTCCTCGCCCTCGCCGAGCTCCTTCTGGATCGCCTTGAGCTGCTCGTTGAGGTAGTATTCGCGCTGGGTTTTCTCCATCTGTCGCTTGACCCGGTTGCGGATGCGCTTTTCCACCTGCATCACGCCGATCTCGGATTCCATGTGGCCGAAGACCCGTTCCAGGCGTTCGCCGACCTTGCCGGCTTCCAGGATCTCCTGCTTCTCGGCGATCTTGAGGTTGAGATGCGCGGCGACCGTGTCGGCGAGCTTGCTCGGGTCGTCGATCTGGTTGAGGCTGACCAGGACTTCCGGCGCGATCTTCTTGTTGAGCTTGATATACTGCTCGAACTGCGAGACCACGCTGCGGCCCAGCGCCTCCATCTCCTTGCCCTCGGCCGGGACGTCGGGAAGGGCTTCGACATCCGCCTCGAAATAGGATTCGGTCTCCTTGAACCGGGTGATGCGCGCGCGCGCGCTGCCCTCCACCAGCACCTTCACCGTGCCGTCCGGAAGTTTCAGCAGCTGGAGGATAGTGGAGACGGTGCCGACCCGGTAGATATCATCGGCCGACGGATCGTCCTGGGTGGCATTCTTCTGGGCCACCAGCAGGATCTGCTTGTCTTCCCGCATCACCGCTTCCAGCGCGCGGACCGATTTCTCCCGCCCCACGAAGAGCGGCACGATCATGTGCGGGAAGACGACGATGTCGCGCAGCGGCAAGACGGCCAGCACGGCGGTGGGCGGGCGAGGGGTGTCTTCGGCCATCAGGGACCTCCTTCAGGACAGTCAGGACCCGCGCCGCCCAGGCGTGGCACGGAGCGGGCCCTTCGGGATGGGGCTGCGCCCCGGCTAATGGCAGCATATCGGGGGGAACCGCGCCGGAACAAGGTCCCCAGCCGCGACCACCGCGCGGGACAGCCGGGGCGGCGGGTCAGGCGCCGCCCTCGGCCCGCTCCTTGCCGTAGAGGAACAGCGGATTGGCCCGGGATTCCGCCACTTCGCGATTGATGACCACTTCCTCGACCCCATCCAGCCCGGGCAAGTCGAACATGGTGCCGAGCAGGATCTGCTCCATGATCGAACGGAGCCCGCGGGCGCCCGTCTTTCGCGCGATGGCGCGTTTGGCAACCGACGCCAGGGCATCCTCGGTGAAGGTGAGCTTCACCCCCTCCATCTCGAACAGGCGACCGTACTGCTTGACCAGGGCGTTCTTGGGCTTGGTCAGGATTTCGATCAGCGCCGGTTCGTCGAGGTCTTCGAGCGTCGCCACCACCGGCAGACGGCCGATGAACTCGGGGATGAGGCCGAAGCGCAAC
>DAHUYF010000001.1 GCA_027315365.1 Rhodospirillales bacterium | reverse complement strand
ATTGCGGCCGCGCGGCGAGCTTCTCCCGCATCCTGGCGAGCGTAAGTGGGGAGCGCCATGCCCCAATATCGTTGCTACTTCCTGGATGGCGATAACGCCATCCGCGACGTGGCGTTCCTGGACTGCGCCACCGACGAACTGGCAAAAGACCGAGCTTGCGAACTCCTGCTGGAGCGCAAATTTCCATCGGTGCAGTTGTGGCTCTTGGACCGCCAACTGTACCAGGCGACGAAGGCATGACGGTGCGGCGAGTGGAGGCCCCTCCGAGAGTGCGCGCCTCCAGGATGGGCGTGCTCGCATCGCAGATGCCAGTGTGCCGTCCCGAATGCTGGTGACCTAACGATAGGGTTCGCATGGGGTATCTTCAGGAACGGAGATACCCGATACGACGAGGACGACCGAAGAGTGGATTGTCGATCAGCGACGAGGAACGCGCCCGGCTGCTGTCGATGGCGCGGCGCACGACCCCGGACCGTTAGGGATCCATACCAACTGACGGGTTGGATACGCTTCCCGAGAGGCGTCGGCAACCGACCCGAACGGATGGGATGCCTGCTGAGCCGCGTAAATCGTCCGTTAATCGCGCGGCGCCCAAAATATGGCATAAACCAAGGCCTCACACATAAACTACCAGGGCCTCACATGGAACTTATGGCCGTAGTGTCGGGCATCGTCGCCCTGGGCGCCGTGGCTGGGTGGCTGTGGAGCTATCGGACGGAACGGCGTTCGAGGCGGCCGCCCACTCCCTAAGGCAGCGATCTCGCGGGCGAAGCCCGGCGGGAATGTCCAGGCTGAGCACGCTCCTGGTTCATCGTTCCTTTACCGAGGATGCCCCAGCGTGTGCGGCTACTTCCGCGCGGTGACCGATGCCTTACGACTACCGAGCCGAGCCGATCCTCGGAGGCGCCCTCGCCTATTGGCGGAAGAAGCGCGGCAGCCGCTCCATGCCCTCCCGCCGGGACATCGATCCGGTGGACGTGCCGACGCTTCTGCCGAATTTGCAGCTCATCGAGATCGTCGGCGGCGCTCGGTTCCGCTACCGGCTGATCGGCACGGCGTTGGTGCAAGCCTTCGGCCGCGACTACACGGGACGCTATCTGGACGATCTCGTCCAAGGCCCGCGCGCGCAGGTCGTCACGGAAGTCTATAATACGGTTCTGACGGCGCGGAAGCCTGTGTTCCTGCGCAGCCGCTATCACACCGCCAGGGACGTGGACCTCATCGCCAACCGGCTCTACCTGCCGCTCTCCGGTGACGACTCGGAGGTCAATATGATCCTGGGCGCTCTGACATTCGACTTCGGCATGATCGCCGCGGTCGCCGGTGCCTGGGGCTCGGCACGGCTTGCTCCGGACGGCGCTGAAGTCGAAGTAATGAACGTCGAAGTCGCCTGACGCGGCGCGAAGCCGTGGCGCTTCCGAGCCAGATAGTTAACCGCGACTTGCGCGGCGGTTCCGACTTCGCTGTCGCGGATTTTCATCGTCCGCAGCGCTCATAAAAGCTCGCCGAGCTTCTGGCGTAAGAGCGTAGCGAGCGCGGCCCAAAACTCGCCGGTCTCGTGCTCGCCCAGCACGAAGTGCGCATCGGCGAAGCGCTGTGCAACCGCAGGGGCGCAGCCGCCGTGACGCCGGCTGGCCTTGTCCAGTCCGCGG
Organism: Rhodospirillales bacterium; assembly: GCA_027315365.1. GTDB lineage: Bacteria > Pseudomonadota > Alphaproteobacteria > ATCC43930 > CGMCC-115725 > DAHUYF01. The sequence goes on along the minus strand of DAHUYF010000001.1, from coordinate 3,740 downwards.
CGCATCATCTCGCGTCCGTCGTGCGCGGCGTGGCTCCAGGCAACCGCCAAACAATCCGCTTCGGACCTCGAGCTAAACAGAATGCACCGGAAAGTCGCCAAGAAGATTGCCGGTCGGGAGACGTGTGATGACGGACTCGACTGACGCGCCGCGCCCGACATCGTACCTCGGCATCGACGGAGTGCTGCTCCGGCGGCGCTCAGGTAACCTCCCAGCGCGGGATGTCTTCCGGGTCGCCCAGTATGCCCGGCACTTCATCATCTGGTCTCTGAAGCACTGCGACGTGCGCTGGCTAAGCAGCCGCTGTCAGGCCGGCGACGCCCGGGACGTCTGCGAGGCGCTTCGGTTGGCTTTCGCGCTTCCCGAGCTTCCGAAGAGCTGGCAGTTCATAGCGAACATTCCGGCAGCCCGATGGGAGAGGAAGAAAACCGACGCCATGGACCTGTCTGGCGACTCCTATTGGCTCGACACCGACCATGGCGAGGAGGCGCTGGCGGTTCTGACCGCGAACGGCAAGACCGATCGGGCGATCGAGGTCAGCGTCGACCGCGATCCTAAAGACCTGCCGCGAGCCACGCGCATCTTGCTCCAGCCCTCGGGCTGACTGACTGTCGGCGTGACAATGGGTGGCTGACGTGTCAGCTGTCCGTTTTCGATGTCGACGATGACGTCATCGGGCTGGTGTCGATTGCCACAGGGCCGGAGCCAATACGTGATGGCGCCTTGCGCCGTGCGATCGTGCTCGGGCGGGTTGGCGCACCTCCCCCTGTGAAGTCGGGCTGCTCGACCGAGGAGCGAGCCGTTTGGTCATCGTTGGACACATGAAAAAAGAGCTGTCGTTTGGCGCCTGCTTGTCGCCGTTAGTTTGACGCTAATGTCGCGGTTGAAAAGCACGGCCCGCGCGGCGGAGCGCAGGCCGGAGGTCATGGACCGCGTCGCAAGAAGCTCTCCAACGGAAAACGCGCTGCGCCCAAATGCACGTGTACGGGCATCGGCCAGCGCTTGCCTCGATGAGAGGCGAGGTATACGCTTTTTACTGCCTTAGGTTGGATGTTCCGCCATGGCCGGTTGGCGTGTGCTTTTTGTCTTGATTGGCGGCGCGTTGGTGGGCTGCGCGGGCGGGCATCGTGAACTGCCCACACCTGAGCTGCGCACTCCTCAGGAACTCGCCATGCCCGCCGCCGACGCTTGGGGCCAAGCCGCCACTGCGCTCGCAACCGATCTCGCCTCCGGCATCGCGGCTCGGAAGGGGGAGGAACCGGCGAGCCTGGCTTCCATTGAAGGCAGCGCACCCGCCTATTTCCGCGATGTCTTGTTGGCAAACCTGATCGCGCACGGAGCGCGGATGGCCGAGCCGGGAACCACGACCTCCCTCGCCATCAGCTGCCGCGCCACCCCTGTCGGCGTGGTGCCCGTTCCCCGCGGCCAGATCACCGGCCCCTTCGCGCTGCCGGGGGAGATACTCGTCCTCTGCCTTCTCACGCAGAATGGGGTCTATGTCGCGGCGGCGCATCAGTCGCTCTCCTTGCCGTCCACTCCGCCGCCTCAGCCCACAGGCGTCGTCCTGAAGATCACGGAATGAGGGGTCTCCTGGCAGCCGTGCTTCTTCTGGCTGCCTGTGCCAGCGAGCCCAAAGTCGATTACGTCGCCCTGGCTTACGAGGCGGCGGACACGCTTGTGGATGGCGCGGGACCGGCGCTCTCCGCCGGGGGGCCGGTCGTCTACGGCGTCTTCACGCCCGTCGGTCATCCCGATACATCCTCGGAGTTCGGGCGAATCTTCGCTGAGCATGTGTCTTCGCGCTTCGCTCAGAAGGGAATCGCCGTGGTCGAACTGCGGCTGCGGGAAGCCATTGCCATGCGCCAGGGCGGCCCTTATGCACTCTCGGATAACGTCCGCGATGTCGCGCGTCGGGTACAGGCGCGCGCCGCTCTCACCGGCACCTATGCCGTAACGGACGGATTCGTGCTGATCAGCCTCCGTCTCATCGACGTCGTCTCGGGCGTGGTGCTTTCGTCCTGGGACCGGCGCATTGCTATCGGTTGCAACGATTACCCCCTCTTAGCCGATGAACAGCACCCGATGAGTGGCTATCCGGCCGCCTGCCGTTATCGTCCCTTCTCGCTGCTTCCCTGGCCTTTCTAAATGGAGTCCAATCGGACTGCTCGTTATCGGTGGCGACGATGAACAGGCGATAGGTGATCCTGCTTTTGACCTCCGCCAAAGTCGCCAGCCAGCCGATCGGCGATCGCCGCCGAGACGGCAAAAGAAAACCGCCGCAGGCCGACCGCGTGCGTGCTCCTGCTCGTTGTCGACGGCGTCGTGCTCAGCACCTATGCCACTGCCCTTGGCTCTCATCCCGAGGGGCCGAAAGCGTGTCCGACGACACGCGGTGCTGCCGCTGCAGGTGCCTGTCGCGGTATTCGCTCGTCCAACCGCACGGGCATGTCACCCGCACCGCCTCGTGGGGCGCGAGATAGAACAGACGCAGGGTGCGCGGGTCGCGCTCGTCCATGTCGTGCCTTCCGTAGTTCCGATCTTGTTCCACCCTGCGATGGCGTGAGAGGGCAGCGCAAGCTGGTTCACGACCCGCGAGGGGTGAGGCTCCCGGCGATGGACAGCGAGCCTTCTGGGTCGTGCCCGCCCCTTGATGGAGATAGCGCCATCCCCGCTATTCCGGCCGACAGGCCTCCCCTGTTATTGCCCGTTCAGCGAGCTGCGCGCACCCGCGGCGTCGGCCTCGCGCTTGCAGACATAAGCGCCGTTCTTGGTGCGCCCGTACCAACGCTGGCCCTGAAAATGATACACGCGGGTCGGCAGATTGAGCCAGACAACCGTATCGCGGGGACAATGCTGCTGCGCTTCCTCCTGCGACGTGTACAGCGACAAGGAGCTCGCCGCCGGGACGGAAGGCGTTCCAAAAAGCAAGAGGAGCGCGAGGGCGCCGGTGGTAAGTACCGCGCGCATGACGGTCCATTTTGTCATCGAGCGGGCGCGTCGTGCGTTGCGCGTGACTTGACGCTCCTTGTGCCACCCGCGTCGCGGCGCCACAGCCCACACGGCGAGACCTATGCCACCGTCGCCGACGGGTGCCAGGACCGCTGCGCCCACTCGACCGGCGCGGCCGAGAGTACGCGCTGGTCGGGCATCGGTGGCGCGTTGAAGGACAGCAAGGTGAAGCGGCCATCCGCGGAGCCCGGTATCAGCGTTTTCAGGTAGCTGCGGCCGTCGTCGGTGTGGACGATGCACTCGCGGTTGATATGGTCGCCGGGCGGCCCGCCCGTCTTGCGGGCAAAAACGATCTCTCCGTCGCGATAGGCGGGATAAAGGGAATTGCCGCGCACCTTGAACGCCGCGTATTCCCTGAAGGCGGACCCTGGTATCTCGATCTCCTCGGCGGCGCCGAGGTCGCCCGACTCATCGGCAAGATAGATAATGGCTCCGGCGCCGACATAGCCGGAGAGCCGGATCGTCAGGTCCGGCGGGGAGCCCTCGCCGGTCAAGAGCCAGGACGCGCTGACCTTGAACGCGCGTCCATATTCGGTAGCCCGCTCCACGCTGAAGCCTCGGCTGCCGTTCTCATGGGCGAGGTAGGTCGGCGCCGTCCAGCCGAAGCGCCGCGCGGCGGCCGTCGCGTCGCCGAAGCCGGCGCGGATCCTCGCCTCCTTCAGGCGGGCGCAAGACGGGTCCATCAATGCAGTATGCATAGCTGGTCGCGCCGGGGGAAGGCGATCGTGTAG
>DAHUYF010000209.1 GCA_027315365.1 Rhodospirillales bacterium | reverse complement strand
AGGGGGAGACCGCGATGAACGAGATGCGTGCGACGGTCATCCGGTGGAACATCGAGCGATACGAGCGGCAGCTCGCGATCGAAAGCGACCCGTCGCGACGCCGCACGCTGCTGGGCCTCCTGGCCGAGGCGCGCAACGAGGCGATGCTCGCCAGCGCGGAAAACGTGCTTGCTCGGCAAGGCAAGGAGCGCGACGCGCTTGCGCAGGAGGCGCATCGCTGGCGCGTGCGGGCGCAAGAGTATCGCGTGATCTCGGAGGCGTGCCAGAGCGCCGCGGCGCGGCACAGCTATCTCACTCTGGCGCGCGGCTACGACGTGCTGGCCGAGCGCGCCGACGCGTTCGCCGCGGATGAAACCGTGCCGGAGCCGAAGACCGGTTAGCTCGCGGCCTCAGTCCAGCGATCGACGCAGCAGGTCGAGCGCCGCGGCGGCGAAGGCGCGCATGTTGGCGCGCCGGTCGGCGCTGCCGGTCTCGAGCGTCAGGCTGCGCTCGACCGGTCCGGCCAGCGCGAGGCAGCTATGCCCGGCGGCATCGCCGTAGCGATTGCCCGTCGGCCCGGCGGCGCCGGTCTCGGCCAGCGCCCAGCTCGCGGGAAAGCGCTGGCGCGCCGTGCGCGCCAGCAGCAGCGCATAGGCCTCGGTCGAGGCGCGCATGCCCGCCATCGCCGCATCCGGGATGTCCAGCAGGACGCGTCGCGCCTGGCGGGTGTAGACCACCGCGCCGCCGATGAAATAGGCGGAGGCGCCGGGCACCGCCAGCAGCGCCGCCGCGATCAGCCCGCCGGTCGAGGATTCCGCGACGGCAACGGTTTCGCCGCGCGCCTTGAGCCGCTCGGCGACCGCCTCGGCGAGCGGCAGCAGATCCTGCATCGGCTTCGCTTTCGTCTGTTGCGCGGAGGAACCTAGCCGCGGGGCGCGGGGGCTGCAAACCCCGGCGCTGATCCAGCGCGGCGGCGCGATTTAGCCGCCGCCGAGCACCAGCTCGACCGTTTCCACCAGCTGCGCCGGGCGGAAGGGCTTGGCCAGCACCGCATCGGCGCCGAAGGCGCGCGCCACGTCGAGGAACATCAGATTGTGCGAGAGGCCGCCGCCGGAAATGGCGATGATCTTGGTTGCCGGCGCCCGCTCCTGCACTTCGCGGATGGTCTCGATGCCTTCTTTCTGCGGCATCAGGATGTCGGTGATGACGACATCGGGCTTGTGCTCGTCCATCATCCGCAGCCCCTCTTGGCCGTTCTCGGCTTCGAGCACGCGGTGTTTGCCGCCGCTCAGCGTGCGCACCATCAGCTTGCGCATGCCGGCGTCATCGTCGATTACCAAAAGTACTGCCATAGGCGGCCTCCCGTCACGCGCCGGCACCGCCGGCGGATCAGTTCACTCCTCGCTGTCCAAGGCCCCCGGGGATGCTCTCCCGCCCGTTGCGGCGTTCCGCCACTCTTCTGTTAAGCTATCTTAACGAGTTTTGCGATTTGGAACTACGCTTCAAAGTAGCATGGAACTGCCGGGGCAGGCGAGCGGGATCAGCCGTGCGCCGCGGCGCCCCCGGTAGCTTGCATGAGGCCGGGCTTGGTGGCGGGCATCGGCGCGGGATAAGCTGCGCCCAGCCAATCGGGACAGGGAGAAAAGCCGTGGATTTCGAGTATTCGGACAAGGTGAAGGCGCTGCAGGAGAAGCTCAGCCGCTTCATGGACGAGCACGTCTATCCCAACGAGCATCGCTATCACGAGGAGACGACCGCCGAGAACCGCTGGCAGCCGCGGGCGATCGTCGAGGAGCTGAAGTCGAAGGCCAAGGCGGCGGGCCTGTGGAACCTCTTCCTGCCGGAATCGGATTACGGCGCCGGCCTCACCAATCTCGAATACGCGCCGCTCTGCGAGATCATGGGGCGGGTGCATTGGGCGCCGGAGGTGTTCAACTGCTCGGCGCCCGACACCGGCAACATGGAAGTGCTGGTGCGCTACGGCACCGCCGAGCACAAGAAGCGCTGGCTCGAGCCGCTGCTCGACGGCAAGATCCGCTCCGCCTTCGCCATGACCGAACCGGCGGTGGCGTCCTCGGACGCGACCAACATCCAGTCGAGCATCGTCCGCGACGGCGACCACTATGTCGTCAACGGCCGCAAATGGTGGACTTCGGGCGCGCCCGACCCGCGCTGCAAGATCATGATCTTCATGGGCAAGACCGCGCCCAACAATCCCAACAAGTACCTGCAGCAATCGATGATCCTGGTGCCGATGGACGCGGCCGGCGTCAAGATCGTGCGCTGGCTGCCGGTCTTTGGCTATGACGATGCGCCGCACGGCCATGCCGAGGTCGATTTCGTCAATGTGCGGGTGCCGGCGAGCAACATCCTGCTCGGCGAGGGCAGGGGCTTCGAGATCGCACAGGGCCGGCTGGGACCGGGCCGCATCCACCACTGCATGCGCATGATCGGTCAGGCCGAGCGCGCGCTCGAGAAGATGTGCAAGCGCGTCAAGTCGCGCGTCGCCTTCGGCAAGCCGGTGGCCGAGCAGACGGTGACGCTGGAGCGCATCGCCGAGGCGCGCATCATGATCGAGCAGTCGCGCCTGCTCACGCTCAAGGCCGCCTACATGATGGACAAGGTCGGCAACAAGGTGGCGCGCGCCGAGATCGCGATGATCAAGGTCGCCGCTCCCAACATGCTGTGCAAGATCGTCGACTGGGCGATCCAGGCGCATGGTGCGGGCGGCGTCTCCGACGATTTCGGACTCGCCAAGGCCTATGCCGGCGCCCGCACCCTGCGGCTGGCCGACGGTCCCGACGAAGTCCACCGCAACCAGATCGGCCGCATCGAGCTGAAGAAGTACAATTAGCCCGTCCGCCGACGCGCCGCCCCGGCCGCTCGGTCCGGGCTGGCGCGGCCGGCGCCGCCGGAAGATGAGGCTTCGGTCACATCATGCCCATCGGGCCCCAGAAGAGCTGGTCCGCGGCTTGCTTTTGCGCGTCGCTCAAGGCGGCATAGAGCGGCTTCAGCGTCTTGTTCATGGCGCGCAACGCCTCGAGCCGCGCGGCCATGAGCTGTTCGTGCTGCTCCAGCCGATCCGGCAGGCTCACGGTCGCCGCGCCGCGCCGGCTCATCATCGCGGTGCAATGCGCGAGCATCGTCTTCGCGTTGTCGCGCGCAGCGGCGGCGTAGGAGGTCCATAGCGGCTCCTGCGCCGCGGTGATCTTCAGCTCCGCCTTGAGATAGGCGAGACGGCCGTCGATGTGGCCGGCCATCGCGCTGCACATCGCCTGGCGCGAACCGCCGCCGCCCATCATCCATGACGGCCCCATGCCGTCGCCGCCCATCATGCCGGGGCCCATCGGCCCATAGCCCATCATGCCACGGGGACCGTTCCCCATCATCGATCCCGGCGACGGGCTCTGCTGCGGCGTCTGGTCCTGGGCGCCGGCGCTGCCGATTGTCGCTCCGGCGATCACGAGCGCCGCGGCGGCAGCGAAGATCCTGATCGATCTCATGGCTCGTACTCCTTCGGTGGCGAGAGGATGGACGGCATCATCCCCTCTTGCCGCCGCTCGTACCTTGATCCAGGTCAAGGAAGCGGTCGGAGGCGCCACGCAGGAGCGAACGTGTCCCGGGAGAGAAACGGCGATGACGCCGAACATCGTCAACCGGGCGCTGTCGCGCCGCCGCCCCTAGTGCAGCTCGAGCGGCGGCATGGTGAGGGCGCCGGGGGGCGCGGCGGCGAGCGTGACGCGCTCCACCATCGGCTCGAGCATCGCCAGCATCCGCTCGACGGCGGCGAGGCGCATCACCGCGCTGCGCGCCGCATCGTCCGACGAGCCGTGGCCGAGCAGGCGGGCGATCACCGCCGCCGGCCGGTCGCTCGGCGGCGGGAAGGTCTTCAGCGTGACGTCGCTGCTGTCGGCGATGCCCGCCGCGCGCTTGGCGAGCGCCAGCGCCGCATCGAAGCCGCCCAGCGCGTCGACCAGGCCGCGCGCCTTGGCGTCCTCCCCGCTCCAGACGCGGCCCTTGGCCACCGCCTCCACCGCATCGGCACCGAGCTTGCGGCCGTCGGCGACGCGTGTCTTGAAGACGCCATAGACATAGTCGAGCGAACGCTCGAAGCGCTCGCGCTCGGGCGGCGTGAAATCCTCGACGGCGCTGTCGATGCCGGCGTCGCGGCCGATCTGCGCGGCGTCCCAGGTGACGCCGAGCTTCTCCGAGAGCCCGCCGATCAGCACCTTGCCGCCGACCACGCCGATCGAGCCGGTGAGCGTCGCCGGCTCGGCGACGATCTTGTCGGCGCCGGCCGCGACGTAATAGCCGCCCGAGCCCGCCACGTCGCCCATGCTGACCACCACCGGCTTGCCCGCGGCCTTGGCGCGCATCACCGCGCGCCAGATCGTCTCCGAGGCGGTGGCGGAGCCGCCGGGGCTGTCGATGCGGAAGAGGATGGCGCGGACGCTGCCGTCCTCCGACGCCTGGCGGAAGGCGCGGACCATGGCATCGGCGCCCATCAGGGTGGAGCTCGAGAGCGGGCCGTTGTCGCCGTCGCCGCTGGTGATGAGGCCGGTGCCGTAGATCACGGCGATGGTCGGGCCGCTGCGATGCGGCCGGCCGGCGTCGTCGAGATAGCGGTGCAACGAGACCAGCGCCGCGTTCTCGCCGGCGCGCACCCGGGCCACGCCGACGGCGTCGTCGCGATAGCCCACATGGTCGATGAGATGCGCGTCGAGCGCCTGCTGCGGCGTGTAGGGGCCGTCGTCGATCAGTTTGCGCACCTCCACCTGGTCGAGGCGCCGCCCGGCCGCGATCCCGGCCACCATCTGGTCGTAGACCGAGTGCAGCAACGACTCCGTCTCCTCGCGATGCGCCGGCGTCATCCTGGTCTCGGTCAGAGTGTTCATCGCGGTCTTGAATTCCTCGCGATGATCGAAGCGCGGCGCGACGCCGAGCTTGTCGAGCGTGCCGCGGAAGAACGGCATCTCGACGCGCAAGCCGGCGATTCCGAGCTCGCCCACCGGTTGCAGCCAGATCTCGTCGAAGGCGGTGGCGAGATAGTAGCTGCGCATGCCGGAGCCGAGCTCGCCGAAGCTGTCGGCATAGCCGAAGGCGAACTTGCCCTTGGCGCGGAAGGCCGCCAGCGCGTCGCGCACCTCCTGCGTCTCGGCGGTGCCGAGGGAGCCCGCGCCGAGCCGCGCGAGGATGCCGCCGACGCGCGGGTCGCTGCCGGCGCGTTCGATGGCGTCGAGCACGTCGCGCAGGCTGGTCTGCTGGCCCAGCAGCACCCGCTCGATGCCGTCTTCGGGTGCGCCTCCCGGCAGCGACTGGGTGAGATCGACCAGCAGCACGTTGCGCTCGGCCAGCGGCTTCTCGCGCGGCGCGGCGAACATCCAGAGGCCGATGCCGAGCGCCAGCAGGGCGACGACGAGAAAGCCGATGATGGCGAAGAAGCCGACGATGATGCGGCGCATGGACGAGCTCCGGTTAACGGTCGAGGCGGTGGTACTCGCGGTTCGGCATCATGTCGACCGCGTAGGCCATGCGGTTCGACAAATTGAAGAAGGCGATGGTCTCGGCGAGGTCGAAGATATCCTCGGCACTCAATCCCGCCGCGCCGAGCGCGGCGCGGTCGGCCTCGCCGACATCATGCGGCGTGACGGTGAGCTTCCAGGCGTAGTCGAGCATGGCGCGCCGGCGGCGATCGAGCTTGGCCACGCGATAGTTCATCACCATCATCTCGCCGAGCTCGGCGTCGCCGGACAGCTTGCGCACCGCCTGGCCATGGGCGACGAGGCAGTAGTAGCAGCGGTTGGCGGCGGAGACGACCACCGCCACCATCTCGCGCTCGAGCTTGCTGAGGCCGGAGGGCCCGAGCATCAGCTCGTTGTACATCGCCATGAAGTTGCGCAGCTTCTGCGGCCGCAGGCTGTAGGCCTGCAGCACGTTGGGCACGAAGCCCAGCTTCTCGACGCATTTGGCGAACACCGCCTTCAGGTCCTCGTCGAGCGCGGCGGGGTCGGCGAGCGGAAGCGCCGAGACGTGGTCGGGCTGCGGCATGGTTCCTCCTGGCGGCTCAGCCGCACTGGGCGCGGTGGCGCAACAGGTGATCGGCGAGCACCACCGCCATCATCGCCTCCCCGACCGGCACCGCGCGGATGCCGACGCAGGGGTCGTGGCGCCCCTTGGTGCTGACCTCGACCTCGTTGCCGTGGATGTCGATCGAGCGCCGCTTGGTCAGGATCGAACTGGTGGGCTTCACCGCGAAGCGCAGCACGATGTCCTGGCCGGTGGAGATGCCGCCGAGAATGCCGCCGGCCTGGTTCGACAGGAAGCGCACCTGGCCATCTGCCATGCGCATCTCGTCGGCGTTTTCCTCGCCGCTGAGCGCGGCGGCGGCGAAGCCGGCGCCGATCTCCACCGCTTTCACCGCGTTGATGCTCATCATCGCCCGCGCGAGATCGGCGTCGAGCTTGTCGTAGACCGGCTCGCCGAGGCCGGCGGGAGCGCCGCTCGCCACTATCTCGATCACCGCGCCGGTCGACGAACCGGCCTTGCGCACGCCGTCGAGGAAGCCTTCCCAGAGCTGCGCCGCCTGCCGGTCGGGCGACCAGAAAGGATTGTCCTCGACCGCGTCCCAGTCCCAGCGTGCGCGGTCGATCGGGTGCGGCCCGACCTGGACGAGGGCGCCGCGGATGGCGACGGCATCGCCCAGGATCTTGCGCGCCACCGCGCCGGCGGCGACGCGCGATGCGGTCTCGCGCGCCGAGGCGCGGCCGCCGCCGCGGTAATCGCGGATGCCGTATTTCTTCCAGTAGGTGTAGTCGGCGTGGCCGGGTCGGAAGCTGTCCTTGATCTCGGCGTAGTCCTTGGAGCGCTGATCCTCGTTCTCGATCAGCAGCGAGATCGGCGTGCCGGTGGTCCTGCCCTCCAGCACGCCGGAGAGGATCTGCACCCGGTCGCTCTCGCGGCGCTGGCTGGCGAAGCGCGATTGTCCCGGCTTGCGCCGGTCGAGCCAGTGCTGGATGTCGGCTTCGGCAAGAGCGAGGCGCGGCGGCACGCCGTCGAGCACGCAGCCGATCGCCGGACCGTGGCTCTCGCCCCAGCTGGTGAAGCGGAACGCGTTGCCGAAGCTGTTGCCCGCCACGCTCCCCTCGCTAGACGATGGAGATGTCGGGTGCGTCGGGCGATTTCATGCCGACGACGTGGTAGCCGCAATCGACATGATGCACCTCGCCGGTGACGCCGGAGCCGAGATCGCTGAGCAGGTAGAGCCCGGCGCCGCCGACGTCCTCGATGGTGACGTTGCGTTTCAGCGGCGAATTGTACTGGTTCCACTTCAATATGTAGCGGAAATCGCCGATCCCGGAAGCCGCCAGCGTCTTGATCGGCCCGGCCGAGATGGCGTTGACGCGGATGTTCTGGCCGCCGAGATCGACGGCAAGATACTGCACGCTCGCCTCCAGTGCCGCCTTGGCGACGCCCATCAGGTTGTAATGCGGCATGACGCGCTCGGCGCCGATATAGCTCAAGGTCAGCAGCGATCCCCCTGCGCTCATTCGCGCCGCGGCGCGGCGCGCGAGGTCGGTGAAGGAGAAGCACGAGATCTCGAGGCTGCGCAGGAAGTTCTCCCGCTTGGTGTCGACATAGCGGCCCTTGAGTTCGCTCGGATCGGCGAAGGCGACGGCGTGGACGGCGAAGTCGAGGCCGCCCCAGCGCTTGTCGACGGCGGCGAAGACCGCGTCGAGGCTCGCCTCGCTGGTCACGTCGCAATCCAGCACCAGGTCGCCGCCGACGCTTTCGGCCAGCGGACGGACGCGCTTGCCCAGCGCGTCGCCCTGATAGGTGAAGGCGAGCTCGGCGCCCTGCGCGGCCACCGCCTTGGCGATGCCCCAGGCGAGCGAGCGCTCATTGGCGACGCCCATGACCAGACCGCGTTTTCCCTGCATGAGCGCTCTTGCTTCCGTCATACGCGTGCCGTCCTCGCGATTGTTTCAGTGGTCGGGTGAGCGGGGCGATCCTACACGATGGGCGAGGGGGGCGGAAAGCGCCGGTTCCGACCGGGAGCATCCCATGCCGGCGGCGTACGGCGCCCGACGCCGAATTATATCTGCGCCGGCGACGCGGGGATGGCGGGAAACCGGGCTCGCGCGCCATGCCAAGGTCGCCCCCTCGGTCGCGTGCCCGGGCGCTTACGGCGCGTTTGTGCTAAACCTGTCGCCATGCGCCTCAGCGCCGTGATCGACGAGGCCGCGACCCTGCGGCACTTCACCGGCTATGCCGTCCGGCGGTTCGCCGGTGACGGCTGCTTCACCGGCGCGGGTGCGCTCGCCTATATGACGCTGGTCGCCATGGTGCCGCTGACGGCGATCGCGCTGGCAGTGCTGTCGGCCTTTCCGGTCTTCGCCGATACCCGCGACCAGCTGATCGAGCTCGCCTTCCGCAGCTTCGTGCCGGAGGTCAGCGCCGAGGCCGAATGGTGGTTCCGCTATTTCGCCGGTAATTCGGTGCGCACCACCAGCCTCGGCGTGATGGCGCTCGGCGTCACCGCGGTGCTGCTGCTCGCCACCATCGAGGATCAGCTTCACCACATCTGGCGGGTGCAGTCGCCGCGGCCGTGGCTGCAGCGCATCCTGGCCTATTGGGCGGTGCTGACGCTGGGGCCGCTGCTGCTCGGCACCAGCGTCTCGCTGCCCGGCTATATTGATCTCCTCGCCCGCCACACCGGCCTCGACGCCGCCGGGCTGTCGCACAGCGCGGATATGCGTCCGCTGCTGCGGCTGCTGCCGCTGCTGCTGGAGACCGTATCCTTCAGCCTGCTCTACGCGCTCATCCCCAATTGCTCGGTGCGCTGGCGCGAGGCGCTGGTCGGCGGGCTGGTCGCGGCGGCGCTGGTCGAGCTGCTCAAGATCGGCTTCGCGCTCTACCTCGTCCATTTCTCCACATATCGCGCGATCTACGGCGCGCTGGCGGCGATTCCGATCTTCCTGCTATGGCTCTATGTCGTCTGGAGCGCGGTGCTGTTCGGCGCCGTGGTCGCGGCGGCGCTGCCGCAATGGCGGCTCGACCGGCCGGCAACCGCGGCGCCGGCGGCGTCACGCCGTCTGGGGCTCGGCCTGGCGCTTCTCGCCGAGCTTGCCGCGCAGATGCGCCAGGGCGGCACGCTGTCGATCGGCGCACTCGCCGGGCGGCTCGGCGTCGCCGCCTCGGCAGTCGATGACGAGCTTGGCGCGCTGCGCGAGGCGGGATTCGTCGCCCAGGCCGCGGGCGGCGGCTGGGTGCTGGCGCGCGCGCTCGAGGCGGCTACGCTGATCGACCTCTATCGCGCGCTGGGCTTGCCGCTCGCGGCGAGCCTCGAAGGCGAGGCGGCGGCGCCGTGGCAGGCGCGGATCGCGCCGGCCGTCGCGCGAATCGCCGACGCGGAGAGCGCGGCGCTGTCGGTGCCGCTGAGCGAGCTCGTCGGCGCCGACCTGCCGCAGCCGCTGCGCCATCGCCGGGCGTGAGCCGGCTCAGTCGAAGCCGTGGCGGGGGTTGTAGGGATGCTTGGCGCCCCAGCGCTCGAGAAAGGCGGTGAGCTCGGCGTCGGGCTGCTCGGGCAGCATGACGCGCAGCTTGACGTACTGGTCGCCGGTGCCGGCGCCGCCGGAAGCGGCGATGCCCTTGCCCTTGAGGCGGAGCGTGGCGCCGCTGTTGGAGCCGCGCGGCACCTTGACCGAGACCGGGCCGTGGATCGTCGGCACGGTGACGCGCGCGCCCAGCACCGCCTCGGGGAGCGTCACCGGCAGCTCGACATGGATGTCGTATTCCTTGCGCTGGAAGAAGGGATGGGGTGCCACATCGATGTCGAGATAGAGGTCGCCTGGCGCCACGCCGCGCGGCCCGCGCGGCCCCTGGCCCTTGAGGCGGAGCGTCTGGCCGCTTTCGATGCCGGCGGGCACGACGATGTCGACGCTGCGGCCGTCGGCCGAGGCGACGCGCCGCTTGCCGCCGAGCGCCGCCTCGACGAAGGAGAGGTGCAGCTTCTGGCTGACATCGCCGAGTCGCTCCTCGCTTTCGCGCCGGCCGCGGCCGAGTATCTCGGCGATGATCTCGTCGAAGGAGAAGGCGGATTCGGCGCGGCGGTAGGCGCGGGCGCCCTGGGCGTGGAAGCCGCGCTCGGCGCCGCCCGCATCGATCTCGCCGCGATCGAAGCGCCCGCGCTTCGCCGGGTCGGAGAGCAGGTCGTAGGCCGCGGTCACTTCCTTGAACTGCTGCTCGACGGCGAGCTTGCCCGGATTGACGTCGGGATGGAGTTTCTTCGCCAGCCGCCGATAGGCCTTCTTGATCGCCTCCTCGGAGGCGCCACGCTCGACGCCGAGGACGGCGTAGGGATCGCGCATTGCCAAAATTCGTCTGCCTCGCTCGCTCAGCCCCGGCCGGCACCCATCTTGGCGGCTGCGCCTGCCGGGAGCAACCCGGCGCTTCGACAACGCCGCGCTTCGGGCTATGGTAGGAGGGCGCCTCGACGGCAGGTTTTTCCTGCCGTCATGCCCGGGACAAGCCCGGCCATGACGCGAGGGTAAGCGAATCGCCGTCGGATCGAGCGCCAGGAGTCCGCGTGAGCCGCATTCCCTATCGCCAGCCTTTCGACGAGTTCGCCGCCTGGTTCGCCGAGGCCCAGGCGAAGGAGCCGCGCGACGCCAATGCCATGACGGTGGCGACGGCGAGCGCCGCCGGCGATCCCGCCGCGCGCATGATCCTGCTCAAGGGCGTCGACGAGCGGGGATTCGTCTTCTACAGCAATCTCGACAGCCGCAAGGGCGCCGAACTCGCCGCCAATCCGCGCGCGGCGCTGTGCTTCCACTGGAAGTCGCTGCTGCGCCAGGTGCGCATCGACGGCGCGGTCGAGGCGGTGAGCGAGGCCGAGGCCGACGCCTATTTCGCCACCCGCCCGCGCCAGAGCCAGATCGGCGCTTGGGCGTCGGCGCAGTCGCGCCCGGTGGCGAGCCGCGCGGCGCTGGAAGCCAGCTTCGCGGAGGTCGCGCGGCGCTTCGGCGAGGGACCCATTCCGCGGCCGCCGCGCTGGTCGGGCTGGCGCGTGCTGCCCGAGCGCATCGAGTTCTGGCAGGACCGGCCGTATCGGCTGCATGACCGCGTGCTCTACAGCCGCGAGGGCGAGGGCTGGCGGCAGGAGCTGCTGTTCCCATGAGCGTCGCCACGGAGAGGGACCGCGCCGGGCGGCTGATGCGGCGCGCGACCTACGCCTCGATCGCCGTCGCCTCGGTGATGATCCTGGTCAAGCTCGGCGCCTGGCTGCTGACGGATTCGGTGAGCATGCTGTCGAGCCTGCTCGATTCGCTGCTCGACGCGGCCGCCTCGCTGGTCAATCTGGTCGCGGTGCAGCAGGCGCTGGTGCCGGCCGACCGCGAGCATCGCTTCGGCCACGGCAAGGCCGAGCCGCTGGCGAGCTTGGGGCAGGCGGCCTTCATCACCGGTTCGGCGGTGCTGCTGCTGATCCAGGCATTGCAGCATGTGTTGACGCCGCAGCCGGTGAGCAACACCGGCCTCGGCATCGGCGTCATGATCTTCGCCATCGCGGTGACGCTCGCGCTGGTGGGTTATCAGCGCTCGGTGGTGCGCCGCACCGGCTCGCTGGTCATCAGCGCCGACGAGTTCCACTACCGTAGCGACCTGGTGCTGAACGGCAGCGTCATCGTCTCGCTGGTGGCGACGCATCTGCTCGGCTGGGTCTATCTCGATCCGCTGTTCGGTGCGGCGATCGGCGTCTGGATCGTCTACGGCGCCTGGCAGGTGGGCAACAAGGCGATCGTCCAGCTCATGGACCGCGAGCTGCCCGACGAGGCGCGCGCGCGGATCCGCGGCATCGCCACGGCGCATCCGCAGGTCAAGGCGGCGCACGATCTGCGCACCCGCGCCGCCGGGCCCAACGCCTTCATCCAGATCCATCTCGAGATGGACGGCGGGCTCACCCTCGACGAGGCGCATCGCGTCTCCGACGCAGTCGAGGCCGATATCCTCGCGGCCTTTCCGCAGGCCGAGGTGATGATCCATCAGGACCCCGAGGGCATCGACGAGGCGCGCCACAGCTTTCCGCCGGCCGCCGCGTCTTCTAAGCTCGCGTCATGAACCCCGAACGCAAGACCCTCCTGCTCACCGGCGCGAGCCGCGGCATCGGCCATGCCACGGTGCGGCGCTTCAGCGACGCCGGCTGGCGGGTGATCACCAGCTCGCGCGACGGCGTGCCGGCCGAATGCAAGCGCGACCCCAACTGGACGCATCACGTCAGCGCCGATCTCGCCGATCCCGCGGCGGTCGAGCGCTTCATCGCCGAGGTCACCGCCATCCTCGGTGACGGCGCGCTCGACGCGCTGGTCAACAATGCCGGCGTCTCGCCCAAGACGCCGTTCAAGGAGCGTCTCGGCTGCCTCAACGGCGATCTCGGCGACTGGCGCGACGTGTTCCAGCTCAATTTCTTCACGCCGCTGAGCCTGGCGCGCGGCTTCGCCGCGCCGCTGGCGCGCGGCAAGGGCGCCATCGTGAACGTCACCTCGATCGCCGGCCACGCGGTCCATCCCTTCGCGGGATCGGCCTATTCGACCTCGAAGGCGGCGCTCTCGGCGCTGACGCGCGAGATGGCGGTGGAGTTCGCACAGCTCGGCGTGCGCGTCAACGCGGTGGCGCCGGGCGAGATCGAGACGGCGATGCTGTCGCCCGAGACCGAGGTGCTGATCCCGCGCATCCCGCTGCACCGGCTGGGCTCGCCGGGCGACGTGGCGTCGACGATTTTCTATCTCTGCAGCGCCGATTCCGGATATGTCACCGGCACCGAGATATTCGTCACCGGCGGCCAGCATCTCTATTGACGCGGAAGGGAGACGCGCGATGGCGGTAGCCCTGGTTTCGATCCTCTGCCTCGACCGCGTCGGGCTGGTCTCGGCGGTCGCCGACTGCCTGTTCGCGGCCGGAATCAATCTGCGCGACACCACCTTCGCGGTGCTCGGCAAGGGCGCCGAGTTCACCTCGATCTGCGAACTGCCCGAGGGCATCGGCGCGTCCTGGCTGCAGGACGAGCTGGCGCGGTTGCCGGAACTCGACGGCGCCCAGATCCGCGTGGTGCCCTATGGCTTCGATCCCAGGCCGGGGCCGATGGGGCGCATCACCCACCGCATCGAGGTGAGCGGCGGCGACCAGCTCGGCCTGATCGCGCGCCTCGCCGAGATCTTCACCCAGAACGGCGCCAACATCGTGCGCCTCGACGCGCAGAAGCTGCCGGAGAGCGAAGGCGGCCGGTACGTCACGCGCTTCTCGGTCTGGCTGCCGCCCGATCGCGTCGAGCTCTGCCTCGCCGCGGTGGCGAATACCGCCGGCAGCCTCGGCCTCGCGAACACGGCGGAGGAGCTGGCGCGGTAGGGGAGGCGCGGCGCCACTGGATGCTTCTCCCTGTCGTTCGCGAGCTCACTCCCACCCGCCGAGCGCCTTGACGCTCAACGTCCGATTGCCGGCGCGAGGTCATTGCCGTCGCCGACGGCGTCCGCAAGGCGGATTTCAGAATTTTTCAGGACGGCCTCGCGGATCGGGGCTGCCAAGCCGTCGTAAAAGGCCGTAGTCTCGAGTTGCGCCATGCGCCTCGCCGCAGTCCCCGGTGATCGGGCCGCCGCGGCAACGATAGAAGCTCATGCCGAGAACATTGCCCGGCTCATCCTGACGTTCCTCGGCGAGGTCGATCCTGCCGGAGGACGAGGGCGCGCCGCAGATCAACGGCAACACGCCGGCGCGTAGCGCGCCGCCGTCGCAGCTTCTCGAGACAGGAGGCCAGCATGGACGTCAAGGACGCAAAGGCCCGCCGGGCGGCGCCGCTCAAGGCGGATTCCAATCTCGCAACCGACGCCGTGCGCGACATTTCCGGGGCGCTCACCGCGATGCTCGCTGACATGTACGCGCTCTACCTGAAGACGAAGAACTTCCATTGGCACGTCTCCGGGCCGCATTTTCGCGACTATCATCTGCTGTTGGATGAGCAGGCGGGGCAGATCTTTGCCGCCACCGACGCGATCGCCGAGCGCGTCCGCAAGCTCGGGGGAACCACCCTGCGCTCGGTCGGGCATATCGCCCGCCTGCAACGCATTGCGGACAACGACGCGGATTACGTCACGCCGCGCGACATGCTGGCGGAGTTGCGGGAGGACAATCTCCAGATCGCGGCGCGCCTGCGCGAAGCGCACGGCCTCTGTGACGAGCATGGCGATGTCGCCGGCGCCAGCCTGATCGAGACCTGGGTCGACGAAGCGGAGGGGCGCGCCTGGTTTCTCTTCGAAGCCGGCCGCGGCCATTCCGGAGACTGAATGGCGGGAGGACAGTCATGACGGCGATGTCGAGACCACCGGTTCGGGAGCCGCGCAAGGCGGACGAACGGCCGCCCGGGAATGCACCCGGGAGGGAAAGCGACCGGCGCCTCGACGAGCGCCTGGATGCGGCGCTGGCGGAGACCTTTCCGGCGAGCGATCCGGTGGCGATCACGCCGGATCGCTAGCCGATCCGCCGGCGGCGGGCGCGGCTCGACGGCGCCGCCCCGATAGCAGGTCACACTGACGATGGAGCCTGACATGGCAAAGATGCGTGCAATGGTCGTTCCCAATCCTGGCGGCCGCTTCCGGATGGAGGAGCGCGAGCTGCCCGAACCCGGCCGGCACGAGGTGCGACTGCGCGTCGCCGCCTGCGGCGTGTGCCACAGCGATGCCATCACCGTCGAAGGCCACATGCCGGGGCTCGGCTATCCCCGCATTCCCGGCCATGAGGTGATCGGCGTGATCGACGCGCTGGGCTCGAGCGTCGAAGGCTGGCAGGTGGGCGAGCGGGTGGGGGTGGGCTGGTTCGGCGGTTCCTGTGGCTATTGCCGCAATTGCCGGCGCGGCGACAGCTTCGCTTGCGAGACCATTCACGGCGCCACCGGCGTCACTCGCGACGGCGGCTACGCCACCCATATGCTGGCGCACGCCTCGGCGCTGGCGCGCATGCCGGAGGCCTTGGACCCGGTGGCGTCGGCGCCGCTGCTCTGCGCCGGCATCACCACCTTCAATGCGCTGCGCAACTGCGGCGCGGCGCCTGGCGACCTGGTGGCGATCCACGGCGTCGGCGGCCTTGGCCACCTCGGCATTCAGTTCGCCGCCCGGCAGGGGTTCCGCACCGTGGCGGTCAATCGCGGGCGCGATAAGGAGGAACTGGCGCGGTCGCTGGGCGCGCACGCCTATATCGACAGCCAGACGGGCGATCCCGCCCAGGCGCTGCAGGCGATGGGCGGCGCCAAGGCGATCATCGCCACGGTCACCAGCGCCGAAGCCATGCAGGCGATCTCGGGCGGCCTCGGCGTCAACGGCACCCTGATGGTCATCGGCGCGGTCGGCGGCCTGACCGTCAATTCGCTGGATCTCCTCGGCAAACGCGCTGCGGTGCGGGGCTGGTATTCAGGCACCGCGGCCGATTCGGAGGATACGCTCCGGTTCAGCCAGCTCAACGCCATCGCCTCGATGAACGAGATGTTTGCGCTGGAACAGGCCCAGGCCGCCTACGACCGGATGATGAGCGGCAAGGCGCGCTTCCGCGTCGTGCTCAAGATCGGCGCGTA
This sequence comes from Rhodospirillales bacterium, assembly GCA_027315365.1. Lineage (GTDB taxonomy): Bacteria > Pseudomonadota > Alphaproteobacteria > ATCC43930 > CGMCC-115725 > DAHUYF01. Next base: position 26,742 of record DAHUYF010000209.1, on the reverse strand, counting down.
GAAGGTTCCGATCGGCGCGAGCCGTTCGCGATCGTCTGCCGAAATCTCCGTTCCTGGCGACGCGCGATGCCTTGCTGCGTCCCACACGACGCGGAGCCGTCGCCGGGCGTCCCTCAGGCATCAGCCGCTTGCATCCGGTCCGGCGCCCGGCTATACATTTGCGAACGCCTCGCATTTGCATAAGGACGCGTGATGCGAACCTTCCAACGGCACTGCTGCGGCTTGGCGGCGATCGTCGCACTGGCGATGGTCGTGGCGCCGGTCGGCGCCACCGAGCCCGGGCCGACGATCACCATCAAAGGCCGCGACTTCGTCCCCAGCGAGGTGCAGGTGCCCGCCGGGGTCAAGGTCAAGCTGCTGGTGCGCAACGAGAATGCGACGGCATCGGAGTTCGAGAGCACCGAGCTGCACCGCGAGAAGGTGGTCGCCCCCGGAGCCGAGGTAGGCGTCTTCGTCGGGCCGCTATCGCCGGGGCGCTACGAGTTCTTCGACGATTTCCATCCCGAGACCCGCGGCTATCTGGTGGTGAAATAGGCCCATGCTGGCGACCGCGATCATCGTCTTTCGCGAAGTGCTGGAAGCCGCCCTCGTCATCGGCATCGTGCTGGCGGCGAGCCGGGGCGTGCCGGCGCGCGCGGCGTGGATCGCGGCCGGGGTCGGCGGCGGCCTGGTCGGCGCGGTGCTGGTCGCGGCATCGGCGGACGCGATCGCCCAGGCCGTGGCCGGGATCGGCCAGGAGCTGTTCAACGCCGCCATCCTGTTCGCCGCCGTCGCCATGCTCGGCTGGCACAGCGTCTGGATGAGCCGGCACGGCCGCGAGATCGCGGCGCAGGCGAACCGGCTCGGCACCTCGGTGCGCGCCGGGACGCAACCGCTCTATGCCCTTGCGCTGGTGGTCGGGCTCGCCGTGCTTCGCGAAGGCTCGGAGATCGTGTTGTTTCTCTACGGCATCGCGCTGGCCGGGGGTGGCGGCGGCATGGTGCTGGGCGGGGCGCTCGGCCTGGTCGCCGGCGCCGCGGCCGGCGCCGCGATCTACCTGGGACTGCTGGCGATCCCGGTGCACCGGCTATTCGCGGTCACGACCTGGCTGATCCTGCTGCTGGCCGCCGGCATGGCTTCGCAGGGCGCGGCCTTCCTGCTCCAGGCCGATCTGCTGCCGGCCTTCGGCAATACCGTCTGGGACACCTCCTCGCTGCTCAGCGACCAGAGTCCGCTTGGCCAGGCGCTGCACGCGCTGATCGGCTACACGGCGCAGCCGGCCGGCATCCAGCTGGTGTTCTATGGCGCGACCCTGCTGGTGCTCAGCCTGCTGATGCGTCTCGTCGGCCGTCCCGAGCGCCGCCGCCCGGCGCCGGCCGCGCGGATGTCGCAGCGCTGAGCGGGCGCGATGGCGGCAGGCAGGATCGGCGGCGGCCTCGCGGCGATGATCTTGGCCGCGGCGGCGGCGGGGCCGGCGCGCGCCGACTTCAAGGTGTGGCAGCCCGATGTCGAGCCGGGCGAGGTGGCGCTTGAGACCCTCGGCGATTACGGCCACGACCCGGTGCGGGCGCGCAGCGGCGAGCAGAGCTATACCGAGGAACTCGAATACGGGGTCAACAGCTTCTGGCAGACCGAGCTGGAGCTGGAACAGGCGCGGCCGCCCGGGACCGGCTATGCGACCAGCTTCAGCCAGGTGACCACCGAGAACGTCTTCCAGTTCACCCAGCGCGGCGAGTACTGGATGGACGCCGGCTTCTACGCCGAATACGGCCAGACGATGGTTTCCCGGACGGCCAACGAGACCACCTTCGGCCCGATCTTCCGCAAGGAAGTCGCCGGCACCATCAATACCGTCAATCTCTTCGTCGAGAAGGATCTCGGCGCCTATGCTACCGGCCGGCCCGTCTTTCTCTACGCCTGGGAGACGCGCATCGCGCTCGGCACGCCGATCGAACCGGGCTTCCAGGCCTATGGCCAGCCGGGACCGCCCGGTCACTTCGACCCGCTGGGTCAGCAGCAGCACTGGATCGGGCCGCAGCTCTTCGGCACCATCGTTCACCTCGGGCCGGGCGACCTGGTGTGGAACGGCGGCGTGCTCTTCGGCCTCACCCCGGCGGCACCGCGCGAGATGCTGCGCTGGCAGGCCGAGTACGAATTCCATTTCTGAGAATCCATTTCTCGAACAGGCTCGGAGAACAAAATGGCGCTGTCGCCAACCGCGCAAACTGCGCGTGTCGGCCACGGTTCTCCTTCGCGTCGCCATCTCGCCCGTTCACGCCATGAAATATTTTTCAGCACTCAGAAAGATGTGCATTCGGCAAGGACGCCACCGGTGACCTGGCAGAGCAGGTATCGGCGGCTGACATGGCGAGCGCGGCATCGCTCGCTTCGCTTTACGCCGAGTTTGCCAAGATGAAAAGCGTGCATTGCCCGTCGAGCAGTGTTGCGAAGGACCGGATGGCGATCGCGCTGAAGCCGCGCGTCGCCGGTCACCACGGGCAGTTTTTGCCCGTCTGATGAGGCAAAACTGCCGGCGCGGCAAAAAATACTCGGCAGCAACGGGCCCTGGCGAACGCGCTTGCTGCGGCAGGGCGGGGGGATCGGCGCGCACCGCGAGCGCCGCGAATGCACGGAACATGGCCCGGATGTTGCTCGGGGCCGATCAGAAGGGACGCTGTTGCCTGGTTCCTGCCGTCCCTTCGGATTGGAAAGGTGTTTGATGAGCATGATTGTCCCGAACGTTGGTGCGCCGGCAACGCCCTCGGTGGTATCCGGCGCGAGCATGCGAGCATCGCCTCAGGAGAAGATGACCAACCTCTACAATCAGATCGACACGTCCGGTGGGGGCTCGATTAGCCAAGCCCAGTTCACCCAGGCGTTCCAGACGATGAATCCGCCCTCCGCCTTCCAGCGGGCGGGTGCGGATGCGGTCTGGAGTCAGCTCGATCCGAGCGGTAGCGGCCAGGTCTCGCAGCAGGGTTTCGTCAGTGGCATGAAGTCGCTGATGGTTCAGCTGCGCCGGGGCGGCTCGGGCGGATCGACCGATCCGTCGCAGACCGCGGCGAGTGCGACGCAGGCCTTAGCTGCACTGGGAAACCAGTCGGTCAACGTCGTGGCGTAGGACCCGCCTCGAAGACGGCCGGCAGGGCACCGCCCTGCCGGCCGTCGGTGTCCACCCAGAGATGGGCAATGTCCAGCGAGCGCAGCCAGGCGCCGCCGGCGCGGCCTTTGAGCATGGCGATGGTGGCAGCGCTGCCGGCCACCATGCAGCTCGCCCCCAGCACCGTCACCGACGCCAGGCCCTCGACCGGCCACCCCGTGCGCGGATCGAGAATATGGCCGAAACGCCGGCCGGCGATCTCGATGCAGCGCTCATAGTCGCCGCTGGTGGCGAGCGCACCGCAACCGACTGCCGCCTGCGTGACCAGCGCGTCGGCCTGCCGCGGATGGCGCAGGCCGATCCGCCACGGCTCCCCGTCCGGGTGGGGGCCGAGCACCGCCATATCGCCGCCGAGATCGACCAAGCCCTGGTCGATGCCGGCCTCGCGCAATACGCTCGCCGCGCGGTCGACGGCGTATTCCTTGCCGATACCGCCGAGGTCGATCTCCATGCCGGCGACGTCGAAGCGGAGCCGCGGCCGGCGCCAGCCGAGCTTGTCGAGGCCGATGCGGGGCAGGAGCGATGCCACCGCTTCCGCTTCCGGCAGGCGCCCCGAGGAGAAGTCCCAGCATTTCCTCAAGATTCCGGCGGTGATGTCGAACGCGCCGCCGCTCTTGGCGTGGCAGGCAAAGGCGTAATCGAGAAGCGCCGCGGTCTCGTCGTCTACCTCGATCTCGCCGCTCGCCGCGCCCACGCGATTGATCGCCGACAGAAGACTGTCGGAATCATAGCGCGAGTACTTCCGCTCGATGCGGTCGATCTCGGCCGTCGCCGCCGCAAAACCGCTCGCCGCCCTGACTTGGTCCGCGGCGTAGAGGTGCAGGATGCACGCCGTCCCCATCGCGGAAAAGCGATGGCTGTGCAGCGAGAGAAGACCAGGCGGCATGTGCGGATATTCCGGCTCGGACGGCATCATCCGGTCTCCCTACGGTGCAGATGCATATGAACTTTCGTGTCAACTTGATGGCAAAGGCGTCCCGAGAGAACCGGTCCGGGGGGGCCGGCGTTGATGCTGCACCCCGCTGCCGGAGCAGCCGCGCCATCAGGGTGGGGAGGATATTATGAGCATGGAGAGTGCGGAAGCACCCGGGTTTCGGCCCGTCCAGAGCCGCGCGTTTGCCGCAGCGGTGTCGTCGAGCGACGAGGTGCGCGAGGCCCGCGCTTGCGCCCCGCTCGAGATGCGAGAGACGATTCCGGCGCCCGCCGTGCCCGCCGCGCCGCGCGAGCGGACCGCTCCCACGGCCGATGAGATCGATTTCGGCGTCCATGTCAGCATGCGCTATCATGCGCGCCGCCGCGCCTGGCTCGATCGCTACCATCGAGCGATGATCCTGGTGATCACGGTCTGCGCCAGCGGCGGCGTGGCGGCGATTTTCGGCGGGCTGCTTGCCGAGGCGGAATGTCTCGCCGCGGCGGTGGCGGCGGCGGGCGCGCTCGAATTCGGCTTCTCGTTCCCGGAAAAGGCGCGCCTCGAGGACGCGCTCTATCGTCGCTTCACCGCGCTCGCCGTGGAGATCGCCTCGGCGCAGAGTTCAGGCGCGGACGAAATCGGCCGGTGGGACGCGCAACGGCTTCTGATCGGCGCGGACGCGGATGACGGCCTCGAGGTGCTGCGCCGGCTCTGCCACAATCTGGAAGCCGAGGCGCGCGGCCTGGGCGGGGACGCCTTCTACCCCGTCTGGCCCTGGCAGCGCCTCGCGGCCGAACTCGTCTCGCTGCCGCCCTTGCGGCCGCTGAAGCCGCTGTGGCGATGGTGACGGTCGGCAACCGCCGCGACTGAGCTTGCGGTCCGCGGGCGCTTTTCTGTCGACAGGCCGTCATCGGCGGGCTTTCATGCGCGCCTGGGGCGGTGACGATCGGGGACGACGATGAAAATCTGCATCTATGGCGCCGGCGCAATCGGCGGCTATCTCGGCGTGCTGCTCAAGCAAGGCGGCGCCGAGGTGTCGCTGATCGCCCGCGGCGCCCATCTCGAGGCGATCAAGCGCAACGGACTGAAGCTCCTCATCGGCGGCGAGGAAAAGGTCGCGCGCATGCCGGCGGCGTCCGACCCGGCCGAACTGGGACCGCAGGATTATGTGATCATCGCCTTGAAGGCGCATCAGGCCTGGGAGGTCGCCGGCGAGATGGCGCCGCTGCTGGGACCGGAGACCGCGGTGGTTACCGCGCAGAACGGCATCCCGTGGTGGTATTTCCACGGGTTTTCCGGGCAATTCGCTAATTTGCAGCTGCGCAGCGTCGATCCCGACGGACGGCAGTGGAACGCCATCGGACCGGAGCGGGCGATCGGCTGCACCGTCTATCCGGCGACGGAGATCGTCGCGCCGGGGGTGATCAAGCACATCTATGGCGACCGATTCGGCCTGGGCGAGCCGGCGCGCAAGGAAACGGCGCGGGTCGCGCGACTGGTCGAGGCCTTCACCGCCGGCGGGCTCAAGGCCAAGGACAACCCCGACATTCGCAACGACATCTGGCTCAAGCTGTGGGGCAATCTCTGCTTCAATCCGATTTCCGCACTGACCCATGCGACGCTCGATGTCGTCGCCACCGATCCCGGCACCCGCCTGGTCTCGCGCAAGATGATGGAAGAGGCGGAGAAGATCGCGCGGCGGATCGGCGTGCATTTCCGCGTCGACATCGAGCGGCGCATCAACGGCGCCGCGGCGGTCGGCGCGCATCGCACCTCGATGCTCCAGGATCTGGAAAAAGGCCGCCTGCTCGAACTCGACGCGCTGCTGACCGTGGTGCAGGAGATCGGCCGCCTGGTGGATGTCGACACGCCGATCATCGACACGGTGCTCGCGCTGGCGCAGCAGATGGGCCGCGTCGCCAAGGTCTACCCGACGTTTCCGGAAATCGCCGTCGAGGACGACGCCAAGCTCGGTTCGGTCGATTGATGTCCCGTCTTCGCCGGCGGCGCGATGCCTGATGCGGCCGAATTTTGACACATAGCACGAGGCGATCCCGTTAGTAGCCTTTACTCGCCTGTGAGTAGAGAGCACCAAGCGCCTGTGAGGCCGATGATCATCGACCGCTTCCTGCCGATCGCGCGACGGATGCCGGCACGCTCGTGGCCGCGCGCCGTGGCGAAGACGCTGACCTGGCGGCTGTTCGCGACGCTCGACACCTTCCTGATCGGCGTGCTGGTGACCAAGAACCTGAAACTGGCGGGCTCGATCGTCGGCATCGAGGTGATGACGAAAATGGTCTGGTATCTCCTGCACGAGCGGGCGTGGGCGCGGGTGTCGCCGGCGACGGATGCCGAGGCGCGGCCGGCGACCGCGCCAACGCCAACGCCGCCGCATGCAGCGCCCGAGGCCGCCGGCCGGCGATGGCTCGCGGTTCCCGCGCATCCCGCGTCCCGGCCCGGCGGCCACGGTCAGAATCCGTCGGACGCCGCGACACCGCGAGCACGCCGCGGGTCGCGCAGCTGAACCGCGCCGCCTGTTGCGCCGAAGCTCAGCGGCCCGCGAGGGCGATCGAGAGCGAGACGGCGCCCACCAGCATGAGGCTGAGCGCCCAGATCGCCTCCAGATTGAACCAGCTGCGCGACACGGCCCCGAGCCCCAGATGGCGATAGACCAGCCACGCGAAGACCCCGCCGGCGGCGATCATCGCGACGGCGTGGACGACGGAGACCAGGACCGCCATGCCGAGATCGGCATCGATGAGCGCGCCGGCCGCCGCGTGGCCGGCGGCGAGATCGGCGGTCCGGCAGAGCCCGAGATAGATCGGCACCAGCATCAATCCCGCGCCGTGGGCGATCGCCACGGCGAAGGACCAGAGTCCGAGCTGCGCCGGCGGTATCCGCGCCAGCGCCCGCGGATGGCGCCGGTCGACGAGCCGGAAGATGCCGAAGGCGATGACCAGCAGGCTGGCGCCGATGCGGATCTGCTGCTGCCAGTCGACCAGGGCGACCAGCAGCGCGAAGGGAAGGATCACCAGGAGGATCGCCAGCAGATGGCCGAGCGCGAGTGGCCACAGTGCGCCCAGGAGCGCGCGCGAGCGCCGTTCCATCAGCGCGGCGGAAACAGCAAGCGGCCATCCCATCCCGGGGTTCACCCCGTGATAGAGGCCGCTCGCGACTACCGCCAGCCAGAGCCCGGCCGGCGTCCAATCCGCTCCGCTCGCGATCAAACCGAGGGGTAGCAGAAAGAATCCGTCGAGCAGTCGCCGCCCTCGAGCCGGATCTGATGCGCCCGGTAGCCCTCGGGGAAGCTCACGCAGTAATCCTCGGCGAGTGCGAGGCCGCCATTCGGGCCGGCATGCGCCATGACCTCGGTGCCGGGCACGCCGTCGGGATAGAACTGGTCGTCCCAGGTCGAGTAGAGCGAGTTGGTCCAGTAGACCCGCTTGCCGTCGCGGCTGATCTCGACCATCTGCGGACCGCCGGCATAGGCCTTTCCGCCCGGGTGGGGCGTGCGGCGGGCGATGCCGCCGAGGCGGACCGAGCCGGCGAGCGTCGGCTTCCGGGGGTCGCTGACGTCGTATTGGCGCATCTCGCCGGTTCCCCAGCAGGCGACGTAGAGGAAGCGGTCATCCAGCGAGAGATCGATGTCGGTCACCAGCGGCGGCACGGCGCCGAACCCCTGCAGCAGCGGCGGCAGCCGGTCCTTGGGCGCCGGCTCGGGCGGGATCGTCGCCGTCTTCTCGATGCGGAACGTGCCGCCCTCGCGCCACCAGGTCCAGATCGAGCCTTCGAGGTTGGTCGTGTCGACCACCACGCCGAGAAAGCCGTATTCGCGAACCGGATCGTGCGCCGGCCGCACCTCGAGCGCCATCTGGTGGTTGGCGCCGAGATCGATGGTCTGCGCGTTGCGCCGGGCCGCGAGATCCCAGAAGTGGATGCGATGGCCGTATTTGTTCGAGAGCAGATCCTCCGGCACGATGCCGTTCTCGAATTGCGGCGGCAGCGCCCACTCGCTCGTCACCATGTAGTTGCGCGGCAGGTTCCACCAGAAGTCATAATGCAGCGTCTGCGGCCCGCGGTCGATCTCCCAGCGTCCGAGAATGTCGAAGGTCTCGCAGTCCATGATGAAGATGCCGGGCGGTCCGTCGGTGCCGTCCTTGCCGCCGCCGCCCAGCGTGCTGACGTAAATCCCTTCCGGCCCGCAATGGACGGTATGCGGCCGCGAATAGCCGGTCTTCTTGAAGATCTCTTCGGGCTCGATGATCTTGTGGATCCTCGCCTGGGTGGGGTCCGGCTTGGTGTCCACGATATAGATGCGCGAGGAGCGGATGCCGGGGATGATCAGATAGCGCCGCTCGAAGAAGGCGTGGCCGGTGAGCGGCGACAACGCCGAGGAGCAGGCGTTCCAGCCGAAATGGTGGAACTCGTCGCCCTTGTAGGGCATCGTCACGGTGTGGACGATCTGACCGAAGCGCGGCGAGCCGCGCTTCACGTCGATCACCGCCAGCGCGTCGGGCTGGGAAAAATCCGGGCTAAGCAGCAGCGTGTAAGCGAAGTTCTCCGGCGGAGCTTCCATCGCAAGCTTCGGCGATGCGTGGAAGGTCGGATCGGGCCTCGTCGTCATCGGCATGCCTCCCTGTGTGTCGAGGCGCAGAGCAGCTCTTGTCCGACGGCTGGTGTGCCCCTAGTGCTGCATTTCCAACACGTGGTGCCGGCGAAAAGGATATCGCCTTACCGCGCGCCCCGCCAGCGGCAGCTCATGGCAGCGGCAGCTCATGGCCGCGTGTCCCGGATAGATCGCGGCGCCGCGGCGCCCTATCGTCGCCGCCATGAGCAGGGCCGATCTTTCCCGCCTCGACTGGGCGGCCATCGCCGCGGCGCTCGACGCGCAGGGCTATGCCACGGCGCCTGGCGTGCTGTCGCCGGCGGCGTGCCGCGAGCTGGCGGCGCTCTATGCCGAGGAGGCGGCGTTCCGCAGCCGCGTGGTCATGGCGCGCCACGGCTTCGGGCAAGGCGAATACAAATATTTCCGCTACCCGCTGGCCGACGCGGTCGAGGCGCTGCGCCAGGGCGCATATCCGCATCTGGCGCCGATCGCCGATCGCTGGCGCGAGATGCTGGGCGAGGCAGGACGCTTTCCGCCGACGCTCGCGGCCTATCTGGCCGAGTGCCGTGCCGCCGGCCAGACGCGGCCGACGCCGCTGCTGCTCAAATACGGCGCCGGCGACTACAATTGCCTGCATCAGGATCTCTACGGCGAGCGCGTCTTCCCGCTGCAGATGACGGTGCTGCTGAGCGATCCCGGCGCATTCGAGGGCGGCGAGTTCCTGCTGGTCGAGCAGCGGCCGCGCCGCCAGTCGAAGGCCGAGGTGGTGCGGCTCGGCCAGGGCGAGGCGGTGATCTTCGCCGTCCGTCACCGCCCGGTGCGCGGCGCGCGCGGCGTCTACCGCGCCAGCCTGCGCCACGGCGTCAGCCGCCTGCGCTCGGGCGAGCGCCTGACGCTCGGCGTCATCTTTCACGACGCGGCGTAGGGGCGGTCCCTCAGACCTCGACGATCTTGCCGTCCTCGGCGGCTTCGACCGGGAGATCGCCGAGGCGGCCCAGCATGTCGGGGCTGAAATGGGTGAGGATGAGGCGCTTTGCCCGGATCGCCGGCAGATGCGGCGCGAGGCTCTGCCAGTCGAGGTGATGGCGGATCTTGCGGTCGTGGAAATAGGCCTCGGCAATGAAGAGGTCGGCATCCTGCGCCGCCGGGATCAGCGCCTCGGTCCATTCGGTGTCGCCGGTATAGGTCACGACCTTGCCGCCGCTTTCCAGGCGCAGCGCGAAAGGCGGCGCGCCGCAGGCGTGGCGCACCAGATGCGGCGTCACCGTCACGCCGCCGACCGCCCGCCGCTCGCCGGGCGCGAGCTCGATCAGCTCCAGCGCGAAGCGGCGCTCGACCGTGGTCGAGCCGGGAAAGAGCGCCTCCATGGTCACCGCGAGGCGCTGCTCGAGGCCGGGCGGCCCGGCGATGACGAGCGGCGCGGTGCGGCGGCTGACCAGTTGGGCGTCGAGGATGAAAAACGGCAGGCCGCCGAAATGATCGCCGTGCAGATGACTGATGAAGATGCTGGCGACGGCGTTGGGATCGACGCCGAACTTGCGCAGCGCGATCATCGACGAGGCGCCGCAATCGATCAGGAAGGCGGTCTCGTCCGTCGTCACATGGAAGCAGGTGTTGAAGCGTCCGCCGCTGCCGAAGGCGTCGCCGCAGCCGAGGAACCGCAGCCGCACGCGCCGCGCTCAGCCGCCGCGGCTGCGCAGCCAGGCGATGCGGTCGTCGACCATGGCGAGGTCGCGCTCCAGCCAGTCACGGAACAGGCCGGGGGCGGCCTTCTGGCGCAGTTCGTCGAGCCGCGCTCGCTCGCTGGTCAGCGAATCCGCCATCAGCGCCAGCTGGCCCTGGCGCTCGGCTTCCGGCAGATGGTGCAGGAAGCGCAGCTTCATCAGCAGCGCCAGCCGGTTCATGTCGCCGGCGGGCGAGCGCAGCTGCGCCTTGAGCAGGCCGGCGAGTGCCGCGCCGCCGCTTTTCGTCAGGCGCAGCATGGCGTTGTCGCTCATGCCCTCGCCGTCGACCGCCTCGATCAGCCCCTCATAGCGCAACAGCTCAAGCGAGGTGCCCATGAGGTCGAGCGAGGGGCCGACGATGCGGCTGGTGAAATGGCGGATCTCGGCGGCGAGATCGCCATAGTGCCGCGGCGCCTCGGCGAGGAGGCCGAGGGCGGCGAGACGGATGGCTTCGGCGGGAATGAGGGAATTGTCCTTGAACATGGTCAGGCGACCCGTCGGATGGGGAGCCGCGCCCAGACGTCGCCCAGTGCCGCCACCAGCCGCTCGATATCCTCGTCGCTGTGCTGCGGCGAAGGGGTGAGGCGCAGGCGCTCGGCGCCGCGCGGCACGGTCGGGTAGTTGATCGGCTGGACGTAGATGCGGTGGCGCTCCAGCAGATCGTCGGAGGCCTGCTTGCACAGCCGGGCGTCGCCGACCAGCACCGGCACCACATGGCTCGGGCTCGCCATCACCGGCAGGTCGGCCTCGAGCAGGCGCCGCTTCAGCCGCGTCGCGCGCTCCTGATGCCGCTCGCGCAGCGCGGTGCCGGCGCGGACATGGCGGATCGAGGCGATGGCGCCGGCGGCGATCGCCGGCGGCAGCGAGGTGGTGAAGATGAAGCCGGCGGCGAAGCTGCGGATGAAATCGATGAGCGCAGCCGAGCCCGCGACATAGCCGCCGACCAGCCCGAAGGCCTTGGCCAGCGTGCCCTGGATCACGGTGAGGCGGTGGCTGATGCCGTCGCGCTCGGCGATGCCGCCGCCGCTGGGGCCATAGAGGCCCACCGCATGCACCTCGTCGAGATAGGTCATGGCGGCGTAGCGGTCGGCCACGTCGCACAGTGCGGCGATGGGCGCGATATCGCCGTCCATGGAATAGACGCTCTCGAAGGCGACGAGCTTCGGCCGGGCCGGATCGGCGGCGGCGAGCAGGCGCTCGAGATCGGCCGGGTCGTTATGGGCGAAGATGTGCTTCTCGGCGTTGCTGTGGCGGATGCCCTGGATCATCGAGGCGTGGTTGAGGGCGTCGGAGAAGACGATGCAGCCGGGGAGCTCGCGCGCCAGCGTCGAGAGCGCCGTCTCATTGGCGACGTAGCCCGAGGTGAAGGCGAGTGCCGCCTCCATGCCGTGCAGCGCGGCGAGCTCGCGCTCGAGCTCGACGTGATAATGCGTCGTGCCGGAGATGTTGCGCGTGCCGCCGGCGCCGGCGCCGACGCGGTCGATCGCTTCGTGCATCGCCGCCAGCACGGCGGGATGCTGCCCCATGCCGAGATAGTCGTTGGAGCACCAGACGGTAACCTCGGCGCCGAGATCGTGGTTGAAGGCGCGCGGGAACGCCCCGGCGCGGCGCTCGAGATCGGCGAAGACGCGGTAGCGCCCTTCGGCGCGCAAGCCGTCGACGCGGGTCTTGAAGAACTTGTCGTAATCCATCGCTTCCGTCCGTAATCTCTCGCGAACCCGGAATCATGCCCGCGCCGGTTCAGGGTACGGCCAAAGAGTGTAGCCGGGTCAGGCGACCGAGGCGAGCCCCGCCTTGGCCAGGCCGGCCTCGGTGTCGTCGAGCGCCTTGCCGAAGCGGCGCAGCAGCTCCCCGACCTCCTCGGCGGTGATGATCAGCGGCGGGCAGAGCGCCACCGTGTCGCCCATGGCGCGCAAAATCAGCCCGTGCTCCTGGGCGCACGCGGCCAGCATCGGTCCGGCACCCAGCTTGGGGTCGAAGGGCGCCTTGCTCGCCTTGTCCTGGACCAGTTCGACCCCGGCGAGCAGCCCGACGCCGCGCACCTCGCCCACCAGCTTGCGGCCGGCAAAACGGCGCAGGCCCTCCTGGAAGACCGGTGCCACCGCCCGCACCTGGCCGAGGATGTCGCGCTCCTCGTAGATCTTCAGCGTCTCCAGCGCCACGGCGCAGCAGACGGGATGGGCGGAATAGGTGAAGCCGTGGGCGAAGACGCCGATCTTCTCGCTCTGCGCCACGAAGGCCTGATAGAGCTCCTCGCTGATCACCGTGGCGGAGATCGGCAGATAGGCCGAGGACAGCGCCTTGGCCATGGTCATGATGTCGGGCTTCAAGCTGTAGGTCTCGGTGCCGAACATCTTGCCCGTCCGGCCGAAGCCGCAGATGACCTCGTCGGCGATCAGCAGCACGTCGTATTTCCTCAGCACCTTCTGGATCTTGTCGAAATATGTCGCGGGCGGGGGAATGACGCCGCCGGCGCCCATCACCGGCTCGGCGATGAAGGCGGCGACCGTCTCGGGATCCTCGCGCAGGATTTGCGCCTCGAGGCTGTCGGCGAGCCGGGCGGCGAAATCCTCCTCGCTCTCGCCGGGCTTGGCGAAGCGGTAGTGATGCGGGCAGTCGGCGTGGCGGATCTGGGCGATCGGCAGGTCGAAGTCGCGGTGATTGTTGGGCAGTCCGGTGAGGCTCGCCGAGGCGACGGTGACGCCGTGATAGCCCTTCATGCGCGCGATGATCTTCTTCTTGCGGTGCCGGCCGCGCGCGTTGTTGTAGTACCACACCATCTTGATCGCGCTGTCATTGGCCTCGGAGCCGGAATTGTTGAAGAAGACCTTCGACATCGGCACCGGCAGCAGGCCGATGATGCGCTCGGCCAGCTCGGCCGCCGCGTCGTGCGTCTTGTGATTGAAGATGTGGTAGTAGGGCAGCCGCCGCATCTGCCGCGTCGCCGCCTCGACCAGCCGCTCCTCGCCGAAGCCCAGCGAGGTGCACCACAGCCCCGCCAGCCCCTCGATGTATTCCTTGCCGTTCTCGTCATAGACGTGGATGCCCTTGCCCTCGGTGATGACCAGCGGGCCCTCGCTCTCATGCTTCTTGAGATGGGTGTAGGGGTGCAGGTGATAGGCGATGTCGCGGCTCGCCGCCGAATTGCCACGCGGCATGGGCTTTCCTTCGCTGATTGGTGCCCGCCTACTATCCGCCCGCCGGCTCGACCGAGTCAAACCCGGCGCGGGCGGGGCTGACGCGCGGCCGGCGCCGGCGTCGCGCCGGGTCGCCTTCGTGCCTGCGACGACCTGTCGCAGTGCCTGCTCTAAACCGTTGACCGGCCAGTGTCCGCGGCAACGCATGCCCGCGCAACCACAGGGGATATCAACAGGCTTTTCCCCAGGACGCGCCGCATAACCGCCGATTTTCTTGGTCGGTTGCGGTGCAACTTGGCCATTCTATGTGCCGCGAGGGGAGACGGACGTGGGCATGGCCAAGTTCGGTGACGAGCCGGTGTTCGACGGCATTGATCTCGATCGGGTGATCGTCGATCCCGATTATCGGCGGCGCGTCATCGACCGGCTGCGCGCGGAAGCGGCGACGCGCTCGTCGCCGGACGAAAGCGAGCCTGCGCCTCCCTCCGGCCTCGACGATTGACAGCACCGGTCGCGGCAATATCCTGCGCCCGCGATGGCGCGCGCATGCCGCGGCGCGACCGGCTGATCGCCTAGCGGCGAGCGCGGAGCGGCGCCCGACGGCAAGGCTTCAGGGGTTGCGCGGCCGATGATCGCCTTCATTCTTCGCCGGCTGGTGCAATCCGTCGCGGTCATGCTGACAGTGGGCTGCATCGCCTTCCTGCTGTTCCGTTATGTCGGCGATCCCGTCAACAACATGGTCGGCCAGGATACCTCGCTCGCCGACCGCGCCCTTCTGCGCCAGCAGCTCGGCCTCACCGATCCCGCCGCGCTCCAGTTCGCCCGCTTTCTCGGCCGCGCGGCCAAGGGCGATTTCGGCGTCTCCTACCAATATGCCCGGCCGGTGGGCGAGATCATCGCCGAGCGCCTGCCGGCGACGCTGGAGCTCAGCATCGTGGCGGCGCTGCTGGCGCTGGCGGTCGGCGTGCCGATGGGCGTCTATACCGGGCTGCATCGCACCGGCCTGCTGTCGCGCCTCGTCATGGCGTTCTCGCTGATCGGCGTGTCGCTGCCCACCTTCCTCATCGGCATCCTGCTGATCGTGGTGTTCTCGGTCGAGCTGGGCTGGCTGCCTTCCTTCGGCCGCGGCGCGGTGGTGGCGCTGGGCTGGTGGACGACCGGGTTGCTGACGGCATCGGGGCTGAAATCGCTGATCCTGCCGGCGATCACGCTGGCGCTCTTCCAGATGACGCTGATCATGCGGCTGGTGCGCGCCGAGATGCTCGAGGTGCTGCGCACCGACTACATAAAATTCGCCCGCGCGCGCGGCCTGCCCAACCGGCTGGTCAATTTCGGCCATGCGCTCAAGAACGCGCTGGTGCCGGTCATCACCATCACCGGGCTGCAGCTCGGCGCGATCATCGCCTTCGCGATCATCACCGAGACCGTCTTCCAGTGGCCGGGGATGGGGTTCCTCATCGTGCAGGCGATCGGCTTCGCCGACATCCCGGTCATGGCCGCCTATCTCATGCTCGTCGCCTTCTTCTTCGTCGCGATCAATCTGATCGTCGACCTGCTCTATTACGCGGTCGACCCGAGGCTGCGGATCGAGCGCGGCGGCGGCGCGTATGGCCTCTGAGGCGGCGGGGCAGGGCAGGCGGCCGGGCGTACTGCGCCGGCTCGCCGACAGCGATCTCTTCTGGAGCTTCCGCCGCTCGCCGGTGACGGTGGCCGCCGCCGCGGTGACGCTGCTGCTGGTGCTGGGTGCGGTGCTGGCGCCGGTGGTGGCGCCGCACAACCCTTATGACCTCGCCAGCCTTAACCTGCTGGACGCGCGCAACCCGCCGGCCTGGGATGAGAGCGGCGACTGGTCCTTTCCGCTCGGCACCGACGATCAGGGCCGCGACGTGCTCTCTTCCATCCTCTACGGCATGCGGCTGTCGCTGTTCGTTGGCGGCGCCTCGGTGCTGCTCGCGCTGGCGCTCGGCGTCGGGCTGGGGCTGCTCGCCGGCTATGCCGGCGGCTGGGTCGACATGCTGATCATGCGCATCGCCGACGTGCAGCTGTCATTTCCCGCGATCCTGGTGGCGCTGCTGGTCGACGGCGTGGCGCGCAGCCTGCTGCCGCACGAGCGGCAGGGCGACACCGCGCTCTATGTCGTCACGCTCGCCATCGCCAGCTCGATCTGGGTGCAGTTCGCGCGCACGGTGCGCGGCTCGACCCTGGTCGAGCGCTCCAAGGAATACGTCCAGGCGGCACGCATCATCGGCGTCCATCCGGTGGCGATCGCCTGGCGCCACGTGCTGCCCAACGCGCTGGGGCCGGTGCTGGTCATCGCCACCATCAACCTGGCGCTGGCCATCCTCACCGAGGCGTCGCTGTCCTTTCTCGGATTGGGCCTGCCGGCGACGCAGCCCTCGCTCGGCACGCTCATCCGCATCGGCGACGGCTTCATCTTCTCCGGCGAATGGCGCTGGATTCTGCTCTATCCCGCTATCGCCCTCGCCGGCCTGACGCTCGCCATCAACCTGCTCGGCGACTGGCTGCGCGACGCGCTCAACCCGAAGCTCCGCTGATGAGCCAGCCGCTGCTCGAGGTCGAGCATCTGCGGGTCGAAATCCCGACGCGGCGCGGCGTGCTCACTGCCCTCGACGACGTCTCCTTCGCCATCGCCCCGGGCGAGGTGCTGGGCGTGGTCGGCGAGTCCGGCGCCGGCAAGTCGCTCACCGGTGCGGCGGTGATCGGATTGCTCGAGCCGCCGGCGCGCGTCGCCGGTGGCCGCATCGGCTTTGCCGGACGGCGCATCGACGATCTCGCCGATCCCGCCATGCGCCGGCTGCGCGGCAAGGAGATCGGCGCCATCTTCCAGGATCCGCTGACCAGCCTTGATCCGCTCTATACCATCGGCAGCCAGCTCGCCGAGACCATCCGGGTCCATCTCGGCCTCGGCCGCGCCGGCGCGCGCCGGCGCGCGCTGGAGCTGCTGAACGAAGTCGGCATCCCCGCGCCGGAGCGGCGCATCGACCAGTACCCGCATCAATTCTCCGGCGGCATGCGCCAGCGCGTGGTCATCGCGCTGGCGCTCGCCGCCAATCCGCGCCTGGTCATCGCCGACGAGCCGACCACCGCGCTCGACGTCTCGATCCAGGCGCAGATCATCGCGCTGCTGCGGCGTCTGACGCGCGAGCACGGCACGGCGGTGATGCTGGTGACGCATGACATGGGGGTCATCGCCGAGACCGCCGACCGGGTCGCGGTGATGTATGCCGGCAGGATCGTCGAGATCGGCGCGGTGCGCGACGTCGTGCTCCGCCCGCAGCATCCCTATACCGCGGGGCTGATGGGCGCCATCCCGGTGCTGGGCGCGCGGCGCGAGCGACTGCTGCAGATCGACGGCGCGATGCCGCGGCTCGGCGCGATACCGGGGGGCTGCGCCTTCCATCCGCGCTGCGCGCACGCCTTCGATCGCTGCCGCAGCGAGCGGCCGGAGCTGCTGCCGGCCGGGCCGAGCGCGGCGGCGTGCTGGCTCCATGCCGAGGCGGATCATGGTTGACCGGCCCGGCGCGCCGCTGCTGCAGGTTGAGGGGCTGGCGCGCTCCTTCGACGTGTCGCCGCCCTGGCTGAACCGCTTGGTCGAGGGCGGCGGCCGGGCGGTGGTGAAGGCGGTGGACGGCATCGATTTCAGCATCGGCCGCGGCGAGACCTTCGCGCTGGTCGGCGAGAGCGGCTGCGGCAAGTCGACGGTGGCGCGGGTCATCGTCGGCCTCCATCCGCCGACCCGCGGCCGGGTGCTGTTCGACGGCGCCGATCTGGCGCGGTCGATGCCGCGCGCCGAGCGGCGCAGGCTGCGCCGCCGGCTGCAGATGATCTTCCAGGACCCCTATGCCAGCCTCAACCCGCGCTGGCGGGTGCGCGACATCATCGCCGAGCCGCTGCGCACCTATGGACTCTGCGCCGGCCATGGCGAACGCCGCGCCCGCGTCGAGGCGCTGCTGGCGCAGGTGCAGCTCGCGCCGGCCGACGGCGACAAATACCCGCACGAATTCTCCGGCGGCCAGCGCCAGCGCATCTCGATCGCCCGCGCGCTGGCGGCGACCCCCGATTTCCTGGTCTGCGACGAGCCGACCTCGGCGCTCGACGTGTCGGTGCAGGCGCAGATCCTCAACCTGATGCAGGATCTGCAGCGCGCGCTGGGCCTCACTTATCTCTTCATCTCGCACAACCTCGCCGTGGTCTCCCACGTCGCGACCCGGGTTGGCGTGATGTATCTCGGCCGGCTGGTCGAGCAGGCGGATACCGCGAGTCTTTTTGCCGCACCGCGGCATCCCTATACCCGCCTGCTGCTGGCGACGATCCCCGACATCGCCTTCTCCGGCCGTCGACGCGAGCCGGTGGCTGGCGACGTGCCGAGCCCGATCGACCCGCCCGCGGGCTGCGCCTTCCATCCGCGCTGCCCGTTCGCCGAGGCGCGCTGCCGCCGCGAGCGCCCGGAGCTGCGCCCCGCCGGCCCGAGCCGCGTGGCCTGCCACGCGGTCGAGGAGGGGAGACTGCCGGCGGCTTAGGGCGCGTCCGCGCGATCCGGCGGGGATGTCGGCTATCCGCGTGAATGCCGATTACCGGCGAAGCGGCGGTGAGGTCGCCGACGTGCCGGGACCGACACCGCCTCCCTAATTCGTCGTCAGCGCCTTCAGGCCCGAGTCGTAGATGCCGTCGATGGTTTTTTTTGCGTCGGCGTCGCTGACGCCCTTGGCGTCATACTTGCCCACCCATTTCACCACTGAGCCCGCGCCTTTGGCCGCGACACTGATGGTCGACCTGTAGTGGGCAACGGGCAACGGGCCGCTGACGATCGAATAGGTATAGGAGTGGTGAGCAGCATCCATCTTCACCAACTTCTCGACAAGGGTTCCGCCGCCCTTCAGGGACAAGGTGCGTGTCTCGCCGTTCGCCGAGATCTTGCATTGCTCGATGGCGGGATGCCATTTGCCGATGCCGCAAAAATCGCCGATCTTCGCCCACAGGGCGTCGGCCGGCAGTTTCGAGGTGGCCGTGGCACTGGATTCGACCGCCTGCGCCGTCGTCCCGCACAGCAGTAGCGCGACGCCTGTCGCGAATGCGATTACCATCCTCATCGAGGTTCTCTCCCTGATCGGACATTCCCGCGTTGATTCGGGGAATCCGGCCGTCAGAGTGACCCCGATCCGCCTATCTAGCAAGGACGACATGGAAAAGACGACCATGTGACGTCGTTTCCGTTGATGGCGGCGCCGAGTTTCGATGCGGGTCGATAGGCGACCATGACGATATCTCGCAGGCCGCCCGAACCAGGCCGATGTCGCAGCTCCGGCCGACACGCGTTCATGGAGTAGGAATCTAACCGCTGGGTGCGTTTTCCGGCGTGCCGCCGCTCCCGGGCTCCTCGATGCAGAAGTAATGCCAGGCGCCTTTGCCGAGCCGGCGTCCTTCGACATCGAACACCATCCAGGCGAAGCGACTGTGCCGCGCGAGCGGGGCCTGCAGGGCGAGCGTGAAGGGCGGGTTGGCGTGCCGGGGTTCAACCAGGGGCGCCATCGGCCGCTGCCGTCCAACCGCTTGACCAGCAGATAAGTCGTCGCCGCGCCAGTCTCCGGCCGCGGCCATTCCAGGCGGACCCCAAGGCGCGGGTCGAGGCAGCGGTCGAATCCGGGATCGTCCGGCGGCAGGAAGGCCGCAGACGCGGCGACGGTGATGACGAGCGCGGGCGGCATCGAGGGTCAACGGCGGAGCCGGCCGGCACGTTTCCTCGCCGGTGGCCGGGGCGCACTCGACCGCGGCCTACGCCGCCAGCGCGCGCAACGGACGGGCGCGCTGGCGCAGCGCCAGCGCACCGATCAGCGCGAGGTTCAGCAGGTTGAATCCGACGCCGGCGGCGAAGGCCGGGCCGTAATATCCTACGCGGTCGTAGATCGCGCCGGCGAGCCAGGCGCCGGCGGCCATGCCGGAGCCGCTGCACAGCAGCACGACGGGCACGCGCCAGGCGGCTTCGGCCGCCGGGAATAGCTCGCGGATGGCGAGCACATAGGCCGGGATGATGCCGCTGAAGCCGAAGCCGAAGGCGGCCGAGACGATGAACAGGCCGGTCTCGTCCTGGGTCAGCGCCAGCGCCACCAGCGCCGCCGCCTGGCACAGCGAGGCGGAGAATATCGTGCGCAGGCCGCCGATCCGATCGGCGACCCACCCCCAGAACTGCCGGCTGAGGAAGGCGCTGCCGAGCAGCAGCGACAGCATCGCGGCGCCCTGCGCCGGGGCGATGCCGAGATCGCCGCACAGCGCCACGAGATGGCCCTGCGGCATTGCCATCGGCACGCAGCAGCAGAACGAGGCCAGCGCGAGCAGCGCCAGCGCCACCCCCGGCGGCCAGCCCAGCACCCGTGCGGCCGCGCCGGCCGGCGCGCCGGCGGCAACGTGTCCCGCCAGCGGCGGGCGGCGCAGCAGCAGCGCCAGCGGCAGGATGGCGGCGACCACGACGATCGCGAACAGCATCATGGTGTGCCGCCAGCCGACCGCGGCGATGGCGCGCTCGAACAGTGGCGGCCACAGCGCGCCGGCGACGTATTGCCCGCTCGAGATCAGCGCCAGCGCCGTGCCGCGGCGGCGGTCGAACCAATGGCTGACATAGATGTAGAGCGGCGCGTTGATGCCGGCATTGCCGAGGAGCCCGATCAGCAGCCCGTAGCCGACATAGAGCTGCCAGGGCGACCCGCCGGTCGACACGACGAGGCCGAGGGCGATCATCGCCGCGCCGAACGCCGCGGTCCAGCGCACGCCGACGCGCTCGGCGATGCGCCCCATGGCGAGCCCGCCCACCGCCATGCCGAGCCAGGCCAGCGAATAGGCGAGCGCCGGCACCGAGCGCGCGCTGCCGAGATCGGCGGCGATCGGCCGCAGCCCGACCACCGCCACCAGCGGCGCGCCGAAGGAGACGCAGGTGACGGCGAGCGCGGCGAAGGCCACCACCCAGGAGGTGCGGCTTTCGATGCTGGCAGGCTCGACCGGCGTCGCGGGGAAATCCAACATGCCCGATTGTTCTTGTCCGTTGCGAGCATCGTCCGCGCCAGGTCGGCCGCGGTCAAGCGGGCTGCGCGGGAGCAATGGTTGAAACCCCGCCGCCCGCTCCGCTAGCATCGCGGTCTGCCCAGGAGGCGTCATGCCCATCGTCAACCGCATCGCCGATTTCCAGCATGACCTGGCCGCCTGGCGGCACGAGATCCATGCCCATCCCGAGACCGCTTTCGAGGAGAGGCGCACCGCCGAGTTCGTCGCCGCGCGGCTGCAGGAATTCGGCATCGCAGTGCATCGCGGCCTGGCCGGCACCGGCGTCGTCGGCACGCTCACCGGCGCGCGGCCCGGCGGCCGCGCCATCGCGCTGCGCGCCGACATGGACGCGCTCCACATCCACGAGCGCAACGGTCACGACTACGTCTCGCAGAACCCCGGCAAGATGCATGCCTGCGGCCATGACGGGCACACCACCATGCTGCTGGGCGCGGCGCGCTATCTCGCCGAGACGCGCAACTTCGCCGGCACCGTGCATTTCATCTTCCAGCCCGCCGAAGAGAACGAGGGCGGCGGCCGCGTCATGGTGGAGCAGGGGCTGTTCGAGAAATTCCCGGTCGAGGCGGTCTTCGGCATGCACAATTGGCCGGGCATGCCGGCCGGCCGCTTCGCGCTGCGCGCCGGGCCGATGATGGCGTCCTTCGACATTTTCGAGATCACGGTGACCGGCAAGGGCACGCATGCGGCGCTGCCGCATCTCGGTATCGATCCGGTGGTCGCCGCGGCGCAGCTCGTCCTGGGGCTCCAGACTATCGCCAGCCGCAACACGCCGCCGCTGGAGAGCACCGTGGTCAGCGTGACGCAGATCCATGGCGGCGACACCTGGAACGTGATTCCCGACGCGGTGGTACTGCGCGGCACCACGCGCTCGTTCAAGCCCGAGCTCCAGGACGCGATGGAGGCGGCGATCCGCCGCATCGCCGAGGGCGTGGCGGGCGCAATGGGGGCGAGCGCGGCAGTGCGCTACGAGCGCCGCTATCCGCCCACCGTCAACAGCCCGGCCGAGGCCGAGATCGCCGCGGCGACGGCCGCGGAGGTGGCGGGCGAGGCCAATGTCGATCGCGCGATCACGCCGACCATGGGCTCGGAGGATTTCGCCTTCATGCTGCAGGCGCGGCCCGGGGCCTATCTCTTCATCGGCAACGGCCCCGGCAACGGCGCCGGCCTGCACAACCCGCATTACGATTTCAACGACGACATCCTGCCGATCGGCGCGTCCTACTGGGCGCGGCTGGTCGAGCGCGTGCTGGCCAAGGCGGCGTAGCGCCGCGCCCCAGGCTGCCGCCGGCTGCGCGCTGCGGCGGGTCGATTGAAGCCAGGCCGGGGCGGAACAAACCTGCGGTTACGTCGTTCAGACAGGACAGGCCCGCGCTTGGCGGGGCTTCAGCCATGCGACCAGGAAAGGATCCCCCGATGAGACGTCTTCTTGGCGGCGCCGCGTTTGCCGCTCTGCTCGCCGCCGGCTTGCCCGCCGCGGCGCAGACCGCTGGCGGGGCGCCGCCCGCCGCTTCCGACCAGACCGCGCCGGCGACGCCGCACAAGCCGGCGGTGAGCTCCCGGCAGGGCAGCGGCACCTCCACGCCGGCCGCGACGAGCGGAGAAACCACCGCCAAGGGCAAGAAGCACGCCGCCCGGCACAAGACTATGGCAAAGCGCCACACCTCGCCTGCGGACAACATGGCCGAGCAGCTCAACCGCGAGGAGCTGGAGAAGGTGCAGCGGAATTCCGCGCCGATGCCGGGGAGCGGCACGAGCGAGCCCGCGAACCCCAGCGGCGCCGGCGCGGCGCCGAGCAACGGCACGCCCTTCCCCGATGCCGGCGCCAATTCGATGCCGGGCACCGTGACCTCCGGCGCTCACGGCAAGGAGCAGCCGCAGCAATAGCCCACCGGCGGGCGCCCTGCGGCGAAGCGTCACCGCGGGGCGCTTCGCCGCGCCGCCGGCGTGCGACGCGCCGATCGTTAGCCGCGATTGCGCCGCCCTTCACCCTTCAGCAAGATTTCTGGTCGATATCCGATGGTTCGGGAGCGACAGAGCATCAGCTGGAGAGCGAAGGAGGCGCATGCAGAATCGCGATTGGTGGCCCGGCGCCGTCATCTATCAGATATATCCGCGCAGCTTCTATGACAGCAACGGCGACGGCGTCGGCGATCTGCCCGGCGTCGCGGCCAAGCTCGACTACGTCGCCTCGCTCGGTGTCGATGCGGTGTGGCTGTCGCCGTTCTTCCTGTCGCCGATGCGCGATTTCGGCTACGACGTGGCCGATCACTGCGCCGTCGATCCCGTCTTCGGCACGCTCGCCGATTTCGATCGCGTCGTGGCGCGTGCCCATGCGCTGGGGTTGAAGCTCATCATCGACCTCGTCTGCGGCCACACCTCCGATCAGCATCCGTGGTTCCGCGACAGCCGGGCGAGCGGCGCCGGCGCGCGCTCGGACTGGTACGTCTGGGCCGATGCCAGGCCCGACGGCACGCCGCCCAACAACTGGCTCTCGGTGTTCGGCGGCGCCGCCTGGACCTGGGAGCCGCGCCGGCGGCAGTACTATCTCCATCATTTCCTGCCGAGCCAGCCGAGCCTCGACCTGCGCCGTCCCGCGGTGACCGAGGCGCTGGTCGAGACGGCGCGCTTCTGGCTGGCGCGCGGCATCGACGGCTTTCGCCTCGATGCGATCGACTTCCTGCTGCATGACGACGCGCTTCGCGACAATCCGCCGCATGCGCCGGCGGGCGGGGCGGCGCCGGCCAAGCCCTTCAACCTGCAGCGGCACGTCCACGACATGATGCAGCCGGAGCCGCCGGATCTCATCGCCCGGCTGCGCGCGCTCGCCGATGAGCGTCCCGGCACCGTGCTCCTCGGCGAGGTCTCGAGCCAGGAGGGCGCCTATCGCCGCATCGAGCGCTATACCGCCGGCGGCGCCGGGCTGCATCTCGCCTATACGCTGCGGCCGATGCGCGGCGGCAGCGCCGTCGACGCGCTGCGCCGCGCGCTCGGCGAGATCGCCGCGGCCGGTGCGGGGGAGGGGCTGTGCTGGGCGTTCAGCAACCACGATGTCGAGCGCGCGGCGAGCCGCTGGGCGGCGCCGGAGGCTTCGGGCGCGGCCCCCGATCCCGGTTTCGTCCGGCTGCTGATGGCGCTGCTGCTGTCGCTCAAGGGCGCGCTCTGCCTCTACCAGGGCGAAGAGCTCGGGCTGAGCGAGGCGGCGCTCGAGCTCGAGCAGCTACGCGATCCCTTCGGCATCGCCTATTTCCCGGAATTTCGCGGCCGCGACGGCAGCCGCACGCCGATCCCCTGGCATCACGCCGCCGAGCACGCCGGCTTCACCACCGGCAAGCCCTGGCTGCCGGTGCCGGAGGCGCACCGTTCGGTCAGCGTTGCCGCGCAGGAAGCCGATCCGGCGTCGCCGCTGCGCGCCTGGCGCGCGCTCATCGCCTGGCGCAACGCGCATCCGGCGCTGCGTTGCGGCGACATGACGCTGCTCGATCTGCCGGCGCCGCTGCTGGGATTCGAGCGCGCCTGCGCCGGGGAACGGCTGCTGCTGGTGTTCAATCTCGCCAGCCACGCCGCGCGCCTCGATCTCGCGGATTTCGGCGATCTCGCGCCGCTGGGAGATCACGGCTTCCCGGCGATGCGCGACGGCACGACGGCGGTGCTGCCGTCCTATGGCGCGTTCATCGCCGCCACGGAGCAGGCGACGGTGCACCGCGACCCGCGCGCGGCGACGGCATAGAAGGAAGCCGCCCGGCCGGAGTAGGCTGGGCGGCGTGAGCGTCTTGACCATCGGGCATTCGACCCGGCCGATCGCGGATTTCATCACCCTGCTGGCCGGCGCCGGGGTCGGCTGCCTCGCCGATGTCCGCCGCTTTCCCGGCTCGCGCCGCCAGCCGCAGTTCAACGGCGAGGCGCTGGCCCGCTCGCTGGCCGCGGCCGGCATCGAGTACCGGCATTTCCCGGCGCTGGGCGGCCGGCGTGGCGGACGCGCGGGAAACGAGCCGTCGCCGCACACGCTGTGGCGCGAGCCCGGGTTCCGCAACTACGCCGATTATGCCGAGACGCCCGAGTTCCGCGCCGCCTTCGCGGCGCTGCTGCGCTTGGCGCAACAGCGCCGGCTGGCGATCATGTGCGCCGAAGCGGTGTGGTGGCGCTGTCACCGTCGCATCATCGCCGACTATCTTCTGGCCGCCGGCATCGCGGTGGCGCACATTCTCGACGGCCGCATCGAGCCGGCGCGGCTCACGCCGGAGGCGGTGGTGCGGCCGGACGGCAGCCTGCTCTATCGCGCGCCGAGCCTGTTCTAGGCGGATGGGAAGCGCCGCGCCGCGCCCGGCGGCGCGGCCCGCGGCTCAGGGCTGTTCGGCGAGGCGGCGGCGGGCGAGCTTCTCGCTCTCCGTCAGCGTGTCGCGCAGCGCCTGGTCGGCCTGGCAGGTGATCTTGACGAAGGCGCGCAGGAAGCTGTCGCTGCGCGGCAGCTGGAACAGCGTCTCCTCCTCGCCCTCGTCGGCGGTGCGGCCGGAGACGACCACTACCGAATCGTGCGGCGTCAGAATCACCTCGCACAGCGTGGTGCCGGGGCCGGTGACGTATTCGACCACGCGCTGCCGCTCGGCCTCGCCGACATCGCGCAGGATGGTCATGCGATAGGGGTGCCGGCTCGCCGCCGCCTCGATGAGGGCGCGGGTGAACGGGCGCAGGAAGGTCTCGTCGAAGCCCAGCACTGCGACCGGCTGGTCGTTGCTGGCGCCGGAGCGGATCTCGAGCGTCGCCCAGAGCGAGGCCCGGCCGCCGAAATAATCCACCGAGGCGAGATCGAGATTGAGCGAATCGATCGGCTGCGGCGCGGTCGTCGATCGGCTGGACAGGAAGGCGAAGCAGGCGGGCTCGCGCTTCAATGAAAGGGTCGTGCTGGCCTCGAGGTTACGGTCCGAAAGTGCGTTCTGGGGATCCATCATCGCCAACCTTACCGAAGCTTGTGAACCTAGCCTGCGTCGCAACTCCAGTCTCACCGATCCTGGTTAATGTTTGGATAACATGGGATCGCCCTGGTTGCACGGAATTTGCGAAATTTTGTGGCGAATTGTCGGGGTGTCTAATAATCGCATAAGTTTGATTGGAAGGCCGAAGTGATCGTAAAAAGAAAGAAAGAACATGAATAGAATTGCAACCAAATCTTAAGATTCGCCGGCGATGATCATTGATCCTCGCGGGAGGCCGGCAACATGAGCTCCTTAGTGAAAACCATCAACAGCGCGCTTGCCGCAGTCGGACCGGCGACGGAGGCGCGGCTGCGCGAGCTCCTGGCGGAGTTCGGCGAGCTCAAGCTCGACGACGAGGACCGGCTGGCGGCGCTCGCGACGGTGATCGCCGCCGCAGCCGCGACGCATCACCGGCGCCACAAGGCGATCTATCTCGAGGCGGTCCGCACCTGGGCGCTGGAGATCGCCGAGGCGCTTGCGCCGGCGCCGCTACGGCTTGCCGGCTCGCCCATCGCGGGTCCGGTGGAGGACGGGGCGGAAATCCTGATCAGCGGCCTCGATTCGCTGATCGATACGATGACCCAGGCGGGCGTGGCGATCCAGGACCGGCTGGTCACCGAGCTGGCGGTGGTGGCGCGCCTGCTGGGCCAGCACGACGCCAATACCATCCATATGACCCTGCTGACGGTGAACGACAACCTCGCCGATCCCGATTATCAGGCCGGCGAACTCATCCTGGTGCCGCTGCGCGAGGCGGTGCAGCCGCTGAGCCGCGACGTGCGCCTCGAGGCGCTGACCCCGCGCGGCGTCGCCTGAAGACACTACCTCGGCTCTACCTCGGAGCGAGCGACAGGGAAGGGGCCGGCGGCGACGCCGGCCCTTTCTTCATGGCGGGGGGCGTCCGTCAGGCCTGGCGATAGCCCATGCGGAACGCGCCCCAATGGCGGCCGCGGACGAAGATCGGCGCGGAGCAATCCTTCATCAGCACGAAATTGCCCGCGCCCATGTCGCGGCGGTAGGTTTGGATCAGAAACTTCTTGCTGCTGGCGCCGACCTTCTGCACGGCGCGGTCGTTGAATATCCGGCGATTGCGGCAATTGGCCGCGTTCCACGCCGGGTCCTTGCCCTGCGGCTGGCGGTAGTTGGGGTTGTGCGTCGGCAGGTAGCCGCCGCGCGCCCAGG
>DAHUYF010000144.1 GCA_027315365.1 Rhodospirillales bacterium | reverse complement strand
GAGAACGAGGAGGTGACGGGCCGCAAGGCGCTCCTCGCCAACGCGCTGAAGTCGCTCAACGACCGCGAGCGCCACATCCTCATCGAACGCCGCCTGAAGGACGACCCGACGACGCTCGAGGACCTGTCGCAGCAATACGATATCTCGCGCGAACGGGTGCGCCAGATCGAGGTGCGCGCCTTCGAGAAGCTGCAGAAGGTGATCAAGACCGCGGCGATGGACCGCCGCCTCCCCGCGGGATAAGCGGCGAACGCCCCTTCGCGTTCGTCCGCGGCGGCGCCAGCAACCGCGAGAGCCGCACCGAGCGGGCCGGTTGCCAACCAGCGCCCGACCGGGGTTTGCCTAGCCTTTCCGCCCCGTCACTTCCTCGCCCCATTCCTCGATCAGCACTTTCGCACGGGCCTCGAGCCGGCGCTTGGTCTCGTCCGCCTTCACCTCGACCACCATGCCGACGATCGGCGGCACGCAGTAATAGAGCACCCAGCCGATGGCGGCCGCGCCGTACATGACGAGCCAGCTATAGGGGTTGTTCACGATCTGCTGCAGGCTTGAGAAGCTGATGCCGCCCTCCCACATCCGCAGCGCCCCCGGCGCGACGCCCGCCAGGTTCATCGCCCCCACGGTACGCGCGAGGTAGCGCCGGCGATGGCTGTCGACGACCACGGCAACCCCCGTCGGCAACAGGCCAGCGAGCAGCAGCAGGCAGAGCGGCAGCGCGGTCAGCGCCAGCCCGGCGATGACCATCACCGCCAGGGTGATGGGGGCGCTGCCGCTGCTGCGGCGCCGCGGCTTCACCGGGCCGCGCCCGGGTCGCTTGCCGGGCGGCGCCGGCCTTGCCGCGGGCTTGGCGGTGCTGCGCGCCATGGCTCAGCCCGTGAACGCGACGACGGCGAGCGCGATCAGCCAGGCGAGGACGCTGGCCGTGGTCGCGGCATAACGCTGGCCAAGCTCGGCCGACCGCTCGGGACGCCGCGGCCCATCGAGGCGGAGCAGGTCGAGCTCGCGGTCGATTGCGGCATAATCGCGCTGCGCCTGCTGAAAGCCCTGCTGGTCGCGCGCGCGGTCGGAAGCATCGTCGACCAGCGAGAGGATGTCGCCGAGATTGCCCTTGGCAACGACCTTGGGCAGCTCGGCCCTGAGCCGCCCGCGCCGCGAGCGGTTATGGTAGCGGTCGAGGACCAGCGGCAGCTGGCGAGCCATTCGCTGCGCCAGCGCCGGCACCGCCGCCGGCCCCTTCAGGGATTGCAGGCGGGCCAGCAGGTAAAGCGCGCCCAGCACGCGCTGCGCCGGATCGGCGCTGCTGAGCGAATCGAACCAGTCGGTACCGGCGGCGCGGTAGCGCGCGGCAATGAACGCCGCGAGATGCCGGTCGATCTGCAGCTCGTCACTGGTGCGCTTCTGCGAGACGCGCTCCAGCGCCGCCAGCACATCGCCCGGCTCCATGACGTAGTCGGCCTCGATCGCCGGCGACAGGCAATGCAGATTGGGATTCATCTCGTAGACGACGCGCTCGACACCGAAGCCCGGACGCCGATCCTCGAGATGAACGCGCAGCCGCTCGAAGCTCTTGAGGATCGGCACCTGTTCGGGCTTGAGATTGGCCTGCGCGGAGAACCAGAACTGCGGCAGCCGGCCGCTCATTGCCTCGGCGATCTGCTGCACCGAACCGTGGCCGCGGAAGGCGGCAACCAGCGCCGTACCGAAGCCGTCGATGGCGGCGGCGAAACCCTTGTAACGGATCGGCGCCGCCGGATCGAGCGCGACGCAGACCCGCGCCACCAGCCGCTCGTCATGGCCGGTGAGGCCGACTTCATGACCTTCCGCCATAGCGGCGGCAAGCATCTTGGAGCGATCCTCGTCGCACAGGCTGCGCTGCATCCAGATCTCGAAATCCGGTGCCTTCAAGGCACGTACCGCCGCGGCTGGATCGTGTGAGAAAGCATAGGCGATCGCCCGCGCCGTGAGGAAGGAGTGGCCGGCGAACTCGAAGGGGCGCTGGGCCCGCTTGACCAGCGACGGCTGCTTCGGCGACAGCCGCCGCCCTTCGAGCCACATTTCAAGATCCTGCACGTTCCAGCGCTCGCGCGGATCGTCGGTGAGCAGGCCGCGCAGCGCCTCGACGATGGCGCCGCCGGCGCGCTGGCCGCCGAGCAGCGCGAAATAGGAGCCGCGCCCGATCTTCTCCGCCAGCAGCTGATCGTCGGCGACCGTGGCGACCGGGCTGCGCCCCAGCAGCAGGAAGATGAGGGTGGCGCCGAGGGCGTAGAGATCGTCGGCGGAGCTGCCGGCGCCGCGGCCGGTAGGCATCGCCATGGCGCTCTCGATGGTCTCATAGGCGATCGGCTGCAGCGCCGCCGGCGGCGCGCTGATGCACTCGCCGAGGGACAGCGTGCGGTGCGCGGCGTCGCGCCAGAAGAGATTGGTCGGCCGGATCGCGCGATGGGTGCCGCCAATGGCGAAGAATCCACTCAGCGAGGCGACGAGCGGCGGCAGCACGTGATGGATGAGCTCGTCCTCATGCATCGGCTCGATCGTTTGGGTCAGCGACTGGACGATGCGGCCGCCGGTCGGGCGGTCGAAGATGACGGCGAAGTGCCGTCGCCCGGTCGCCGGCCAGTCGACCACGCCCCATTCATGGGGCATCAGCAGCGCCTCGGTGCGCAGCCCATGCAGCGCCGCGATCACATCGTGGCGCGGCGGCATGTCGGCGTCGCAGACCAGCCCGAACAGGCTGCTCGTCGGTCGGTCGCGGTCGATCGCCACGAAGCCGGCCGCGTTCGGCGACCGCAGCTCCGCCAGCGGCCGCTCGGGATAGATCTCGAAGCGCTCGCCCAGGCGCACCGGCGCCTTGCTGCCGCCCGCCGTCTCGGCCTGCTGGTCGGCCACCACCCGGCTCCCTTGAAACCCCGGGCAATCTAAGCGCTAAAGCGGAAACGCTTGGTTAAGCCAACCGCTCAACCGATAGAGGAGGCGTGGGTGCTGCGTCGGAGCACCCCACCCCGCATCGGGGTGGGGACCCCGGTCGTCGCCGGCAGGCTGAGCGGCAGCCCGGCCAGCGACCGCACCGCCAGGTAGGCGAAGGCCTGCGCCTCCAGCGCATCGCCGTTCCAGCCGGCCCGCTCGACCGGCTCGACAGGACGGCCCAGGCGTCGCGCGAGTTCGGCCATCAGGACTGGATTGTGGCGGCCGCCGCCGGTCACCAGCCAGCGCCGCGCCGGGGTGGGGAAATGCTCGACCGCGCGGGCGACGGCAGCTGCCGTCATGGCGGTGAGCGTCGCGGCGCCGTCGGCGGCCGAGAGGCCCGCCGGCACGAAAGCGACAAAATCGTCGCGGTCGAGCGATTTGGGCGGCCGGCGGGCGAA
>DAHUYF010000200.1 GCA_027315365.1 Rhodospirillales bacterium | reverse complement strand
CTCAATACCGAATCCCCAGCAGATGCGGAAGCGCCAGCGACAGCGGCGGCCAGTAGGTCACCAGCACGAGGAAGGCGAGCATGACCAGGAGCCAGGGCAGCACCGCCACGGTCAGCTCGCTGATGCCCATGCGGGCGATGCCGCTGGCGACGTAGAGGTTGAGGCCGACCGGCGGGTGGCAGAGCCCGACCTCCATGTTGACCGCCATCAGCACGCCGAAATGCACGGGGTCGATGCCGAGCCGGGTGATGATGGGAAAGAGGATCGGCGCCATGATCAGCAGGATCGAGGACGGCTCCATGACGTTGCCGGCGGCGAGCAGGATGACGTTCACCATCAGCAGGAAGACCCAGGGGCTGAAATGCTCGCCGATCATCCAGGCGGCCATCGCCTGCGGGATGTTCTCCGAGGTCATCAGGAAGGAGAACAGCACCGCGTTGGTGATGATGTAGAGCAGCATGGCGCTCATATTGGCGGCGTCTAGCAGCACCTTGGGTACGCGCGCCAGCGGCATGTCCTGGTAAACGAAGACGGCGATGACGAAGGCGTAGACCGCGGCCACCGCCGCCGCCTCGGTCGGCGTGAAGATGCCGGAATATATCCCGCCGAGCACGATGACGATGAGCAGCAGCCCCCAGACGCTGTCGCGGAAGGTGCGGAAGCGCTCGCCCCAGGAGGCGCGCGGCAGGCAGGGGTAATCGTTGCGCCAGGCATAGAACCAGGTGAGGGCCGCCAGCCCCGCCGCCAGGGTCAGGCCCGGCACGACGCCGGCCATGAAGAGCGCGCCGATCGAGGTGTTGGTCGAGACGCCGTAGAGCACCAGGATGATCGAGGGCGGCACCAATATCCCGAGCGCGCCGGAGGTGGTGATGATGCCGGCGCCGAAGCGGCGCGGGAAACCGTGCTCGACCATCGCCGGCAGGATGATCGAGCCGATCGCCACCACGGTGGCCACCGACGATCCCGAGATCGCGGCGAAGAGCGCGCAGGCGACGACGCCGGCGAGCCCGAGCCCGCCGGGCCAGTGCCCGACCAGCGAGGCAGCGAAGGCGATCATCCGCCGCGCCACCCCGCCATGCGTCAAAAAGCTGCCGGCGAGGATGAAGAACGGGATCGCCATGATCTGGAAGTTCTCGATGCCGGTGAAGAGCTTCAGCGCGACGCTCTCGACCGGCACCTGGGTCATGGCGAAGAGATAGGTGAGCACGGTGAGGCCGAGCGAGATCGAGATCGGCATGCCGGTGAGCATCAGCGCGAACAGAAGGGCGAAGATGATCGCGGCGTTCATATCGGGTCGCCCATGGCGGTGCCGGTCGGCGGTTCGATGCCCTCGACCTTGGCGTGGCTGTGCGCCGGCAGGTCACCGGTGCGCACGAAGGCCCACGCCACCTGCAGGAAGCGGAAGCACATCAGGTAGGAGCCGCAGGGGATGGCGAGGTAGACCAGCCACATCGGCGCTTCCATATCGGCCGAGACCTGGTCTGTATGCGCGATCTCCCAGACGAAGCGCGCGCCGAGCGTGCCGATGACCCCGGTGAAGAGCGCGCCGCAGAGCAGGCCGAAGGTGATGACGACGCCGCGGCTTCGTGGCGGCAGGCGGTTGATCAGCACGTCGACGCCGACATGGATGCCGGTGCGCACCCCATAGGCGGCGCCGAACTTGGCGACCCAGATGAACATGTAGACGCAGAGCTCCTGCGTCCAGGTCATGTCGATCTGGGTAACGTAGTCCTGGATCACCGGTACGGTGGAGAGATAGCGATGGACGACGGCGGCAAAGGTGATGAGCGTCGCCGCCGCCATCAGGCTGGCGATGAGGATTTCCTCGAGGCGGTCGAGAATGCGGAGCGGAAGCCTCAGCATCGAGGCATCGGGCGCGCGAGGGGGCTGCCGCGGGCGGGGCGCCGGGTGCCGCTATTGCGTGGCGCTGTCCCCGGCTTCCTTGTGGATCGCGTCGATCAGGTCCTTGCCGACGCGCGACGCCATCTCCTCATGCACCCTGAGCAGGCCCTTGCGCCATTGCGCCCGCTCGTCGGGCGTGAGCTCGATGAATTGCGTCGTGCCCGCCGCCTTGATCTTGGCGAGCGCGTCGGCGTTCTCCTGGCCGG
The DNA here is from genome assembly GCA_027315365.1 of Rhodospirillales bacterium. Lineage (GTDB taxonomy): Bacteria > Pseudomonadota > Alphaproteobacteria > ATCC43930 > CGMCC-115725 > DAHUYF01. The sequence goes on along the minus strand of DAHUYF010000200.1, from coordinate 577 downwards.
CGATGTCGTTGCAATAGGTGGTGGCGTCCTTGACCGCGCCGTCGAGGATGGTGCGGATGTCGGGCGGCAGCCCGTCCCAGAACTTCTTGTTCACGATGAGGGCGTAGCCGATATAGTTCTGGTGGGTGACCGTGAGGTATTTCTGCACCTCGTAGAATTTCTGGGTGTAGATGTTGGAGGGCGTGTTCTCGCCGCCGGCATCGACGACGCCGGTCTGCAGCGCCTGGTAGACTTCCGAAAAGGCCATCACCTGCGGCAGCGCGCCGAGATCGCGATAGGTCTGCTCGAGCACCTTGGAGGACTGGATGCGCAGCTTCAGCCCTTTGAAATCGGCGAGCGTGCGCAGCGGCCGGTTCGAGGTCACGACCGAGAAGCCGTTGTCCCAATAGGCCAGCCCGACGATCCCCTTGGGCTCGAGCTTCTTCAGCAGCGCCTTGCCGATGGGGCCGTCGGTCACCCGGCGCAGCGCCGCGACCGAGGGGAAGATGAAGGGCAGGTCGAAGGCCTCGAAGTCCCGGATGCCGAGCGGGCCGAATTTGCTCAGCGAGGGCGCCAGCATCTGCACCGCGCCGAGCTG
>DAHUYF010000168.1 GCA_027315365.1 Rhodospirillales bacterium | reverse complement strand
CTGACCCTGCCGCTCGACGATCTCGCGGTGAAGCCGCCCGACCGCGAGCGGCTCGGCGCCTTCCTGCGCGACAACGGCTTCAAGAATTTGCTGGCGCGGGTCGAGACCCGGCTCGGCACGGGGAACGGTGCGGCGCCGGTCGCCGCCGCTTCGGTCGCGCCCGCGGCGGCCGAACCGATGGCATTGCCGCCGGCGCCCGATCTACGCCAGGTCGAGCGCCGCTACGCGCTGGTGCAGGAGATCGCCGAGCTCGACGCCTGGATCGCCGCCGCCGCCGCCAAGGGCGTCGTGGCGGTGGATACCGAGACCACCTCGCTCAACCCGGCGGATGCCGAGCTGGTGGGTTTGTCGCTGGCGCTGGAGCCGGGCGAGGCCTGCTACGTGCCGCTGGCGCATCGCGCCAACGGCGCGGGCGAACTCGATCTCGCCGCCGCGCCCGCGGTGCTGAAGCAGATTCCAATTGCCGCGGCGCTGGCGCGGCTGAAGCCGCTGCTCGAGGACGACGGCGTGCTCAAGATCGGGCAGAACATAAAATACGATGTCGCGGTGCTCGCCGCCTATGGCATCGCCGTGGCACCGGTCGACGACACCATGCTGATCTCCTTCGTGCTGGAAGGCGGGCTGCACGGCCACGGCCTCGACGAACTGGCCGATCTCCATTTCGGCCACGCCACCATCAAGTACAAGGACGTCGCCGGCAGCGGCAAGGGGCATATCGGCTTCGCCGCCGTGCCGCTGGAGAAGGCGCGCGACTACGCCGCCGAGGACGCCGACATCACCCTGCGCCTCCATCGCCTGCTGAAGCCGCGGCTCATCGCCGAGCGCCGGCTCGCCTTCTACGAGACCATCGAGCGGCCGCTGGTGCGCGTCGTCGCCGAGATGGAGCGCGCCGGCATCCGCGTCGACCGCGCCGAGCTCAACCGGCTGTCGCAGGATTTCGCCGCGCGGCTCTCCGAGCTCGAGCAGGAGATCCATCGCCTCGCCGGCCATCCCTTCAACATCGGCTCGCCCAAGCAATTGGGCGAGGTGCTGTTCGACGAGCTCGCCCTCGGCGGCGGCCGCAAGAACAAGACCGGCGCCTACGGCACCGACGCCGCGGTGCTGGAGCAGCTGGCGCTCACCCACGATCTGCCGGCGCGCGTGCTCGACTGGCGCCAGCTCGCCAAGCTCAAGAGCACCTATGCCGACGCGCTGGTCGAGGAGATCAACCCCCGGACCGGCCGCGTCCACACCTGCTTCTCGCTCGCCGGCGCGATCACCGGCCGGCTGTCCTCGACCGATCCCAATCTGCAGAACATCCCGATCCGCACCGAGGAGGGCCGCAAGATCCGCCGCGCCTTCGTCGCCGAGCCCGGCCATGTGCTGATCTCGGCCGACTACAGCCAGATCGAGCTGCGGCTGGCGGCGCATATGGCCGATGTCGGCCCGCTCAAGGAGGCGTTCCGCGCCGGCGCCGACATCCACGCGCTGACCGCCAGCGAGGTCTTCGGCGTGCCGATGGACGAGATGACCGGCGACATCCGCCGCCGCGCCAAGGCGATCAATTTCGGCATCCTCTACGGCATGAGCGCCTTCGGCCTGGCGCAGCGCCTCCAGGTGCCGCAGGCCGACGCGGCGGAGTTCATCAAGGCTTATTTCGCGCGCTTCCCCGGCATCCGCGCCTATATGGACCGCTGCAAGGCGGAGTGCCGGGAGCGCGGCTATGTCGAGACGCTGTTCGGCCGGCGCTGCTATCTCCCCGGCATCAAGGACGCCAACCCGGCGCGGCGGGGATATGCCGAGCGCGAGGCGATCAACGCGCCGCTGCAGGGCACCGCCGCCGACATCATCAAGCGCGCCATGATCCGCATCCCGGCGGCGCTGAGCCGCGCCGGCCTCAAGGCGCGCATGCTGCTGCAGGTCCATGACGAGCTGGTCTTCGAGGCGCCGGAGAACGAGGCGGAGCGGACCGCGTCGCTGGCGAAGGATGTGATGGAGCAGGCCTGCGCTCCGGCGCTGACGCTCTCCGTGCCGCTCACCGTCGAGACCGGCACGGCGGCCAATTGGGACGAGGCGCACTGAGGCTGCCGCGCTCGGCCGCGTCCCGCGTTTCTCCCGCACCAGCCAGGGCTCTCCGGTTGAGCGGCGTCGACCGCGATGGCGCAGTCGTCATGCGCCGTCTCGTCCCGCGCATCCACGTCGCACAACGCACTCAGCGCCAGTGGGAGCCACGGGCACGATTTCCCCTCGGAGAGCGGCCCGCATCCTCGCCTCGGTCAAAAAATGAATAAAGGCTCATTTTTTGCGAGCCTCCGTCCCGCCCTCGACGCGGATGATCGATCAAAGCGGACAGGCGCTTTGTTTTTTCGCCGGGAAACAACCGGCATGCGTCATTGCCACTCCCCGCGGTCAAAAAATGAATCGATGTTCATCCGTAGTGAGCCATCACCCATTCCTTGAAGGCGGGCTATCCGCAGGCACTGCTGGGGATGCTTCTCGCCGGGGCCCTCACCGGGGCCGCGCCCGCTCGCCCAGGCTCAAGAGATGAATCTCAATTCACGGCGCCGGGCGGGCTAATTCACCAGACCGATCAGCCCCGCGACCACGCCGAAGCCCGCGGTCATTGCCATTGCCGCGCCGACCACCCAGGCATAGAGGCCTTTGAGCCGCCAGGCGTCGGGCAGCGCCTTCAGCGCCAGCAGGTAGAGGAACCCGAGCACGATCGGCAGCAGCAGCGCGTTCAGCACCTGCACGCCGACGCTAAGCCGCACCAGATCGACCCCCGAGGCGACCAGCGCCGCCGCGACCACCAGGCAGAAGCTGAAGATGCCGTAGAACCACGGCGCCTCGAGCGGGTGATGCTCGAGTGAGCGCTTGAAGCCCGCCACCTCGCCCACCCCCCAGGCGGCGGTGAGCGAGACCACGATGGCGGCGACCAGCGCCGCGCCGCTCATGCCGGCGGCGAAGACGATGCGCCCGAGCCGCGGCCCGAGGAACGGCAGCAGCGCGTCGGAGATCTGCTGCACCGTGTCGAGCGGCGCGTCGGGCCGGGCGCGGCCGATGGTGGCGGCGGTGGCGACCAGCACCGCCGCCATGATCAGCTGCGTCAGCACCGCGCCCGCCATCGTCTCCAGCCGCGTGAGGCGCAGATGGGCCGGGCCCAGCCCTTTCTCCACCACCGCCGATTGCTGGTAGAAGATCATCCACGGCATGATCACCGCGCCGATGTTAGCGGTGACCAGATAGAGATAGGCGTGGTCGCCGAGCGGCAGCTGCGTCAGCCCGCCGAGCATCGCGGCGGGGTCGGGATGCGCCGCCCAGGCGACGCCGATGAAGGCGAGCTCGAACAGGCCCAGCGACACCGCCACGCCCTCGACCGAGCGGTAGGAGCCGGTCAGCACCATCAGGATCATGGCGCCGGCGGTGAGGCTGACGCTGATCCAGGCCGGCACGCCGAACAGCAGCCCCACCCCGGCCAGGCCGGAGAGTTCGGTGATCAGTGCGCCGACGCAGGCCACCGCCAGCGTCGAGACCGAGAGCCAGGCCCAGGCGCGGCCGAAATGCTCGGCGATCAGCTCGCCATGGCCGCGGCCGGTGACCAGGCCGAGGCGCGCCGTCAGCTCCTGTACGATGTAGAGCACCGGCACCAGCAGCAGCTGCACCAGCAGCAGCCGATAGCCCCACTGCGCGCCGCTTTGCGCCGCGGTGATGATGCTGCCGGCATCGGTGTCCGCGAGCATGACGATGAGCCCGGGGCCCAGCGCGGCGAGCCAGGCGAGCTTGCGCAAGGGCGGACGGCGGAGGGCGAAATCGGTCAAGCGCGTGCATCCAGAACTAAGAATGATTTGCAATTGCTAGCAACAACGTCCGGCGCGGTCCACTGGTTCTTTGCCGCAGGCGGGCCGGCCGGCGCCCTTAGGCCGAATCATCGGTTGAAGTGTAACCCAAGTTGCCACCCCCAGTTGAAGGTGAGATCGTCGGGGCCGAGGCGGGCGTTACTCTGTAATGGAGAGTGAAAAATGTGTACTTCGCGAATCAATTGAACGCTATCGACAGCTCCTCCGCGGCATGGATGACGAGCGCGTGCGTCGCGAACTCGAGCGGATGCTGCGCGAGGCGGAAGACCGATTGAACGAGATCGGACCGGGCGCCTGAGCGTATCAGGGGACGCCGCCGCCACGCGGTCACGCCAGCCGGATCAGGCGTTTGCCGAGATTCTCGCCGCGATAGAGCCCGGCGATGGCGTCGGGCGCGGCCTCGATACCGTCCAGCACATCCTCGCGATAGCGCAGCCGGCCCTCGCGCACCCAGGCGGCCAGCTGCGCCACCGCCTCCTCGGTGCGGTCCTCGTAATCGAAGACGAGGAAACCTTCGATGCGCGCGCTCTTGACCAGCAGGTGGCGCTCGACGCGCGGGCCCGACGGCCAGGGATCCCAGCTCGCCAGCGATGCCGTGCCGCAGATGACGATGCGGGCGCGCTTGTTGATCCGGCGCAGCACCGCGTCGCTGATCGCGCCCGAGGTGTTGTCGAAATAGACGTCGATGCCGCCGGGGCAGGCCGCCGCCAGCGCCGCGTCGAGATCGGCCGCAGCCTTGTAGTCGATGGCGGCGTCGTAGCCGAACTCCTCGCGGCAGAGCCGGGTCTTCTCGGCGCCGCCGGCGATGCCCACCGTGCGGCAGCCGCGCAGCTTGGCGATCTGCCCCACCGCCGAGCCGACCGAGCCCGCCGCGGTCGACACCACCACCGTCTCGCCCGGCTTGGGCTGGCCCACCTCGAGCAGGCCGAAATAGGCGGTGACGCCGTTCATGCCGAGCACGCCCAGCGCCGCCGACAGCGGGATATCGGTCTCTTTGACGCGGCGGATGATGCCTCTGCCGTCGGAGAGCGCGTATTCCTGCCAGCCGAGCCAGCCCACCACGGTATCGCCGACGCGGTAATCGGCGTGGCGCGAGGCGACGATCTCGCCGACGGCGCGCGCCCGCATGACCTCGCCGAGGCCGACCGGCTTGGCGTAATTGGCGACCGCGCCGACCCAGCCGCGCATGGCAGGATCGACCGAGAGATAGCGGTTGCGCACCACGAACTCGCCGGTCTGCGGCTCCGGCGGCGGGGCCGCGGCGATCTCGAAATGCTCGGCCTGCGGAATCCCCGAGGGGCGCGATTTCAGCCGCACTTGGCGGTTCTGCCGGACGGACATGCTACAGCCCCTGCAAAAACTCGATCAGCAGCGCGTTCACCGCCGCCGGCGCCTCTTGCTGCACCCAATGCCCGGCGCCCTCGATCAGCACGCTCTGGCGCAGCCCCGGCAGCACCGGGCGCATCTCGTCCAGGCCGACGCGCATGCCCGGCATGCGGATGACGCCGTCGCGCGTGCCGGCGATGAACAGCGAAGGTTGCATGATCGGCGAGCCGGCGAACGGCGCCATCAGCTCCCAATTGCGCTGCAGATTGCGGTACCAGTTGAAGCCGCCGCGGAAGCCGCTGGCGGTGAAGTCCTTGACGTATTCGGCGAGATCCTCGGCGCCGAGCCAGGGCAGCGGCATTTCGGTATCGAAGGTGGTGTCGAGCAGCCCCTTGCCCGCGGGCACGAAGGCGTTCCACTTCTTGCCCGGCGGCAGGCTGCCGGAGGCCGAGTAGTAGACGCTGCGCAGCGCGCGCGCGATGTCGCGCTCGAACTCGGCCTCGGCGATGCCCGGCTGCTGGAAATACATCATGTAGATGGTATCCATGCCGGCGCGCTTGAACGCGTCGATGGCGCTGATCCTGCCGCGCGGCCGATAGGGCACGCTCAGCCCGGCCACGGCGCGGAAGCGGTCCGGCCGCATCAGCGCCGAGTGCCATGCCGCCGGCGCCCCCCAATCATGGCCGACGATCGCCGCCTGCCCGATCTCGAGCGCGTCGAGCAGACCGACCATGTCGCCGACGATGTGCAGCTGGGTATAGGCCTCGATCGCCTCGGGCCGGTCGCTGCGCCCGTAGCCGCGCATGTCCGGCGCCAGCACGCGAAAGCCCGCATCCGCGAGCGCGACCATCTGGTGGCGCCAGGAATACCATGTCTCGGGCCAGCCATGGCACAGCACCACCGCCGGCCCCGCGCCCAGCTCGGCGACATGCAGCCGGAGGCCGTTGGCCTCGACGAAGCGGTGCTCGATCATAGCCATCAGCCGTCAGCTATCGCCCTCAGCCATGAGAGCCCCAAAGCCGGAAGGCTGACAACCAGTAACTGACAGCCGACGGCTGATAGCTGACGGCTTCTTCTCAAGCCGCGTGAATCCCCGCCGCCTTGACCTCGCTGCCGACATAGGGCTCGAACTTCTTGAAATTGGCTTCGAACCGCTTGGTCAGCTCGCGCGCGGTCTCGTCATAGGCGCCCTTGTCCGACCAGGTGCTGCGCGCGTTCAGCACCTCGGCCGGCACCTCGCCGCATTGCTCCGGCACGAAGAGGCCGAAATAGGGCTCCTGCGTCACCGGTGCGTCCTTGAGCGTGCCGGCGAGCGCGGCGCGCACCAGCGCGCGGGTGTGCTGGATCTTCATCCGGCTGCCGACGCCATAGGCGCCGCCCGACCAGCCGGTGTTGACCAGCCAGCACTGCGCCTTGTGCTCGCGGATGCGCTCGCCCAGCATCTTGGCGTAGACCGAGGGGTGGCGCGGCATGAACGGCGCGCCGAAGCAGGTGGAGAACGTCGCCTGCGGCGCGTTGCCGAGCCCCTTCTCGGTGCCGGCGACGCGCGCGGTGTAGCCCGACAGGAAATGATACATCGCCTGGTCCGGCGTCAGCCGCGCGATCGGCGGCAGCACGCCGAAGGCGTCCGCGGTCAGCATGACGACGTTGTCGGGATGCGGCGCCACGCCGGCGGCGCTGACGTTCGGAATGAAGTCGAGCGGATAGCAGGCGCGCGTGTTCTCGGTGAGGCTGCCATCGGCGAGATCCGGGATGCGCGTCGCGGGATCGAGGACGACGTTCTCCAGCACCGTGCCGAAGCGGTGCACGGTGGCGTAGATCTCGGGCTCCGCCTCGGGCGAGAGGTTGATCACCTTGGCGTAGCAGCCGCCCTCGAAGTTGAACAGGCCCTTGTGGCTCCAGCCATGCTCGTCATCGCCGATCAGCGTGCGCGAGCCGTCGGCCGAGAGCGTCGTCTTGCCGGTGCCGGAGAGGCCGAAGAAGATCGCGCTGTCGCCGCGCGGGCCGACATTGGCCGAGCAATGCATCGGCAGCACGTCGCGCGCCGGCAGCAGGAAGTTGAGATAGCCGAACACCGACTTCTTGATCTCGCCGGCGTATTCCGTGCCGCCGATCAGTACCAGCCGGCGGGCGAAATTGACGAAGATGAAGGTGTCGGAGCCGGTGCCGTCGAGCGCGTGCTGGGCGAAGAAATGCGGCGCGTGCAGGATGGTGAAGTCGGGTTCGAAATCGTGCAGCGCGTCGGTCCGCGGGCGGATGAACATGTTGCGCACGAACATGCTGTGCCAGGCGCTGGGCGAGACGATGCGCACCTTGAGGCGGTAATCGGGATCGGCGCCGCCATAGAGGTCCTGGACGAAGAGCTCGCGGCCCTGGAAATAGCCGGCGACCCGGCGGTACATGCTCTCGAACTGCGCTTCGCTGACCGGCTTGTTGATCTCGCCCCACCAGATGTCGGCTTTGCTCGAGGCCTCTTCGACGATGTACTTGTCCTTGGGGGTGCGGCCGGTGAAGGCGCCGGTGCGCGCGACGAAGGCGCCGCCGGCGGCGACCAGGCCTTCGCCCCGGCGCACGGCCTGCTCGTAGAGCACCGGGACGGACAGGTTCCAATGCGCCGCGGCGAGGTTGTGCAGCCCCTGCTTCTCCAGCCCGAAGTTGCTCGCGGTTCCCGTTACCCTGTGCGCTGCGTCTTTCACGGCCTTGACCTCCTGATCCCTATTCTATGAACGCCTCTTCGACGTCGATTATTGGCTGAAATCGCCGGCAGCGGCCCTCGCCGCAGACGACGCCCGCGCGCCCGGACGGTCGATGGGCAGCAGAACGCCCGGCATCCCGGCTTTGTTCCCGCCCCGGTAGCTGCCGCTGCCCCCTTTGCCTCGCCGTTCTGGCGAGCCGGACGAGCCCCGTCCACGCCCCTTCCGCATCGCCTACCGGGGCGCGGAAGTCAAGCCTCGCCGGGCTACCGAAGCGGCGCGGACCGGCGCCCTCGGGTTGCCCCCTGCGGCCGCTACTCCGCCGCGGCGCGCACCGGCGCCGCGCTGCGGGCGCCGCCGGGAAACAGCAGGGCGGCGGCCAGCGTGCCCAGCGCGATCGCGGCGAGCACGCCGAACAGCGGCACGAAGCCGCCGGCCTTGGGCTGGAGATAGGCCACCAGCGGGATCGCCGGCAGGCTTGCGCCGAAGGAGACGACGTAGCGCAGCGCGTAGACGCGCGAGCGCCAGCTCTCATGCGCATAGCGCGCCACCATGGCGTCGTTGATCGGGATGATGCCGAAGATGACGAACATCATCGCCACCGCCGCCAGCAGCATCGCCCAATCGCTCAGCAGCCCGGCCAGCGCCAGTAGCGGCACCTGCAGCAGCGCCAGGACCAGGAATACGACGCGCAGCGAGTGGCGGTCGATGAGCTGGCCGACCACGAGCTGCGCCATGGCGGCGACGACATAGACGGCCGAGACCAGCGTGCCGATGCCGGCGGTGGTGTGCGCCAGCGCCGTCAGTCGCTCGTCGAAGATCTTGGGCAGCGCGTTGGTCGTGGCGGCGAAGATCACGCCGCTGCACGCGGTGGCGAGCGCGAGGACCGCGAAGACCCGGCGCGCCTGCGCATCCGGCAGGTGGCGGGGATCGCGGCTGCGCGGCTGCGCCGCGAGCGCCGCGCTCGGCGGCACCAGCAGGGCGAAGGCGATGCCGGCGGCGACCGTGACGGCGCCCGGCACGATGAAGGCGGCGCGCCAGCTCAGGCGATCGGCGAACCAGCCGGCGATGAAGGCGGCGCAGGCGAGGCCGAGATTGCCCCAGACGCCGTTCCAGCCGAGCGCGCGGCCGACCCTGGCCTGGTCCTTCACCAGCATGGCGATGCCGACCGGGTGATAGATCGAGGCGAAGATGCCGATCAGGGTGAGGCCGGCCACGATCTGCCAGCGCGTCTCGACCAGCCCGGTCAGCATCAGCGCCGCGCCCAATCCGAGAAAGAACAGGATCATCATGTTGCGCCGGCCCCAGCGGTCGCCAAGCCAGCCCGCCGGCAGCGAGCCGCCGCCGAAGGCGATGAATCCCCCCAGCGACAGCGGCAGCATCGCCTCGTAGGAGAGGCCGAAGCGGCCGGTCATCACCAGCACCGCGGTGGCATAGATCAGCATCGCCAGATGGTCGAGGAAGTGCCCGAGATTGAGGAAGGCGACGGTCAGGCGCGACTTGTCCATGGCTCCGGCTCCGGCGGCAATGTCCATCCCGGAAAAAACATAATCCTGACGGTCGTTGCCTGCTCGCGCTAGTCTGCCATATTATATCGAGAAACAGACACGAGCGCCCATGCCAAGCCGCAGCACCGATCCAGAGGACTACCAGGACGTGCCGCGGCCGATCGCGGCCATGGCCAAGGACTTCCCCGACGGCAGCCGCGTCGCCCCGCATCGCCACCGCCGGGCGCAACTGGTCTTCGCCGCCCAGGGGGTGATGGTGGTGTGGACGCGCCAGGGCACCTGGGTGGTGCCGCCCAACCGCGCCGTCTGGATGCCGGCGGAAACCGAGCACTCCATCCGCAGCTGGGGCGACGTGGCGATGCGCACCCTCTACATCCGCGCCGAGGCGGCCCTGAACCTGCCGCGGCAATGCTGCGTCATCGCCGTCTCGCCGCTGCTGCGCGAGCTCATCCTGCGCGCGGTCGAACTGCCGCTGCTCTATGACGAGGCCGGGCCGGACGGCCGGATCATGGCGCTGGTGCTGGACGAGATCCGGGCGCTGCCGGTGCTGCCGCTGCATCTGCCCTGGCCGGCGGACGGACGGCTGCGCCGCCTCTGCGAGGCGATCCAGGGGGATCCCGCCAGCGAGCGCACGCTCGAGGACTGGGCGGCCGGCGTCGGCGCCTCAAGCCGCACGCTGGCGCGGCTCTTCCGCAAGGAGACCGGCATGAGCTTCGGCGCCTGGCGCCAGCAGGTGCGGCTGGTCGCGGCGCTCGGTCGGCTCGCCACCGGGCAGAAGGTGACCGCGGTGGCGCTCGATCTCGGCTATCAGAGCCCCAGCGCCTTCACCAGCATGTTCCGCCGCGCGCTGGGCCGCGCGCCGACGCGCTATTTCCTGGAAAGCTGAGGCCTTGATGCGTATACAGGCAGTTGGCCACCGCCTGCCACAGCGTCGCCACAAAGCCGCCATACCGGAAGGCGAAAGTCGCTGTGGCGACATCGCGTGAAAGGCAAAGAGCCGTGGCGAACAACATCGCTCTCGTCGACGACGACAAGAACATCCTGACCTCGGTCGCGATCGCGCTCGAGGCCGAGGGCTTCCAGGTGCGGACATACTCCGACGGCGCCGAGGCGCTGCGCGGGCTGGCGCAGCACCCGGCCGACCTCGCCATCCTCGACATCAAGATGCCGCGCATGGACGGCATGGAGCTGCTGGGGCAGCTGCGCAAGCAGGGCGCGATGCCGGTGATCTTCCTGACCTCCAAGGACGACGAGGTCGACGAGGTGCTGGGCTTGCGCATGGGCGCCGACGACTACATCAAGAAGCCGTTCTCGCAGCGCCTGCTGGTCGAGCGCATCCGCGCGCTGCTGCGCCGCGGCGAGCTGGCGCGCGGCAGCGGCGAGAGCGAGCCGGTCGTCCAGCGCGGCGAGCTGCTGCTCGATCCCGCCCGCCACCAATGCAGCTGGAAGGGCACCAATGTCGATTTGACGGTGACCGAGTTCCTGATCCTGAAATCGCTGGCGCTGCGTCCCGGCCACGTCAAGAGCCGCGATCAGCTGATGGACGGCGCCTATGGCGAGCACATCTATGTCGATGACCGCACCATCGACAGCCACATCAAGCGGCTGCGCAAGAAGTTCAAGGCGGTCGACGGCGGCTTCGCCCAGATCGAAACCCTTTATGGCGTCGGTTATCGCTACCGCGACCGCTGAAGCGGCCGCCGACGAGGCGGTCGCGCCGGCGGCCGACGCCGCGCCGCGGCCGCGCCGCCGCCGGCGGCTGTCGCCGCTGACCCGCCGCATCCTCGCCGTCAACGTGCTGGCGCTGGGGCTGCTCGGGCTGGGATTGCTCTATCTCGGCGAATACCAGCAGAGCCTGGTCGACGCGCAGCTCGACGCGCTCAGGACGCAGGGCCAGGTCTTCGCCGCGGCGCTGGGCGAAGGTGCGGTGATCGACAGCCTGGGCGAGGGCGAGCAGCTGCTGCCGGCGCTGGGGCGGCAGATGATGCAGCGCCTGGTCGAGCCGACGCACACCCGCGCCCGCCTGTTCGACGCCGAGGGCAAGCTCATCGCCGACAGCCGCGCGCTCAGCGGCCCCGGCGGGCTGGTGCAGATCAACGAGCTGCCGCCGCCGGACGACACGCCGCTGGCGGAGAAGGTCGCCGCCGCGGTCTACGACTGGCTGATGGCGCTGCTGCCGGGCGAGCGCCGCTACCCCGCCTATCGCGAGGCCGCCCGGCAGAGCGCCGGCGATTACCAGGAGGTGCAGGCGGCGCTCGCCGGCGACATCGCCTCGGCGGTGCGCAGCGCGCGCGACGGCGGCGGCAATCTGCTGATGCTGAGCGTGGCGGTGCCGGTGCAGCGCTATCGCCAGGTGCTGGGCGCGGTGCTGCTCTCCACCGACAGCGCCGAGATCGATCAGGCGGTGCGCGGCGTGCGTTTCGAGATCCTCAAGGTCTTCCTCATCGCGCTCGGTGTCACCGTGCTGCTGTCGATCTATCTCGCCGGCACCATCGGCCGGCCGATCCGCCGCCTCGCCGCCGCCGCCGAGCGCGTGCGCCGCGGCCATGGCCGGCAGGTGCTGATCCCCGATTTCACCCGCCGCGGCGACGAGATCGGCGATCTCTCCGGCGCCTTCCGCGAGATGACCGGTGCGCTCTGGGCGCGCATGGACGCGATCGAGCGCTTCGCCGCCGACGTCGCGCACGAGATCAAGAACCCGCTGACCTCGCTCAGGAGCGCGGTCGAGACCGCGGCGCGCGTCGACGATCCGCACAAGCAGCGCAAGCTGCTCGCGGTCGTGCTCGAGGACGTGCAGCGCCTCGACCGGCTGATCACCGACATCTCCGACGCGTCGCGCCTCGACGCCGAACTCTCGCGCGTCGAGCTCGAGCCGGTGCTGATCGGCCGCATGCTCGAAACCCTGGTCGACGTCCATCAGGAGACGGCGGACGAGCGCGCGCCGCGCCTCATGCTGTCGCTGCCCGGGCCGGTCGGCACGGCGGCGGGCGATCTCGCCGTGCTCGGCATCGAGGGCAGGCTGGTGCAGGTGTTCCGCAACCTGATCGCCAACGCGCTCTCCTTCAGTCCGCCCGGCGCCGCGCTGCGCATCGCCGCGCTGCGCCAGGGGACGTGGGTGGTGATCACCGTCGAGGACGAGGGCCCCGGCCTGCCCGACGGCAAGCTCGAGGCGATCTTCGAGCGCTTCTACAGCGAGCGGCCGGCCGGCGAGAAGTTCGGCACCCATTCCGGTCTCGGCCTCTCGATCTCCAAGCAGATCGTCGAGGCGCATCGCGGCACCATCCGCGCCGAGAATCGCCGCGATCCGACCGGCCGCGTCATCGGCGCGCGCTTCACCGTCCGCCTGCCGGTGGGCTGAGCGCGACCCGCGTGCGGTGCAGCAAGCGCAACCGGCAGCAACCATGACCTGTCTACCGGTTGCGGGTATCGCGATGCCGGCAAACCACTGGTTGATTTCGATTTCGCTAAAATTAATCCGGTAATGCCGGGGCATTGACTTTGCGCCGCGAGCGGCGCACCTAAACCGGCCATGATCCGCGTCCATGCCACGTCGGTCGCGCTCGGCGGCGACGGCATCCTGCTGCGGGGGCCGTCCGGCAGCGGCAAGTCCGATCTTGCGCTGCGCCTCATCGACGAGGGCGCGCGTCTCGTCGCCGACGACCAGACCGAACTCGAGCGCGTCGGCGCCGGGCTCGAGATGCGCGCGCCGGCGACCATCGCCGGCCGGATGGAGGTGCGCGGCCTCGGCATCGTTGGCCTGCCGACAATCGCCGCGGCGCCGCTCCGCCTGGTCGTCGATCTCGTCGCGCCGGACGCGGTCGAGCGCCTGCCGGAGCCCGAGTTCTGCACGCTGCTGGCGGTGCGCGTGCCGCTGCTGCGCTTGGCGCCGTTTGCCGCCTCGGCGACGGCCAAGCTCCGCCTGGCGCTGCGCGGGCACGCGCCCGGCGCGCTCTCTGCCGCATCATGAGCGATCCCGCCGCACCCGAGGCCGCGTCGGCGCTGAAGCGCCCGCCGGTGCGGCCGCCGCCGCGCGGCCGCCTGCTGGTGGTGACCGGCATGTCCGGCGCCGGCCGCTCGACCGCGCTCAAGGCACTCGAGGACATGGGCTACGAGGCGGTCGACAATCTGCCGCTGACGCTGCTGCCGGATCTGCTGCGCGCGCCGTCGCAGCGGCCGCCGCTGGCGCTCGGCGTCGATGTCCGGACGCGCGATTTCGGCGTCGGCTCGCTGCTGGCGGCGCTCGACCGCCTGGTGGCCGAGCACGGCATCGAGCTGCGCATCGTCTTCCTCGATTGCGAGGACGACCGGCTGGTGCGGCGCTACACCGAGACGCGCCGGCGCCACCCGCTCGCCGGCGACCGGCCGGTGACCGACGGCATCGCGCTGGAGCGCCGCCGCGTCTCCCCCTTGCGCGATCGCGCCGACCTCGTTATCGATACCACCGCCCTCAGCCCGGGGGATCTGAAACGGCTGCTTCATGGGCATTTCGCACTCGATGCCGCACCCGGCATCACCATCTTCGTAACCTCCTTCTCCTATCGCCATGGTTTGCCGCGCGACGCGGATCTCGTGCTCGACGTGCGCTTCCTGCGCAACCCGCATTACCTGCCGGCGCTGCGCCCGCTCACCGGGCGCGACGCCGCCATCGGCGCGTTCATCGAGGCCGATGCCGATTTCGCGCCCTTCTTCGAACGGCTCTGCGCCTGGCTCGGGCCGCTGCTGCCGCGCTATGAGAGCGAGGGCAAGAGCTACCTCACCATCGCCGTCGGCTGCACCGGCGGCCGTCATCGCTCCGTCTACGTTGCCGAGCGCCTCGCCGCCTGGCTCAGCCGCCAGGGCCGGCCGGTCGGCCTCGGCCACCGCGACCTCGACCAATCGGCGGCGATGGTCGCGGCGGACAGCCCGATAAAGGACATCCCATGATCGGAATGGTACTCGTCACCCATGGGCGGCTGGCCGCCGAGTTCGTCGCCGCGCTCGAGCACGTGGTGGGGCCGCAGCGCAACATCGCCGCCGTCTGCATCGGCCCCGAGGACGACATGGAGAAGCGGCGGCAGGACATCCTGCGCTGCGTCGGCGAGGTCGATGCCGGCGACGGCGTCGTGCTGCTCACCGACATGTTCGGCGGCACTCCCTCGAACCTCGCCATCTCGGTCATGGACAAGGCCAAGATCGAGGTCATCGCCGGCATCAACCTGCCGATGCTGATCAAGCTGGCCAGCCTGCGGCAGAGCGAGACGCTGGCGAGCGCCGTGCGCGGCGCGCAGGAGGCCGGACGCAAATACATCAACGTCGCCTCCCAGCTGCTCGCCGACGTCAGAGGATGAACGGGGACGACGGCATGGCGCCGGGCGCCGGCAGCGCCGAGCCGCTCAGGCGTACCGTCACCATCTGCAACAAGCGCGGGCTGCACGCCCGGGCCGCCGCCCGCTTCGTCAAGCTCGCCTACACCTTCGACGCCGAGATCATGGTGGCCAAGAACGGCGCCGCGGTCTCCGGCCGCTCGATCATGGGGTTGATGATGCTCGCGGCCGGTCCCGGCACCGCCATCGAATTGCGCGCCAGCGGTCCCGAGGCCGAGCGCGCGGTCGCGGCGCTTGCCGAGCTGATCTGCGGCGGCTTCGATGAGGACTGACGACGCCGCCGACAAGCCCGGGAGCGAGCGCGTGCTGCACGGGCTCGGCGTCTCTCCCGGCATCGCCGTCGGTCCCGCCTTCGTCAGCGACGGCGGCGAGATCGCCGTTCCCGAATACCGCGTCGCCGCCGACTGCGTCGAGGCCGAGCGCGAGCGCTTCGCCGGCGCGCTCGCGGCGTCGCTGAAGCAGCTCAAGAAGCTCAAGGGCAAGGCGGCGGCGCTGCCGGATTCGGCGGCGGAGGAGATGGGCTATCTCCTCGACGCGCACATCGCCATGCTGACCAACTCGCGCCTGGTGCGCGGCGTCGCGCGCCGCATCGCCGAGGAGCGCGTCAATGCCGAGCGCGCGGTGCAGATGGAGATCGGCGAGATCGGCGACCGCTTCGCCGCCATGGGCGACGCCTATCTCGCGGCGCGCGGCGAGGATATCCGCGTGGTCGGCGCGCGGCTCATCCGCAATCTCACCAAGACGCCCTACGCCGCCCTGCAGCACGTCGCCGAGGGCGCGGTGATCCTCGCCGAGGAGCTGACGCCGGCCGACACCGCGCTGATGGATCCGCGCCGCGTCGCCGGCTTCGCCGCGGTGCTGGGCGGCCCCGAGGGCCACACCGCGATCATGGCGCGGGCGCTCGGGCTGCCGGCGGTGCTCGGCGTCGCCGGGCTGCTCACCCAGGTCGCGCCCGGCGACACCGTGATCCTCGACGGCACCGAGGGCGCCGTCGTCATCAACCCGCGGCGCGAGACGATCGCCCGCTACGAGGCGCTGCGCGAGACGCTGGAGCGCGAGGTGCGCCAGCTGTCGCGGCTGCGCCGTCTGCCGGCGGTGACGCGCGACGCGGTCGAGATCACGCTGCAAGCCAATCTCGAGCTGCCGCGCGAGCTCGAGCAGGCGCTCGCCGCCGGGGCGCAGGGGCTGGGGCTGGTGCGCAGCGAGTTCCTCTACATGAACCGCGAGGATCTGCCCGACGAGGAGGAGCAGTTCGAGGCCTATCGCGGGTTGGTGCGCGGCATGGGCGGGCGACCGGTGACCATCCGCACCCTCGATGTCGGCGGCGACAAGCTCGCCGCGCCGCTGGCCGACATGCAGGGCGGCGAAGGCGCCAACCCGGCGCTGGGCTTGCGCGCCATCCGGCTGTCGCTCAGGGATCGTCGCCTGCTCGACGCTCAGCTCGGCGCCATGCTGCGCGCCGGCGCCGAGGGGCCGATGCGCATCCTGCTGCCGATGATCTCCTCGGTCGACGAGATCCGCAAGGTGCGCGAGGCGCTGGCGCAGGTGGCGCGGCGGCTGAAGCGCCGCGGCGTCAAGATCGCCGATCCGCCGCCGCCGCTCGGCGTCATGATCGAAATCCCCGGCGCGGCGCTGGCCGCCGACGCGCTCGCCGCCGAAAGCGACTTCTTCGCCATCGGCACCAACGACCTCATCCAGTACACGCTCGCCATCGACCGCAGCGACGAGCAGGTGGCGCATCTCTACAACCCGCTGCACCCGGCGGTGCTGCGGCTCATCCAGTTCGCCGTCGAGGCGGCGCTGCGCGCGCGGATCGGCGTCAGCCTGTGCGGCGAGATGGCGGGCGATCCGCGCTTCACCGCGCTGCTGCTCGGCCTCGGCATCCGCGACCTGTCGATGGCGCCGGGCAAGATCGGCCGCGTCAAGCAGCGCGTGCGCGCGCTCGATCTCGTCGCCGCCACCCGCCGCGCCCGCGCCATCATGGACCAGCTGGACGACGCGCGCATCGCCAGCCTGCTCGACGATTTCAACGATCTCGCCTGAGCGAGCGCGGGATTGACCCGGATGGGCGATGGGCGCCGGCCCATGCCGCCCATTTTTCGCCGCTCTTCACGGCGGTGATCTTTCTTCCCCGTCGGCGTTTCTCGTCGTTCGTATACCAATCTTGATCTTGCCGCAGCGCAGCGGCGCTGCTATATGCCGGCGCTTGAATTCTTCGCGTGTTTCCAGGGAGCAGGATGATGGCCGCTGCCGCCGACTACAAAGTCGCCGATATCTCGCTTGCCGGTTGGGGCCGGCGCGAGATCGCCATTGCCGAGACCGAGATGCCGGGGCTGATGGCGCTGCGCGCGGAATTCGGCAAGCAGCAGCCGCTGAAGGGCGCCCGCATCACCGGCTGCCTGCACATGACCATCCAGACCGCGGTGCTGATCGAGACGCTGATGGCGCTCGGCGCCAGCGTGCGCTGGAGCTCCTGCAACATCTTTTCGACCCAGGATCATGCCGCCGCCGCCATCGCCGAGCGCGGCATCCCGGTCTTCGCCTGGAAGGGCGAGAGCGAGGAGGAGTACGAGTGGTGCATCGAGCAGACCTTGCGCGGTCCCGGCGGCTGGACCCCCAACATGGTGCTCGATGACGGCGGCGACGCCACCAAGATCCTGCACGACAAGTATCCCGAGCTGCTCAAGGAGGTGCGCGGCATCTCCGAGGAGACCACCACCGGCGTGCATCGCCTGTACGAGATGATGAAGGCGGGCAAGCTCAAGGTGCCGGCGATCAACGTCAACGACAGCGTCACCAAGTCGAAATTCGACAATCTCTACGGCGTGCGCGAGAGCCTCGTCGACGGCATCAAGCGCGCCACCGACGTCATGCTCGCCGGCAAGATCGCGGTCGTCGCCGGCTACGGCGATGTCGGCAAGGGCTCGGCGGCGAGCCTGCGCGGCCAGGGTGCCCGCGTCATGGTCACCGAGATCGATCCGATCTGCGCGCTGCAGGCGGCGATGGAAGGCTACGAGGTCGTCACCATGGACGAGGCGGCGGCGCAGGGCGACATCTTCGTCACCGCCACCGGCAACATCGACGTCATCACCGTCGAGCACATGCGCCGGATGAAGGACCGCGCCATCGTCTGCAACATCGGCCATTTCGACAGCGAGATCCAGATCGCGGCGCTCAAGAACTACAAATGGGAAGAGGTCAAGCCGCAGGTCGACGAGGTCGTCTTCCCCGACGGCAAGCGCCTCATTGTTCTCGCCAAGGGCCGGCTGGTCAATCTCGGCTGCGCCACCGGCCATCCCAGCTTCGTGATGAGCGCGTCCTTCACCAACCAGGTGCTGGCGCAGATCGAGCTCTTCACCAGCGCGGGAAAGTACGACAAGAAGGTCTACGTGCTGCCCAAGCACCTCGACGAGAAGGTGGCGGCGCTCCATCTCGGCAAGCTTGGCGTCAAGCTGACGAAGCTGACCCCCGAGCAGGCCGCCTATATCGGCGCGGCCGAGAGCGGCCCCTACAAGCCCGAACATTACCGTTACTGAGCCGGCGCTTTTTTTCGCCTGCTAAATTATCGGGATCGCGTCATAATCGACGCGTCGGCGGACCGTTGCGGGGTCGCCGATCGTGGGGAAATGTTTGATAGGTCAAGAGGTTACGCGGTGCGGCTGACGGCGTGGCTCGGCGTTGCCGGGACGGCGGTGCTGTCGCCCGCGCCCGCCTTCGCCGCGCCGGACGCCGCGACCGCGCCGCTGATCGCCGGCGGCGGGCTGCTTGCCCTGCTGGTCGCGGCCGGGCTGCTCCTGGTGCAGGCTCGCCGGCAGGCGCGCAATCTGGCCGCCGAGCGCGACCGTCTCGCCGCGTCGCTGGCCGAGGCCGAGGGCGTGCTGGGCGGGCTGCCGCTGGCGCTGTGGCGGGCCTGCGCCGGCGAGGAGCGCTTCTTTGCGGGCTCGCTCAAGGCGCTGGGCGACGTGGCGGCGCCGGGCCTCCCCGACCTCCTGGCGCGTGCCGAGCGCCAGGACGCGGCCGCGCTCGAAGCGGCGATCAAGCAGCTCTGCGCCGACGGCACCGCCTTCCAGCAGAGCCTGCGCCTTGGCGACGGCTCGACCCAGCTCGACGCGGTCGGCCGCCGCGTCGCCGGCACCGACATCGTCGCCTTCCTCGACGGTTCCAGCCGCGTCGCCGCCGCCGCCGAGCGCGCCCAGCTCCAGCAGCAGCGCGACCGGCTGCGCGCCATGCTCGATGCGCTGCCGCTGCCGGTCTGGCGCCGCGACGCCGAACTCAGGCTGGTCGATTGCAACCGCGCCTACGCCGCGGCGCTCGACGCGCCGTCGGCAAAAGTGCTGGCCGAGGGCCGCGAGATCGCCGCCGGCGTCATCGGCGACAATGGCCGCGCGCTCGCCGTCCGCGCGCGCAACTCGGCGGTGCCGCAATCGGAGAGCCACCACATCGTCGTCGCGGGTTCGCGCCGGCTGATGGAATTCAACGAGGCGCCGCTGGCCGGCAGCGGCGATCTCCTCGGCTACGCCGAGGACTATACCGACCTCGAGAACATCCAGGCGGAGCTGGCGCGCCACATCGCCGCACATGCCGACGTGCTGGAGAACGTCGCGGTCGCCATCGCCATCTACGGCCCCGACATGCGGCTCAGTTTCCACAACACCGCCTTCGGCCATCTCTGGCGGCTTGAGGAGGAGTGGCTCGCCACCGCGCCGACGCTGGACGAAGTGCTGGAGCGGCTGCGCGAGCGCCGGCGGATTCCCGAGCACGCCGATTTCCGCGCCTTCAAGCGCCAGCAGCTCGCCATGTTCACCTCGCTGATCGAGCCGCAGGAGGAGCTGCTGCATCTGCCGGACGAGCGCACCTTGCGTCTGGTCGTCTCGCCGCATCCCTTCGGCGGCCTCACCTTCGTCTATGAGGAGGTGACCGACAAGCTGGCGCTCGAACGCTCCTACAACACCATGATCGAGGTGCAGCGCGAGACGCTCGACAATCTCTACGAAGCGGTCGCCGTCTACGGCAGCGACGGCAGGCTCAAGCTGTCGAACCCGGCCTATGCGCAGATGTGGCAGCTGGCGCCCGCCGACCTCCTGGGCGAGCCGCATGTCGGCGAGATCATCGAGAAGCAGCGCGCCTTCTACGATGACGGCGGCGACTGGCCGGCGATCAAGCGCCGCATCATCGCGAGGCTCACCGCGCATACCGCCGAGAGCACGCGGTTGGCGCGGCGCGACGGCTCGATGCTGCAAGCGGTGATCGTGCCGCTGCCCGACGGCAACACGCTGCTGAGCTATCTCGACGTCACCGACTCGACCCGGGTCGAGCATGCGCTGCGCGAGCGCAACGAGGCGCTGGAGACCGCGGGCCGGCTCAAGAGCGAGTTCATCGCCAACGTCTCCTACGAGTTGCGCACGCCGCTGAACGCCATCATCGGCTTCGCCGAGATCCTCACCAACCAGTATTTCGGCGACCTCAGCCCGCGCCAGCTCGACTACAGCCGCGGCATCCTCGACAGCTCGCACCGGCTGCTGTCGCTGATCAACGACATCCTGGACCTCGCCACCATCGAGGCCGGCTACATGACGCTCGAGACGCAGGACGTCGACATCCACACGCTGATGTCGAGCGTGCTGTCGCTGACCCGCGAGCGCGCGCGCAAGCAGAATTTGAAGCTCGACTTCGACTGCCCGACCGATATCGGCGCGCTGCTGGCGGACGAGAGGCGGCTGAAGCAGGCGCTGTTCAACCTGATCTCCAACGCGCTCAAATTCACCCCGCCCGGCGGCACGGTGACGCTGGCCGCGCGCCGCATCGCCGATCGCGTGGCGCTGATCGTCGCCGATACCGGCGTCGGCGTGCCGCGCGAGGATCAGGCGCGCATCTTCGAGAAGTTCGAGCGCGGCAGCCCCAATGCGCGCCAATCCGGCCCGGGCCTGGGATTGTCGCTGGTCAAGAGCTTCATCGAGCTGCATGGCGGCACGGTGGAGATGGATTCGCGCCCCGGCAGCGGCACCACCGTCACCTGCTACCTGAACGCGACCCCCGCCGCGCCCGCCGCTCTTCCCTCCGAACTCGCCGCCCGCCGCTCGGCCGGCGATTAGGCGTCCGCGGCGCTCGCCCCCACCCCTCGCTGCCCCGTCACGGACGAAGGTCGGGGTGGGGGTAGTCACGCGCTCGCTATCGTCGTCACCCCTGCGGCATCTGGTCGAAGAAGCCGGTGACCGCGGCGAGCCGGCCGGCGTCGACGATGCCGATATCGGTGCCCTTGATCAGCGCCGGGCCGCTCGCCGGCGCCAGCTCCCAGCAGAAGCGCAGCCGGTCGTGATGCGCGTCGACCTCGCTGGTGCGGCGAAAGCGGTGGTCCGGGAAGCGCTGCTGCACGCCTTCGACCATGGCATCGATGCCGGAGCGGCCGTCGCCCCGCATCGCCGGATCGAGATAGGACGCGCCTTCGGTCCAGACACGCGCGATGAGCGCGCGGCGGCGCCCGCCGTCGGTCTCGTTCCACATCGCGATGTAGCGGTCCACGAGTTCGGTGAGATTGATATCGGTCATGTCGCACTCCTCTGCGGCGCGGCGCGGAGGGCCCCATCGGCCGCCCGCGCCGCGCCGGAGCGCATGATCTCGCCGTCGCTCCGCTGCTGTCGATTACGTCGAAGGTAAAGCGATGAGCGCGCTACACCAGCTGCAGGAAGATCAGGATGAGCCCGACCACCGAGACCAGCCAGGCGAGCGTGCGCAGCCAGGGCACGCCGGCGATGTAGAGCACCGCCTGCGCCAGCCGCGCCCAGAAGAACAGCTCGGCGCCGAGCGCGGTCATCGCATTGGTGCGGTTGGCGAGCTGCGCGATCAGCACCAACGCGATGAACAGCGGCAGGTTCTCCAGCATGTTGCGGTGGGCGCGCTGCGCCCGCCCGGCCCAGCTGGTGAGTTCCGGCATGTCCTCGCGATTGCCGGCGAGCGTCGCCAGCCCGGCCTGCTGGTTGGCGCCCATCGACGCGACCAGCACCTGGACGAAAGTCAGCACCACCGACCACAGCAGCATCTTGAGTTCGATCGTCATGACCGCGTTTCCCCCGATGACGTTCTTGTGCCCCAAAGCGTAGCATGACGGCGCGGCGGCTGTCTCGCGGCGATCGCCGCCCGGCGGTTCAGCTCCCCGGCAGGCCCTTGGTGGTGGAGTATTCGAAATGCAGCGCCTCGCCGGGATGCGCCAGCGGGAAGATCGCATGCGCCGCCAGCGCCGCCTCGGCGAAGCCCGAGAGGATGAGCTTGAGCTTGCCGGGATATGTCGCGACGTCGCCGATGGCGAAGATGCCGGGCGCCGAGCTCCGGCAGCTCGCGGGATCGACCGCGATGTGGTGGCGCTCGAGCGCCAGGCCCCATCCCGCGATCGGCCCGAGATCGGTCGACAGCCCGAAGAAGGGCAGCAGCCGGTCGGCCGGCAGGCGCCGCGTCCGGCCCTCGAGATCGGCGACGATCACCGCCTCGATCCGTCCGTCGCCGCCGTCGATCCCGTGAAGCTGATAGGGGATGACCAGCTCGATGCGGCCGGCGCGCGCCAGCTGCTCGAGCCGCGCCGCCGATTCCGGCGCGGCGCGGAATTTGGGCCGCCGATGCACCACCATCACCTGCGCCGCCACCTCGGCTAGCGACAGCGCCCAGTCGACGGCGCTGTCGCCGCCGCCGGCGATGACCACGCGCTTCCCACGGAAATCCTCGCGCCGCTTCACCAGGTAGAAGACGCTCTTGCCCTCGAAGCCCTCGATTCCGGGCAGCGGCGGCCGGTTCGGCCCGAACGCGCCGGCGCCGGCGGCGATGATCACTGCGCGCGTCTCGATCGCCGTGCCGAGCGAGGTCTCGATGCGGAACCCGCCCTGCGGCAGCGCCGCCAGCCGCTCCACCTGCTGCGCCAGGTGATAGACCGGATGGAACGGCGCCGCCTGCTCGGCGAGCCGGTCGATGAGGGCTGCGCCGTCGATGCGGGGGTGGCCCGGAATGTCGTAGATCGGCTTTTCGGGATAGAGCGCCGCGCATTGCCCGCCCAGCACGTCGAGCGCGTCGATCACATGGCAGCGCATCTTCAGCATGCCGCATTCGAAGACGGCAAAGAGCCCGACCGGCCCCGCGCCGATGATCGCCACATCCCCCCGCTGCACCTCGCCCGCCATCGCCTCTCGCCTCCGCCGCGACCGGCGCTACCATGGCGGCGGCGCTGGCGCGGCGCAATTGCGATCTGCTAAGCCCGCAGCGCGCATGAACGGGCGGGCCGGAGGGGTCGATGCTGGAGGTTGCGGTCGTCGGGCTGGGCTGGTGGGGCCGGATCATTACCGCGACCTTGGCGGAGAGCGGCAAGCTGCGCGTCCGTCGCGCCGTCGATCCCGACCCGACATCGGCCGAATGGGCGCGCCGGCGCGGCATCGCCGTCTCCGCCGGCCTCGCCGAGGCGCTGGCCGATCCCGCCATCAAGGGCGTCGTGCTGGCGACGCCGCACACCCTCCACACCGGGCAGATCGCCGCCGCGGCGGCGGCCGGAAAGCACGTCTTCTGCGAGAAGCCGCTGGCCTTGCGCCTCGCCGACGTCAGGGAGTCGGTGCGGCTCTGCAACGCGGCAGGCGTGGTGCTCGCGGTGGGGCACGAGCGCCGCTTCGAGCCGCCGATGCAGGAGGTGAAGCGGCTGGCGGCGAGCGGCGCGCTCGGCACCTTGCTGCAGATCGAAGCGGCGTTCAGCCAGGACAAGTTCCTGAGCCTGCCGCCGGCGAATTGGCGCCTCAGCGCCGCCGAGGCGCCAGCCGGCCCGATGACCGCCACCGGCATCCATCAGCTCGACCTCGCGGTGGGGCTGCTCGGCCCGGCCGAGCGCGCCTTTGCCAGCGCCCGCGCGCTCGGCAGCGATCTCGTCAACGGCGACACGCTGGGCGCGCTGGTCACGTTCAAGTCCGGCGCCAATTTGCTGCTCTCGGCGATCCTGGCCACCCCCTTCGCCGGGCGCTTTGCCGTCTTCGGCAATCGCGGCTGGGCCGAGGTTCGCGACAAGGCGCATCCCGAGGCGCCGGAGGGCTGGGTGCTCACCACCTGCCGGCGCGGCGAGCGGCCCGAGAGCCGCGACTACCCCGCCGCCCCGGCGGTGCGCGCCAATCTCGAGGCCTTCGCCGATGCCGCCGAAGGCCGCGCCCCCTATCCCGTGCCGCAATCCGAGATGATCGCCAACATCGCCGCGCTCGAAGCCATCTTCCGCTCCGCCGCCAGCGGCGCGGTCGAGCCGGTCGAGGCGCCCTGACCCGCGGCGCCGCGGCGGTTGCGGCGGTGCGGCGGAACGGGATACAAGGGGCGCCGTGATCGCCGCCCGAGAGTTGCTCGTCGCATTGCCGGATGAGGCCGCCACCGCCCGCCTCGCGGCGCGGCTGGCCTTGCGCGCCCGGCAGGGCGATGTCATCGCTCTCGCCGGCCCGCTCGGCAGCGGCAAGACCAGCTTCGCCCGCGCCTTCATCCGCGCCTGTGGCGGCGCCGCGACCGAAGTGCCGAGCCCGACCTTCACCCTGGTCGAGATCTACGCCTTCGCCGGCAAGCCGCCGGTGTGGCATTTCGACCTCTATCGCCTGCGCGCGCCGGAAGAAGCCCTCGAGCTCGGCATCGAGGAGGCCTGGGGCGACGGCATCAGCCTGATCGAATGGCCGGAGCGGCTGGGCGCGCTGCTGCCCGCCGGGCACCTGCTGCTGGCCTTGGCGGAAGGGCGCGATCCCGGCGCGCGCACCGCGCGGCTCGCCGCCGCCGGCGCCTGGGCCGAGCGGCTTCAGGGCATCGCCGATGGCTGAGCGGGCCGAGCTCATTGCCGGGTTCCTCGCCGCTGCCGGCTGGGGCGACGCGGCGCGCCGCACGCTCGCCGGCGACGCCTCCTTCCGCCGCTACGACCGGCTCGAGGCGCCGCCCTTCCGCGCGGTGCTGATGGACGCGCCGCCGCCGCAGGAGGATGTGCGGCCGTTCCTGGCGATCGCCCGCCTGCTGCGCGGCCTGGGCTTCAGCGCGCCGGGCATCCTCGCCGAGGACGTCGCCGCCGGGCTGCTGCTGCTCGAGGATTTCGGCGACGCCACCTATACGCGGCTCCTGGCCGACGGCGCGGCGGAGGAGCCGCTCTATGCGCTCGCCGTCGACCTGCTGGTGGCGCTCCATCGCGGCCTGGACGCGGCGCCGCCGCAGGTTCCGCCCTATGACGACGAACGGCTGCTCGCCGAGGCGGTGCTGCTGGTCGACTGGTACCTGCCGGCGATGACCGGACGGGCCGCCGAGCCGGGCCTGCGCGAGGAGTATCTGGCGCTCTGGCGCCGGCTGCTGCCGCCGGCGCGTGGCGTGCCGGCGAGCCTGGTGCTGCGCGACTACCATGTCGACAACCTGATGCTGCTCGACGGGCGCGAGGGGATCGCCGCCTGCGGCCTCCTCGATTTCCAGGACGCGGTGATCGGGCCCGTGACCTACGATCTCGTCTCGCTGCTGGAGGATGCGCGCCGCGATGTGCCGCAGGCTCTGGCCGCCGCGATGCGCGCGCGCTATCTCGCGGCTTTCCCCACGCTCGACCGCGCGGCGTTCGCCGCCTCCTATGCCGTGCTGGGGGCGCAGCGCAACTGCAAGATCGTCGGCATCTTCACCCGCCTCTCGCGGCGCGACGGCAAGGGCGCCTATCTCGCGCACATCCCGCGCGTCTGGCGGCTGATCGAGGGCGATCTCGCCCATCCCGCGCTGGCGCCGCTGGCGCGCTGGCTCGATCGCCACATTCCCGCCGATCGCCGCGGCATCCCGTCCCACCCCTCCGCCGCATGAACCTCGCCCCCACCTCCGGCATGGTGCTGGCGGCCGGGCTCGGCCTGCGCCTGCGCCCGATCACCGAGCACCTGCCGAAGCCGCTGGTGCCGCTGCGCGGCCGGGCGCTGCTCGATCACGCCATCGACCGCCTCGCCGATGCCGGCGTCGAGCGCGTCGTCGTCAACGCGCATTGGAAGGCGGCGATGATCGAGCGGCATCTCGCGGCCCGCCCGGCGCCGCCGGCGATCACCGTGTCGCGGGAGGAGACGCTGCTCGAGACCGGCGGCGGCGTGCTGCAGGCGCTGCCGCTGCTCGACGAGTTCTTCTACGTGGTCAATTCCGACGTCTTCTGGCTCGACGGCAAGAAATCGGCGCTGCTGCGGCTGGCGCGCGCCTTCGATCCCGAACGCCACGACGCGGTGCTGCTGCTGCAGCGCACGGTCACCGCGCTGGGCTATGACGGTCGCGGCGACTTCATCATCGACCCGCTGGGCCATCCGCGCCGGCGCGGCGAGCGCGAGGTGGCGCCGCATCTCTTCGCCGGAGTGCAGCTGCTCTCGAAGCGGCTGTTCGCCGACTGCGCGCCGGGCCGGTTCTCGCTCAACGCGCTCTACGACCGCGCGATAGCCGCCGGCCGGCTCGCCGCTATCGTCCATGACGGCGAGTGGTACCATATCGGCACGCCGCACGGCCTGGCACTCGCCGAGGAACGTCTCGCGACCCATCGCACGGAGCGGTAGGTTTCGATGTGACGAGTCCGTGGCCCGCCGCCTCCCTGACCTCGCCTCTGGCGGGAGGGAGGGGCGGGGCGATACCGCGATCGCGCCCGGAGGCTGAGCCCCATGCGTCTCTTCACCATCGCCTCCGACCTCCCCTTCCTCGACGCGCTGGTCGCGGGGCTGCGCGCGGAGAGCGGCGACGATCCCCTGGCGCTGGCGCGGATCACCATCCTGCTGCCGACGCGGCGCGCGGCGCGGGCGCTCGGCGAGGCGTTCCTGCGCGCCAGCGCCGGCCGCGCGCTGCTGCTGCCGCGGCTCGTGCCGGTGGGCGATGTCGATGCCGAGGAGCTGGCGTTCGGCAGCGATGACGGCGCGGCGCCGAGCGGCGTCGATATCCCGCCGGCGGTGCCGGAGCTGCAGCGCCAATTGGCGCTCACCCGGCTGGTGCTCGCCTGGGGCCGCGCGCGGGGCAGCGGGCCGCTCACCGCCGGCCAGGCGGCGCCGCTGGCGCTGGCGCTGTCGCGCTTCCTCGACGAGGTCGAGACCGAGGGCAGCGACGTCGCGCATCTCGCCGGGCTGGTGCCGGCCGAGCTCGCCCAGCACTGGCAGCAGGTGCTGGAGTTCCTCGCCATCCTCACCGAGCATTGGCCGCGGCATCTGGCCGAGCTCGGCGGCATCGACCCCGCGACCCGCCGCAACCTGGTGCTGCGCGCCCAGGCCGAGGCGTGGCGGAGCCACCCGCCGGCGACGCGCATCATCGCCGCGGGAATGACCGGCGGCGTCGCCGCGGTGGCGGAGCTGATGGCGGTGGTGGCGCGCTTGCCGCAGGGCGCAGTGGTGCTGCCCGGCCTCGACCGCGGCATCGAGGATTGGGACGCGGTCGCCGGCGACCCCGCCCATCCGCAGCATCTCCTGGCGCTGCTGCTGAAGCGCCTCGAGGCCGATGCGGCGCTGGTGGCGGATTGGCCGGCGCCCGGCCTGGCGCACGGACCCTCGGGGCGGCGGCGGCTCGTCGCCGAGGCGCTGCGCCCGGCGGTCGAAAGCCATCGCTGGCGCGAGCTTGCCGGCATCGACCAGGCGGCGCTCCAGGGGCTGATGCGGCTCGATTGCGCCGGGCCGCAGGAAGAGGCGGCGGCGATCGCACTGCTGCTGCGCCAGGCGCTGGAGACGCCGGAGAAGACCGCGGCGCTGGTCACTCCCGATCGCGGCCTGGCGCGGCGCGTCGCGGCCGAGCTGAAGCGCTGGGAGATCGAGATCGACGACAGCGCCGGCGCGGCCCTGGACAAGACGCCGCCCGGCCTCTTCCTGCGCCTGGTGCTCGATCTCGCCGCCGAGGACCTCGCGCCGCTGCCGCTGCTGGCTGCGCTGAAGCATCCGCTCGCCGCCGCCGGCCGCGCGCCGGAGGACTGCCGCGCGCTGGTACGCCGGCTGGAGATCGCGGCGCTGCGCGGCCCGCGCCCGGCGCCGGGCCTGGCCGGGCTCGCCGCGGTGCTGCCGCGCGAGCACGACCTCGTGGCGCTGGCGGCGACGCTCGAAGCGGCGCTGGCGCCGCTGCTGCAGGCGCTCGCCGCCGAAGAGGTCGGGCTCGCGGCGCTGCTGCGCGCGCATATCGCCGCCGCCGAGGCGCTGGCGGCGAGCGAGGCCGAGAGCGGCGCCGAGCGGCTGTGGCGCGCCGAGGCGGGCGAAGCCGCGGCCGAGTTCGTGGCGGAGCTGCTGGCCGGCGCCGACCGGCTGCCGCCGATCGCCGGCCGCGACTATCCCGCGCTCTTCGCGGCGCTGATCGCCCGGCCGGTGGTGCGGCCGCGCTACGGCCGGCATCCGCGGCTCGCCATCTGGGGCCTGCTCGAGGCGCGGCTGCAGCAGGCGGATCTGGTCGTCCTCGGCGGCCTCAACGAAGGCGTCTGGCCGCCCGAGACCGAGAGCGACCCCTGGCTGTCGCGGCCGATGCGCCGCGATTTCGGCCTGCCGCCGCCCGAGCGCCGCATCGGCGCCGCGGCGCATGATTTCGTTCAGGCGCTGGGCGCGCGCGAGGCGGTGATGACCCGCGCCAGCCGCGTCGAAGGCGCGCCCACAGTGCCGTCGCGCTGGCTGCTGCGCCTCGACACGGTGATGGCCGCCGCCGGCCTCGCCTGGCAGCCGCTTCCTTCGGGCGGCCCGCTCGCCTGGCAGGCGCTGCTCGACCGGCCCGAGCGTCGCATCGTGCTGCCGCCGCCGGCGCCGCGCCCGCCGCTCGCGGCGCGGCCGCGCGCGCTCTCGGTGACCCAGGTCGAGACCTGGATGCGCGATCCCTATGCGATCTATGCGCGCAAGATACTGCGGCTCAGCGCGCTCGAGCCGATCGACGCCGATCCCGGCGCGGCCGAGCGCGGCGAGGCGATCCACGCCGCGCTCGACGGCTTCCTGCGCCGGCATCCCGCCGCGCTGCCGGAGGATGCCGAGGCGCAGCTTCTGGCGCTGGGCGCCGCCGCCTTCGGCACCGCGCTGGAGCGGCCCGGCGTGCGCGCCTTCTGGTGGCCGCGCTTCGAGCGCATCGCGCGCTGGTTCATCGCCGGGGAGCGCGAGCGCCGTCGCCATCTGGCGCTGATCGGCAGCGAGCTCGCCGGCCGGCTCGAGCTGTCGGCGCCGGCGGGCAGCTTCACGCTTACCGCCAAGGCCGACCGCATCGACCGCCGCCGCGAGGGCGGGCTGGTGCTGGTCGACTACAAGACCGGCGCCGTGCCCAAGACGGAGGAGGTGGCGCTCGGATTCTCGCCGCAGCTGCCGCTCGAGGCGGCGATTGCCGAGAATGGCGGCTTCGCCGGTCTCGCCGCCGAGTTCGTGACCGGGCTCGAATACTGGCGGCTCACCGGCGGCGATCCCGCCGGCGAGCCGGTGATGCCGGCGAAGAACGCGGAGGATCTGCGCCGCCTCATCGACGATGCGCTGCAGGGCCTGGCGCAGCTGATCGCCGGCTTCGACAATCCCGACACGCCCTACCGCGCCGTGCCGCGGCCGGACCGCGCGCCGCGATATTCCGATTACGCGCATCTGGCGCGGATCAAGGAATGGTCGGTCTTGGGCGAGGGCGGCGAATGACCGCACCCGATCCCGGCAAGCGCCAGCAGGAGGCCGCCGACGTCGCCGCCTCGGTCTGGGTCGCCGCTTCGGCCGGCACCGGCAAGACCAAGGTGCTCACCGACCGCGTGCTGGCGCTGATGCTGGCGGGCGCATCGCCGACGCGCATCCTGTGCCTCACCTTCACCAAGGCGGCCGCGGCCGAGATGGCGAACCGGATCAACCAGCGTCTCGGCCTCTGGGCGGTGCGCGGCGAGGGCGAACTGGCGCAGGAGCTGCTGGCGCTCACCGGCGCGCTGCCGGATGCGGCGCTGCTGCAGCGCGCGCGCCAGCTCTTCGCCCGCGTGCTCGACGCGCCGGGCGGCATGCGCATCGAGACCATCCACGCCTTCTGCCAGTCGCTGCTGCGCCGCTTCCCGATCGAGGCCGGCGTTGCGCCGCATTTCGAGGTGATGGACGAGCGCAGCGCCGCCGAGGCGCTGGCGGCGGCGCGCGAGGCGGTGCTGGCGGCGGCGCGCGGCGGCGATGACGGCCTCGCCGCAGCGCTCGCCGAAGTGACGCGGCATATCCCCGAGCGCAGCTTCGATGCGCTGATCGGCGCGCTCGC
Source organism: Rhodospirillales bacterium (assembly GCA_027315365.1). Taxonomy (GTDB): domain Bacteria; phylum Pseudomonadota; class Alphaproteobacteria; order ATCC43930; family CGMCC-115725; genus DAHUYF01. The sequence continues at coordinate 2,226 of DAHUYF010000168.1, read as the reverse complement.
GCTGGAGCGCGCGCGCCTCGTCCGCGCGCTCGACGGCGGCTCCGAGGCCTTCGCCGCGTCGCTCGCCGACCGGCTCGGCCTCGCCGCCGGCGCCAGCGAGGACGGGATCGTCGCCGCCGCCTGCCGCGATGCCGCCTTCGAGGGCGGCGCGCTCCGGCGCGCGGCGTCGCTGCTGCTGCAAAGCGGCGTCAACGACCAGAAATGCGGCCGCCGGCTCGACGACTGGCTCGCCGCATCCCTGAGCGATCGCGTGCTGCTGTTCGACGAGTATCTCCGCGCCTTCTTCACCCGGGAAGGACCGCGCCGCGCCAACATCATGACCAAGAAGCTCGCCGAGCGGCAGCCCGCGGCGGCGGCGGCGCTGGCGGCGGAGGCCGAACGCCTGGCCGCGGTCGTGACCGCGCGCGGCGCCGCGGCGCTCCATGCCGCGACCACCGCGCTGGTGCGGCTGGGCGACGCGCTGCTCGGGGCCTATGAGCGGCACAAGAGCGCGCGCGCGCTGCTCGATTACGACGATCTCGTGCTCGGCGCCCGCGATCTGCTGCAGCGCCCGGGGGTGGCGCCCTGGGTGCTGTTCAAGCTCGATGGCGGCCTCGACCACATCCTGATCGACGAGGCGCAGGACACCAACCCCGAGCAGTGGCAGGTGGTGCAGGCGCTGGCCGACGAATTCTTCGCCGGCGAGGGCGCGCGCGCCGAGCGCCGCACCATCTTCGCGGTCGGTGACGCCAAGCAGTCGATCTACAGCTTCCAGCGCGCCGATCCCCAGGCCTTCCTGCGCCTGCGCGCACATTTCGCGGCGCGCGTGGCCGCGGCGCAACGCTCCTGGCGCAGCGTCGATCTCGACATTTCCTTCCGTTCGACCGACGCGGTGCTCGCCGCCGTCGACGCGGTCTTCGCCCGCGCCGAAGCGGGCGACGGCGTAGCGCTCGACGGCGCGCCGATCCGTCATCTTCCGTTCCGCGAGGGCCATGCCGGGCTGGTCGAGCTGTGGCCGCCGGTCGAGCCCGACGCCGCGCCCGACGCCGCGCCCTGGGAGCTGCCGCTGGAGCAGCGCCGGCTGCGCGCGCCGCAAGCGCTGCTGGCGCAGGCCATCGCCGCCACCATCAAAGGCTGGCTCGAGCGCGGCGAGCGGCTGGCGGCGCGCGACCGGCCGGTGCAGGCGGGCGACGTCATGGTGCTGGTGCGGCGGCGCGGCGCCTTCGTCACCGAGCTGGTGCGCGCGCTGAAGCAGGTCGAGGTCGCGGTCGCCGGCGTCGACCGCATGCTGCTCACCGACCAGCTCGCGGTGCAGGACATGATGGCGCTGGGGCAGTTCCTGCTGCTGCCCGACGACGATCTGACGCTGGCCACGGTGCTGAAAGGGCCGCTCTTCGGCTTCGATGACGAGCGCCTGTTCGATCTGGCCTTCCCGCGCCGGCGCTCGCTTTGGCAGGAGCTGCGCGCGCGCGCTGGCGAGCAGCCGGATTTCGCCGCGGCCGCGCAGCGGCTCGGCGCGCTGCTGGCCCGCGCGGATTTCGCACCGCCTTACGAGCTCTTCGCCGAGGTGCTGGGCGCCGCGGGCGGCCGGCGCGCGGTGCTGGCGCGGCTCGGCCCCGAGGCGGAGGATCCGCTCGACGAGTTCCTGTCGCTGGCGCTCGCCTATGAGCGCATGCACGGGCCTTCGCTGCAGGGCTTCCTGCACTGGCTCGCCACCGGCGAGACCGAGGTGAAGCGCGACCTCGAGCAGCGCGGGCGCAACGAGGTGCGCGTGCTTACCGTGCACGGCGCCAAGGGGCTGCAGGCGCCGATCGTGTTCCTGCCCGACACCATGCAGGTGCCGCGCCAGGCGCTGCCGCTGCTGTGGACCGGCGAGGGGCTGCCGCTGTGGAAGGCGCATGACGGCTGCGCCGCGCCGGCGCTGGAAGCGGCGCTCGCCGAGGCGCGCGCGCGCCGCGAGGCCGAGTACCGGCGGCTGCTCTATGTGGCGCTGACCCGCGCCGAGGACCGGCTCTACATCTGCGGCTGGCGCAACCGGCAGGCGCCGCCCGAGCAATGCTGGTACCACCTCGTCGCCCGCGGCCTCGAAGCCGCACCCGGCGCGGCGGCGATCGAGATCGAGCCCGGCGGCGGCCTCTGGCGCGGCCGCGGCTGGCGGCTGGCGACGCCGCAGCGCGCCAAACCCGACCGCCGCGAGCCGCTTGCCGAGCGGGACCGCCCGGCCGCGGCGCTGCCCTCCTGGGCGCT